>NZ_JBJLSK010000017.1:0-132414 GCF_050871965.1 Kineococcus lubricus
CCCCGCCCCCCCCCCGCCCCGCGCCCCCCCCCGGGCCGCCCCCCCCCCCCCCCCCCCCCCCCCCCCGCCCCCCGGCCCGCCCCCCCCCCCCCCCCCCCCCGCCGTCGACCCCACCGCTGCGACCGCCGTCAACAACCCCGACGCGATCCACCGGGACCCCACCCGTCGACTCGTCCTCATCGCCCCTCCTGAACAGGGTGTCGTGCCCGGCAGATCCCCCCCCTGGGGCCGGACGGGGCACACCCTAGGGCCGGCTCCGCCTCCCTCGTGCGGTTTTCGCCGAAACCAGTGAACGGAACTGTTGCAGCACAACACCTCCGATCCGGGAACCCGCGACCGGGAGAATCCGCCGATATTCGGGTGCACCGCCGCGCCGCGCTCCGGTAACGTTCCCGGCGCGCGTTCCGGGGGGATCGCGCACCGCGTGGCGGGGGCCACGCGGAACGATCGGGGGGAAACCGATGAACGTTCGAGGATCGACGCTGCCCGCACGAGCCGCCGACCGCCGCACCGCGGGTTCGGCGCCGGACCGGGGGACCACGAGGCGCGGGCTGCTGCGCTGGGGCGCGCTGGCCGGGGCCGGGACCGTGCTGACGGCGTGCGCGAGCGGTGGGGAACCGGCCGGACCCGGCGCGCCGCCCGGACGCCCCGAGGTGGTCGACGACCCCGACCAGGCCCTGGAGCTGCTGCGCGAGGGCAACGCGCGTTTCGTCACCGCCCACGAGCAGCACACCGCCGGCACCCTGCAACGGCGCGTGCACGTCGCCTCCGCGCAGCACCCCTTCGCGATCGTGCTCTCCTGCGCGGATTCCCGGGTCCCGCCCGAGCTCGTCTTCGACCAGGGCCTGGGGGACCTGTTCGTGGTGCGCACGGCCGGGCAGGTGCTCGCTCCCCCGGTCCTGGGCAGCATCCAGTACGGCGTCGAGCACCTGCACGTGCCGCTCGTCCTGGTCCTCGGGCACGAGAACTGCGGGGCGGTCAGCGCGACCGTCGACGCGGTCCGCCACCACAGCGCCGCCTCCGGCACCGCCATCGACTCCCTCGTCGACGCCATCCGGCCCGCCGTGGAACGAGCCCGCGCCGGCACCGACGAGACCCACCTCCTGGCCGAGGCCGTCCGCACCAACGTCGCCGCCGAGGTGAGCGCGCTCGCCGCCGACCCGTTGCTCGCCCACGCCGTGGACGCCGGGCACCTGCGCATCGTGGGCGCCACCTACGACCTGGACGACGGGCACGTCACGTTCACCGAGCCCGCGGCGGTGGGCTCGGCGGCCTGACCCGCCCGGGATCGGCCGGCCGCGCCGGGGAGGTTGACCTGCAGCGCGCTGCAGTTCCTACCGTCACCCGGGTGGTCACCGCGGGGTTCCGCGGTGACCACCCGGGTGCCTGGCACCAGGCACCGGCACCCGCACCCGCGGCGCCTCCGTCGTCGCGACACCAGGGAGGATCCCCGTGCGCACCAGCTGGACGCGAACCCCGGTCGCGGCGCGCCCGCCGTGCCGGCCCGACTGCTGGACCTGCGCGGTCGTGACCGGCCGCCCACCGGCGACCCCGCTCGGCGTGGCGCTGATCGGCGCCCTCCTCGCCCGCGCCCGGGAACGCCCCGGCCCCGCCGCGGGCGGCGGGGCCGGGGCGTCGTGGCCCTTCTCGGCGTGGCGGCAGGAGGCGCTGGGGTAGCCCGCCGCTCAGCGGGCGACCATGCCCGCCGACAGGTCGATGTCGGCGCCGCACAGGCCGGGCACGCACAGGACGGCGACGGTGGCGGTGGCGACCTCGTCCTCGGTGACCATGCGCCGCAGCGCGGCGCGGGAGACGAACTCGGCCTCGGCCGCCTGCGGCGTCGTCCCGGAGCGTTCGGCCTCGCGGGCGAAGTTGCGTTCCATCCGCGGCCCGGCGACCGGGCCCGGGGAGATCGAGTTCACCATGACGCCCTGCGGGCCGACCTCGTGCGCCAGCGTGGTCGTCAACCCGAGGACGGCCATCTTCGAGGCGGTGTAGGGCGTGCGGCCGGGCAGCGGGCGCTTGCCGCTGACCGAGGCGATGTTCACCACGTCCCCGGTCCCGCGCGCGAGCATCGGCGGCAGGAACGCGCGGGACACCAGGTAGGTCCCGCGCACGTTGACGGCGAACACCTCGTCCCACTCGTCGGGCCGGACGTCGACGAGGTCGGCGACCGGGCCGGCGACCCCGGCGTTGTTGACGAGGATGGAGATCGACTCGTCGGCCAGTTCGGCGGCGAGGGTGTCCACCGAGGCGGGGTCGGACACGTCGCACAGCGCCACCCGGGCGGCGTCGCCGACCAGCGCGGCGGTCTCCTCCAGCGGTCGCCGGGTGCGTCCCACGAGGACGACGCGGGCGCCGTGACCGGCCAGGGCGAGCGCGATGGCCCGCCCCAGCCCGTTGCCGGCGCCGGTGACCAGGGCGGTGCGGCCGCCGACGACGTCGCCGGGGGCCCTCACGGCGTCCTCACCGCGCGGTCGCCGGGCAGGGTAGTCACGCCGATCTCCTCCAGTTCCAGGTGGCGGCGGTCGGGGGCGGCGGAGATGGCGACGATCGCCACCAGGGTGCAGGCGATGGCGAACACGGCGACCGCCCACAGGCCGCCGCCGGCCCACAGCACCAGGGCGGCGGCGAGGGCGGGGGCGAAGCTGGCCAGCAGGATCGAGGCCATCTGGTAGCCGATGAAGATCCCGGAGTAGCGCACGGCCGTGGGGAACATCTCGCAGTACAGCGCGGGCAGCGGTGCGTAGACCATGGCGTGCCCGAGCGCCATGAAGACCACGACGCCGAGGGTGATCGCCCACAGCTGCCCGGTCTGCACGAGCGCGAACACCGGCCAGGTGGTGACCACGATGACCGCGGCGCCGATGAGGAACGTCCGGGGCCGTCCGATGCGGTCCGACAGCGCGCCGAAGACGGGGATGAGCGCGATGTTCGCGGCCGCCCCGGCCATCGAGGCGATGAGGCGTAGCTGCGCGGGGCCCCCAGGTTCGTGGTGACGTAGGAGAGGACGAAGGTGGTGAACAGGTAGTAGTTCCCCGCCTCGGCGAACCGGCCGAAGACCGCGACGAGCAGCGGGCGCTTGTGCTCGCGGAACAGCACGACGGCGGGCGCCTTGCGCTGCTCCATCTCGGCGTCCATCTTCGCCTTCTCCGCCAGGAAGGCGGGGCTCTCGGTGGCGCGCAGGCGGATCACCAGGCCGACGGCGGCCAGGGCGATCGCCAGCAGGAACGGCAGGCGCCAGCCCCACGCCGCGAAGGCGTCGCCGGAGACCCAGGCCGACAGCGAAACGGCCGCGGTGCCGAGCAGCAGACCGGCGGACACCCCGATCTGCGGCCACGCGCCGAAGAAACCGCGCCGGCGCCGGGGGGCGTTCTCGACCGCGATGATCGCGGCCCCGCCCCACTCCCCGCCGACGGCGAAACCCTGCGCCAGGCGCAGCACGCACAGCAGCAGCGGCGCGGCCACCCCGATCTGGGCGTAGGTCGGCATCAGGCCGATCGCGGCGGTGGCGACGGTCATCACCGAGAAGGTGAGGATGAGCGTCGACTTGCGCCCGATGCGGTCACCGAGGTGGCCGGCGACGACCGCCCCCAGCGGCCGGGCGAGGAACCCGACGCCGAAGGAGGCCAGGGAGACGATCTGCCCCACGCCGCTGGAGAGGTTGGGGAAGAACAGCTCGCCGAACACCAGCGCGGCGGCCGTCCCGTAGATCGTGTACTCGTACCACTCGACGACCGCGCCGATGGTCCCGGACTGCAGGGACCGGCGGCGCAGTTGCCGGGGGGTGGGTGGGGTCTGCTCCATCGGGGATCTCCGTCGATCGGTGGTGGGAGGGTTCCCCCTCAGGCGGGGGCGCCCTGGAAGTGGTCGCTCCAGGTCAGCGGTGCGCCGGCGTACTTGGCGGCGCGCACGTCGCCGGACCGGGCGTGGCCCTCGAACAGCTCCACGCGCGCGGCGCGCCCGCACAGGGTCCCCAGCCGCGCGGAGGCGTCCTGGTCGCGCACCTCCTGGTAGGTGACGGTGCGCAGGTACTTCCCGACCCACAGGCCACCGGTGTAGCGCGCGGCGCCGCGGGTGGGCAGGACGTGGTTGGTGCCGATCACCTTGTCCCCGTAGGAGACGCAGGTCCCCTCGCCGAGGAACAGCGCCCCGTAGGCGTTCATCTTCTCCAGGGCCAGGCGGGGTTCGGCGGTGAGGACCTGGACGTGCTCGAAGGCGAACCCGTCGGCGATCCGGTAGGCCTCGTCGAGGTCGTCGGCGACGATCACCTGGCCGTGGTCGCGCCAGGCGGGGCCGGCGATGTCGCCGGTCGGCATGCCGGGCAGGATCTGCTCGACGTGTTCCAGGACGCGGCGGCCGAGTTCCTCGCTGGTGGTGACGAGGACGGCCGGGGAGTCGGGGCCGTGCTCGGCCTGGGACAGCAGGTCCACGGCCACGACGAACGGGTCGGCGCTGTCGTCGGCGACGACGAGGATCTCGGTGGGCCCGGCGAACAGGTCGATGCCCACCTCGCCGAACAACTGCCGCTTGGCCTCGGCGACGTAGGCGTTGCCCGGGCCGGCCAGCATGTCGACGCGCGCGATGCTCTCGGTGCCGACGGCCATGGCGGCGACCGCCTGCACCCCGCCCAGGACGTGGATCTCGTCGGCGCCGGCCAGGTGCATGGCGGCGATCGTCGCGGCGGGGACCTCGCCGCGGATGGGGGGCGTGCAGGCCACGACGCGCGGCACCCCGGCCACCTTGGCCGTCACGATGGTCATGTGCGCCGAGGCGGTCAGGGGGTACCGGCCGCCGGGGACGTACGCGCCGACGGCGGCGACGGGCAGGTGCCGGTGCCCGAGGAACACCCCGGGCTCGGTCTCCACCTCGACGTCGGTCATGGACGCCCGCTGGGCCTCGGCGAAGCGGCGGACGTTGGCCTGCACGGTCGTGATGTCGTCGATGACCTGCTGCGGCAGGGTGGCGACGATCTCCTCGACCTGCTCGGGGCTCAGGCGGGTGGACTCCGGTTCCCAGCGGTCGAAGCGGGCGGACAGCTCGCGCACCGCCGCGTCCCCGCGGGTGCGCACGTCGGCGATGATCCCGCGCACGGTCCCCGCGACCGTGTCGTCCCCGGCGAACGAGGCGGGGGTCGCGGTGGCGGTCTTCAGGGTGTGGGACATCTCAGCTCCGTGGGTGACGTCGGTGTCTCGGTCCTGGTGGTCGCGGTCCTCGCGGCGGCGCCGTCGTCCCGGACCGTCGGGCGGTGGCTCAAGATCGTTGGATACGTATCCAACGAGTGGTGCCACCGTAGGCGCCGGGCCCCGGCCCGTCAACCGGCGACCGTCCGCCCTCAGTCCCCCGGGGGCGCGGTCGTGCTGCGTCGCACCAAGTCCACCGGCAGCACCTCGTGCCGCAGCGGCGCGTCCGGGTCCGCCAGCCGGTCCAGCAGCAGCCGTGCGGCCACCTCCGCGATGCGGGACAGCGGCTGGCGCACCGTCGTCAGCGCGATCCGCTCCCAGGACGACGCCGGTGCGTCGTCGCAGCCGACGACGCTGAGCCCGCCGGGCACGTCGACGCCCTCGGCGGTGGCGGCGTTCAGGGCCGCGTGCGCCATCACGTCGTTGTGGCAGAACAGCGCGGTCGGACGGCGGGGACCGCGCAGCAGCTCACGCACCGCCGCGTGGCTGGTGGCGTAGTCGTAACCGCCCGGCACGGTGACCAGTTCCGCCTCCGGCGCGCGTTCGGCCAGCCGCGCCCGGAAACCCGCCGCGCGCTGCTCGGCGGTGCTCGCCCGCGCGGTGCCGCAGAGCATGCCCAGGCGGCGGTGCCCCAGGTCCAGCAGGTGGTCGGCGGCCAGCCGCGCCGCGCCGGCGTTGTCCGCCTCGACCTGGTCGCCGGGGAAACCCGCGATGGTCCGGTGGCACAGCACCACCGGGATCCCGTGCTCGCTCACCGGCCACGCCAGCGGGTCGTCGCGGACGGCGGAGCTGAACACCACCCCGTCGACCCGCTCGCGACGCAGCACCGCCAGGCTCTCCTGCGGCGTCGTCACGTCGCTGAGCAGCAGCAACCGCAGCCCCCGCTCGTGCAGGACGCGCTCCACCGCCCGCACCATGACCGGGTAGAAGGGGTTGGTCAGGTCCCGGACGACGACCCCGACCAGGCCGCTGCGGGCGCCGACCAGCGCCCGGGCCGCCGAGTTCGGCTGGTAGTCGTGCCGGGCGAGGACCTCCAGCACCCGGCGGCGGGTCTCCGGCGCCACGCTGCCGCCGTTGAGGACCCGCGAGACCGTCGACTGCGCCACCCCCGCCTCACGGGCGATCTGGACGCTGGAGACGGCCGGTCGCCGAGCCATCGTGTCGCTCCTCGGAGGTGGGTGGGCGGCGGGGCCGGCCGTGCCCCGTCGACGCCGTGGAGCTTAGTGGCGGCCCGGCCCGCTCAGCTCGTGGCGAGGGCGACGCCCCACTGCGAGGGGTCGTCGCGGGGTTCGGTGCCGGAGGCGACGAAGGGCGACGCCCCGGCGGCCCCGGCGGCCCCGGCGGCCCCGGCGGCCCCGGCGGCCCCGGCGGCCCCGGCGGCCTGGAAGGCGACGTCCCAGGCCTCCGGGCCGGCGGCGGCGGGGTCGCCGCCCGAGCAGGCGGCCAGGCCGCTCAGCGCCGGCGACGTCACCGGGATCCGGCCGCGGCGCGGGGGCGACGGCCTCAGTCCAGGCTCCAGGTCACCAGCGCGCCGCCGAACGGGGTGAACCTCACCACCGTCGCGGACACCAGCAGCGCCAGGACCACGAGGTGCAGCACGACGCGGCGCGGGGCGCGGCGCTCCGCCGCCGACCGCAGGGCGAACGCGCTGACCACGGCCGCGGGTGCGGTGAGCAACCAGCCGGCGAACGCCGCGCAGACCCCGGCCAGTCTCACCAGCGCCCCGAGGAGGCCGGCGTCGGCGGGCCACAGCCCCTTCGGGTCGTGGGCGCCACCGGTCAGTTCCGCGTGGGACAGGTGGTGGAGGTCGTGGACGACGTGGGGCAGCAGGACGCCCCCCGCGTAGGCCGCCACCACCAGGAGCCCGACGACCGAACCGACGGCCACCAGCGCGGGGGCGGGCACGAACGGCGTCTCCCTCGGGTGGGCGGTGCTCCCCGGGAACGTGGAGGTCACGGCGACGGCCTGGCAGAGGACCCCGGACGACGCAGGTGGTCCAGCGCCTCCGCCGTCAGCTCGTCCAGGGGACGGAGGGAATCCAGCACCAGCCGGTCCTGCCGCCAGTCGGTGAACGCCGCCCGCCGGGCCTCGACCGATGCCCACGTCGGCTCGGGGAACCCGTCCAGGTCGCGGCGCCGCCCCAGCAGGCGTTCCCGGTGCACCTGCGGGTCGGAGCAGCGGACCTCGAGGAAGTGCAGGGGAACCCCCTCGCGGTCGGCCAGTCCCCTCCAGGCCGCGCGCGCCTCGGCGGCGTCGTTGACGGCGTCGACGACCACCGTCAGGCCCAGGCGCAGGTTCTCCGCGGCGAGGGTCTGGACCACGGCGTAGGCGGCGACACCGGTGGGTTCCCCGCGCCCGACCCCGGCCCGCCAGACCGCGGCCTCGACCGGGTCCACGGACAGGACCGGCGCGGCCAGCGCCCGGGCCAGCTCGCCGGCCAGTGCGCTCTTGCCGGCGGCGGGCAGCCCGCACATCGCGATCAGCACGCGGGCAGCCTCGGCGTCCCCGCGGGGGACGTCAAGGCCCACCGGCCCGCGGCGACCTCCCGCTCGGCGTGGTGGGCGGGGATGCGCGACCCGTGGACGCGGGACCGGTCAGCGGTACCCCGTGACGTCGGCGGGCAGCCCCTTCTCGCGGACCTCCTCGATGTAGCGCCAGGCGTCCGGCCGCGAACCGTCGGCGTCGGTGGTGCCGTAGTGCTCGGCCAGCTGGTACGAGGTGACCGACGCCCGGTTCCAGCGGGCCCTGCCGGGGTCGGCGGCCAGCGCGGCCACCGCGCGCCCGATCATCGCGGGCGATTCGGAGACGGCGAAGTCGGCCGGGTCGGGGCCGTCGGTCTTCGGCCGGGTCGTCGCCTCCAGCCAGTTCTCCTCGCGCACCCCGAAGACGTCGAGCATCATCTCCGACCGCAGCCAGCCGGGGGTGACGGCGACGGCCGTGCCGCCGACGCGTTCCAGCTCGTGCCCCTGCGCCCAGGCGAGGCGGTTCACGGCGTGCTTGGTGACGTCCATGAACACCGTCTCGCGGAAGCGCGGGGTGTTGAACGCGGTCGTGCCGTCGGTGACCTCGACGACGAGCCCGCCGGGCCGGCGGGTCAGCAGGCCCAGGGCGACGGCGCTGGTGACGAGGTGGGTCTCCAGACCGGCGCGCAGCAGGGCCAGGCCGCGGTCGAGGTCGTACTCCCACAGCGGTTTGCCGAAGTCGACGTAGTGCTCACCGCCGATGTCGTTGACCAGGACGTCCAGCCGTCCCCGCTCCTCGTCGACGCGCCGCACGAGCGCGCGCACCTGGGCGGGGTCGAGGTGGTCGGTGACGCAGGCGATGCCGGTGCCGCCGGCGGCGTCGACCAGTTCGGCGGTCTGCTCGACCGTCTCGGGACGGTCGTAGTCCGACCGGTGGCCGCGGCTGCTGCGGCCGCTGCAGTAGACGGTGGCGCCGGCGGCACCCAGGGCGACGGCGATCCCGCGCCCGGCGCCGCGGGTGGCTCCGGCGACGAGCGCGACGGAACCGGTCAGGGGTTTCTCCGTGGAGGTCACGACACCCACCGTGGGGCACGGACCTGACACCTGCTGTCAGGTCCGCCGCTACGGTCGGCGGGTGCGTTCCTCCCGGCTGGTGGCCCTCCTGCTGTGCGTCCAGCGCGACCGCCGCACCACCGCGCCCGCGCTGGCGGCCGAGCTGGGCGTCTCGGTCCGCACCGTCTACCGCGACGTCGAGGCGCTGCAGCTGGCCGGGGCGCCGCTGTACGCGGTGCAGGGCGCCGGCGGGGGGATCGGCATCGTCGACCGGTGGCGCTCCCCGGTCGAGGGCCTGTCCCCCGACGAGGTGACCGCGCTCGGGCTCGGCGGCGCCGCGGCCGCCGACCTGGGCCTGGGCGCGGTGCTCGCCGTCGCCCGTTCCAAGCTGCGTTCCGGCCTGCCCGCGCGGGTGCAGGCGCAGCTGGACGTGGTGAACCAGCGCGTGCTGCTGGACACCACCGGCTGGTTCCGTCCCGCGACGCCGGAGGAGGCGCTGGGTGACCTCGCGCGGGCCGTCTGGACCGGCCACCGCGTCGACGTGCGCTACCGCCGCGGTGAGCGCACCGTGGCGCGCCGGCTCGACCCGCTCGGCCTCGTGCTCAAGGCGGGCCGGTGGTACCTGGTCGCGGCGCACCGGGGGACGCCGCGCACGTACCGCACCGCGCGGGTGGGATCCGTGACGCTGCGCGCCGAGACCGTGGTGCGCCCGGAGGGTTTCGACCTGCACGACTACTGGCGCGACGCCGCCGACGCGTTCGACGCCGACCTGCGCCGCGTGCGGGTCCGGCTGGTCCTGCCCGCCGCGAACCTGCCCGACCTGCTGCGGCACGTCCCGGGCCGGCTCACCGCCGCGGCCGCGCAGGACGCCGTGGCGCTGCCCGACGGGCGGGTGGAGGTCCGGCTGGGGGTGGAGGGCGTCGACGTCGCCGCCGACCAGTTGTGCGCGGTGCCCGGCGTGCGGGTCCTCGAACCGCCGGAGCTGCGCGAACGGCTGCGCGAGCGCGGGGAGCACCTGGCGCGCGCGCACCGGTGAACGGCGGACGCGTGCCGCCCCCCGGTCAGTGCTTGGGCACGTCGCACCACACCCGGGTGCACCCCGGCAGCTGCCGCCAGCCCCACTGGCGGCTCAGGCCGTTCAGCAGGGACTCCGCCTCCGCGCTCACCTCGACGTCGGCCGACCCGGCCAGGTCCACGAGGACGCTCAGCTCCCCGGGGTGGTCCCGCACGGCCAGGGTGAGGACGTGGCGCGCCCGTCCCCCGACGGCCATCAACTCCCCCGCGACCTGGACGACGTCACCCGCGCAGTCGTCGGGCACCCCGCTCTGCTGGGCGTACAGGCCGAGGAAGCGCCGGGCCTGGAACAGCGCCTCGGCGCCGGGCGCCAGGGCGAGGTGGACCTCGTCCGGCGTGTTCGCGGTGGGGATCACGGTTCTTCCTCCTGGGTGGTCGTCGTGGTGGGGGTCGGGGACGTGGGAGGGCCGGGCGGGCGGAGGGTTCAGGTCCCCGCTCAGGGTTCGCGACGCAGCCGGTGGGCCAGGGCCGAGCGCAGTTCGGGGACACCCTCGCCCGTGAGCGCGGAGACGGTCAGCGCCTGCGGGTGGAGCCGTTGCAGCTCGGTCACCCGGTCCGGCGGTGCCACGTCCACCTTGTTCAGGACGAGCAGTTCGGGCACGTCGGCGGCGCCGATCTCCCGCAGGACCCCGCGCACCGTGCTCAGCCGGTCCAGGGCGTCGGGAGCCGCGGCGTCCACCACGTGCACCGCCAGGTCGGCCTGGACGACCTCCTCCAGCGTGGAGTGGAAGGCGTCCACGAGCTGGTGCGGCAGGTTGCGCACGAAACCCACGGTGTCGGTGAGGGTGAACGCGACGTCCTCGACGACGATCCGGCGCACCGTGGGGTCCAGGGTGGCGAACAACTCCGCGCGCACCTCGACGTCGGCGGCCGCGAGCCGGTTCAGCAGGGCCGACTTGCCCACGTCGGTGTACCCGGTCAGCGCGGCGGAGGGGACGGCGTTGCGGGAGCGGCGGTCGCGGGTCCGCTGCCGCCGGGCCGCGATCGCGGTGGCCTGCCGGCGGAGGTCGTTGGCCCGCCGCCGCAACCGGCGGCGCTCGGACTCCAGCCGCGTCTCACCGGGCCCGCGGACACCGATGCCCTGACCGGCCGCCACCCGGCCGCCCCCGACCCGGGACAGGTTCCGTGAACTCCCCCGCAGGCGGGGCAGCTGGTACGCGATCTGCGCGAGTTCCACCTGGGTCCGGCCCTCGCTGCTGCGCGCGTGCTGGGCGAAGATGTCCAGCACCAGGGCCGTGCGGTCCACCACCCGCACCCCGAGTCCACCCTCGAGGGAACGCACCTGCGCGGGGCTGAGTTCGTCGTCGGCGATGACCAGGCGCGCGCCGGTGCGCTGGAGGGCGTCGGCGACCTCGGCCACCTTGCCGCGGCCGACGTACGTCGCCGGGTCGGGGTGGTCGCGGTTCTGCCGCACGTCGACGGTGATCTCGACGCCGTCGGTCGCGGCGAGCCGGTGCAGTTCGTGCAGGGCGTCGTCGACGTCGTGCTCGCCGGTATCCACCGCCAGCGCGACGGCCGTCAGCGTCTCGTCCTCGGCGGGGGCGTCGGGGGACCTCCCGACGAGCCAGTTTCCGGGCACGGCGTCCTCCTGGGTTCCGGGGTCGGCGGTGAGCAGGGGTGGTTCGCGGCGGCCGTGGCCGGCTACCGGGTGAGGGGAACGCCGTCGTCCACGGGCGACGCCGACGGGTGTCCCCCACGGGCACGGGAAACCCCGCGAGGGGGTCAGGGGAACCGGGGTGGGAGCCGCCCTGCGCCCACGACGACGGGCAGCGCGTCGTCGGGTTCACGGCCCGGCGGGCCAGGGGTGCCAGGGGTGGTTTTGATCCGCTGGAGGGGCACGTTCGCCTCCGTGGGCTGGTTCTGCGCCCTCGCTTGGACCCTTCGAAGGCTAACACGCAGCCCGTTCCGGAGCCTCCCGAGCGCGGGTTCCCGGCCCCACCCCGAACCGCGCGGATGGGGCAGGTCAGTCGTCGAAGGCGGACCAGCAGATCGCGCTGCGCCGGGCCTGGTCCTCCAGGACCAGCGCGCGGACCGGTTCGGGGAGCCGTTCGCGCTGCCAGTCCCGTTCGGCGCGCCCGGCGGTGGGGTCGGCGGGATTCGCCGCCCGGGCGGCCTTGACGGCGTACGCGGCGGCCCCGAGGTCGTGCTCGGGGACGTGGGGGACGCAGGCGGCCTGACCGGCGGCGTGGGCGGCGTGGCGCGCGGCGCCGCGCAGGGGACGGGCCGCCGCCATCGCGTGGCCGCCCCGAGCGCGGGCGTCCATCATCCGCAGCTCCCCCGCGGCCCAGGCGCGGGCGGCCCGGACGGCCTCGCGCGGGCGGGTGTCCCCGGGGTTCCCGTCCTCGAAGAGGGGCAGGACGTGCTCGGCGCACTCGGCGGCCCACCGGGCGAGGAGCCGGTGGTCGGCGTCGGTGAGGGTCCCGCCGCGGCGGATCGTGACCAGTCGCGGGTCGCGGACCTCGGGGAGGATCACCGGGCCAGCGTGCCGGGCGCGGGCCGTCCGCGCACGCCGCGCCGGGGCGTCACCGCCGGGCAGCGGCAGCCGGGTGGCGCGGGACGGACGGGCCTCCGGACCGAGCGTCAACAAGGGTTGACTTCCGGCCGATCGTCAACCACAGTTGACCCATGAGCGGAACCACCGACCAGGACCACCTGGTCACCCGCGGCACCGACCCCGACCCCGCGGTCGGCCTGCGGGCCGTCGCGGCGCTGCGCCGGTTGCTGGAGCAGCTCGAGGACCTGCAGGTCGCCCAGGCCCGCCGGCTCGGCTGGTCCTGGGCCGACATCGCCGGGGCCCTCGGCGTCACGAAGCAGGCCGTCCACAAGAAGCACGCCCGTCGCACCTGAGGAGGAACCCGTGTTCGAACGTTTCACCCGCAACGCCCGCACCGCGGTGATCACCGCCCAGGAGGAGGCCCGGCAGTTGCGGCACCACCGCATCGGCGAGGAGCACGTCCTGCTGGGGTGCCTGGCGACCCCGTCGGTCGCCGAGCGGATCCTGACCGGCGCCGGGGCGGACCTGACGACCGTCCGCGAGGTCGTCCGCCGGGACGGACCCCCCGACGACGACGCCGAGGCGCTGCGGTCGCTGGGGATCGACCTGGAGGAGGTCCGCCGCCGCGCCGAGGCGTCCTTCGGGCCGGGCGCGCTGGACCGGGCACCGCGCCGCCGGCGCCTGTTCGGGCGCGGGCTGCCGGGGCACGTCCCGTTCGACCGCAGCGGCAAGAAGGTCCTGGAGGACTCGCTCCGGGTCGCCCTGTCGTTGCGGCACAACTACATCGGGACCGAGCACGTGCTGCTGGCGATGCTGGGGCACACCGAGGGCCGGGCGGTCCGGGTGCTGCGCGAGGCCGGGGTGACCCTCGACCGCGCGACGGCGACCGACCTCGTGCTGGCCGAACTGCGCAAGAGCGCCTGACCGCGCCGGACCCGGTCGGGGTCGACGCCCCCCTTCGTCCCCGGGTGCGACCTCGCCGGGACCGCGAGCGGTTCGCCGCCCGGCTGCGGGGACCCCGGTCAGGTGTTCGCGCTGCTCGCCGGGGTCGCGGGGACGGTGCGGCCGGCCGGGTCCCGCACGGTCCTGGGCGAGGTCGTCCTGCCGCCGCGGCTCACGCCGTGAGGTCGGGCGCCGACGCGATCCACCGCAGCACCCGGCGCAGGCTGGCGTCGAACCGCGGGCCGGGACGGTTCAGGTGCCCGTGCTCGGTGCCCGGTTCGCAGCAGGAGAACACCGGCGTCCCGGCCAGGACGAGCCGGCGGGCGAACTCGTCGGCCGAACCCCGCAACCCGTCGGCCTCGCTGGTGAGCACGAACGTCGGCGGGAAACCCGTCAGGTCGGCCGTCCCGGGGACCGCCGCGGCCGGCGCGCTGCCGGGCTCGGCCGGCCCCCCGAGGTACCCGGCGTACATGGCGGCGACGTCGGCCGCGCCCCAGCGCTGCCCCTCCGGCAACCCCGCCACGGCCGCGGCGGCCGCCGGGGACGGCTCGGGCGGGACGTCGTGCAGGGTCGGGTAGGCCAGGAACACCGCCGCCGGCGGCTGCTCGCCGCCGGCCAGCAGGCGCAGCACGGCCCCGGCGGCGAGGTTCCCGCCCGCGCTGGCCCCGCCGAGCTGGACGAGCTCCGGGCGCACCCCCGCGGCCAGGGCGAACTCCCGGCCCCACCGCCAGGCCGCCAGCACGTCGTCGGAGGGGACCGGGTAGCACGTGCCCGGCCCGGCGAGCCGGTAGCCCACCGCGACGACGAGGACCCCGTTCTCCTGCAGGCGGCGGGCGACCGCGTCGGACTCGGGCATCTCCAGGTCCCCGGCCACGAAGGCACCCCCGTGCGCCCACACGAGAGCGGCTGCGGGGGCGCCGACGGGTTCGTAGACCCGGACGTCGACGTCGCCGTGCGGACCGGGGACACGTTCGTCGTGGACGATCACGAGGTCACCGTACCCACCGCGTCGATCCACTTCCCGATGTACCGTCGGGGGGTGATCGCGACCCCCGCGCAGGTCCTCGCGCGCTTCGGCCACGCCCTGTCCGACCCCACCCGGTCGCGGTTGCTGCTGGCGCTGCGCGAAGCCCCCGGCTACCCCGCCGAGCTGGCCGACGCCCTCGGCGTCTCGCGCCAGTCGCTGTCGAACCACCTGTCCTGCCTGCGCGGGTGCGGGCTCGTCGTCTCCGTCCCCGAGGGCCGCCGCGTCCGCTACGAGATCGCCGACCAGCGCCTGGGCCACGCCCTCGACGACCTGCTCGGCGTGGTGGTGGCCGTCAGCGAGGACCTCTGCGCGGCCGCGGGCGCGGCCTCGTGAGCGCGGGCCACGGCCACGGCCACGGCCACGGGCACGGGCACGGGCACGGCGGTCAGGACCGGCGGCGGCTGGCCGGGGCGCTCGCCGTCACCGCCACCGTCCTCGTCGCCGAGGCCGTCGGGGCGTTCGTGTCCGGGTCCCTGGCGCTGCTGGCCGACGCCGGGCACATGCTCACCGACGTCGCGGGCCTGACCGTCGCCCTCATCGCCGCGGCCCTCGCCGCCCGGCCCGCCTCCGCGCAGCGGACCTGGGGGTACCGCCGGGCCGAGGTGCTCGCCGCCACGTTCCAGGCCGCGGCCCTGCTGGCCGTCGGGGTGTTCGTCCTCGTCGAGGGCGTCCGCCGGCTCCTCGAACCGCCGGAGGTGCACTCCACGGCCATGCTGGTCTTCGGCGTCGTCGGCCTGGCCGGCAACGCCGTCGCGCTGTGGCTGCTGCTGCGCGGCGGCGGGCAGGCCAACGTCAACGTGCGCGCCGCCGTCCTGGAGGTCGTCAACGACGGCCTGGGCTCGATCGCGGTCCTCGTCGCCGCCGCCGTGATCGCCGCGACGGGGTGGACCCGCGCGGACGCCGTCGTCTCCCTCGTCATCGGCGCCCTCATCGTGCCCCGCACCCTGAAGCTGCTGCGGGAGACCACCTCCGTGCTGCTGGAGTCCACCCCGCCCGGCCTGGACCTGGAGGACGTGCGGCGGCACCTGCTCGAACTCCCCCACGTCCACGCCGTCCACGACCTGCACGCCAGCCAGATCACCTCCGGCCTGCCGGTCCTGTCGGCGCACGTCGTCCTCGACGACTCCTGCTTCCACGACGGGCACGCCCCGGAGATCCTGGACCGGTTGCAGGCGTGCGTCGCCGAGCACTTCCCCGTCGCCGTGGAGCACGCGACGTTCCAGCTCGAACCCGTCGGCCACGCCGGGCACGAGACGTCCACGCACGACTGAACCTGACCGGGTGCACCCGCAGCGCCCCGGCGACCCTCCGCCTCCCACCGCGGCGATCAAGGATTCCTGAGTCCTTGATCGCCGCGGTGGGGAGGCGGGGACGACGTGCGGGGTGAGGGATCACACACCGTCCGCGGCCTCACCCTCCCCCGCCGAGCGTCAGACTTGGGGGACGACCCACCAGGAGGAGGACCCCCCATGACGTCCGGGCCGCTCGCCGCCCGCTGGTTCCGCGTCATCGCGATCTTCGAGGCGATCACGTGGACCGCGCTGCTCATCGCGATGTTCCTCAAGTACGTCGTCGACGCGCCGCACGAGGGAGGTGTCCCCGTCGTCGGGATGGTCCACGGCATCGCGTTCGTCGTCTACCTGCTGTCGACGCTGTGGGCGGGGATCACGCTGCGCTGGAGCATCTGGAACGTCCTGGCCGGTCTGGCCTCCGGTTTCCCGCCGTTCGGGACCGTCGTGTTCGAGCGGTGGGTGCTGCGCCGCGGCAAGCTCACCACCGGATCTGCTCGAAGCTCCGCCGCAGCCGCCGCCCCTTCGCGGGGTTGACGTGCTCCACCCGTGACACCCGGGCCAGCAGGTGCGCCCGGAAGTCCGGGTGACCGTCCCGGTCCTGGGTGCCCGGGCCGTGCTGCACGCAGTTGTGCAGCACGGCCTTCAGCCGGTCGAACTCCTCACGCGGCACGTTCGGGCGCTCGTTGACGACGAGACCGGTGACCAGCTGGCGGGAGCCGGCCCCGCGGACCCGCGTCTTGCCCCGGTTCAGCGTGAAACCCTCGTCCACCACGACGGCCTCGACCGCGCGCCGCAGCCGGGCCGGGTGCAGACCGGTCGTCGAGGAGAACGTCAGGTCGTCGGCGTACCGGGTGTACGTCGCCCCCACCGCCCGCGCCAGCCCGGCCAGCCGCCGGTCCAGCCCCCGCGCGCACAGGTTCGCCAGCGCCGGTGACGTCGGCGCCCCCTGCGGCAGGTGGGCCCGGGACAGGTTGCGCCGCAGCCGGAACCGTTCCTCCGGTGATCCCCCGTCCGGCACCGCCCGCAGGTCCCGCAGCGGCGTCACGTGCGTCACCAGTCCCGTCAGCAGGTGCGCCACCGGTTCGGGGTACCCCGTGGAGCGGAAGCACCGGTAGACCGCGGACGCCGGGACGGAGGCGAAGAAACCCTCCAGGTCGAACCGGACGACCGTCCGGGCCAGGACGTGGTCCCACGCCCCCGTCAGCGCCGAGCGGCCCGCCACGAAACCGTGCGCCGCGTCGTGGACCTCCAGACGGTCCAGGACCTCGTGCAGCACCTCGCGCTGCACCGCCTTCAGCCGCGGCCGGGGCACCTCCAGCAGCCGGGGCGCGCCCCGCTTGGCGACCCACCGGGCCCGGTAGTGGTGCAACGCCGAACCTCCCGCGCGGACCTGGAACCGGCGCACGTCGGCGAACCACTCCAGCTGCCCGACCTCCAGCCCGAGGAAACCGGCGAGGTCGGCGACGGTGTCGAGCTCGGGGGCGCGGGAACGGTTGCGGCCCATCCGCGTGGTCGCCGTCGCCAGGTGCGCCACCCGCAGCGGCTCCCCCGCGCGGGCCGCGGCCGCGCGGGCCGCCGCGTACGGGGCGCAGCCGCGCACGAACGCGTCCAGCGCCCGCGGCGCGTCGGACGGCGGTCGCGGGAACCGTTCCAGGACCCGCGCCGCGAGCTGACCGACCCACCGCGCCCGGGGTCGCCCCACCGCCCGGCGACCGCGGTCGGTGAGCGCGGGCGTCGTCCACGGCCCGTCGAGGAACGCCGCGCTCAGCGCGGCGGCGACGGCGTCGGGTTCACGCACGCGTGCGGTGGGGCCGGGCGACCCGTCCTGCGGTGCGGGATCCCTGGTGCGCGCAGCGCACGGCGGATCCTGCGACGTCGTGCCGAACTCCTCCTGCTGTCCCCGGGGTGACCCCGGAGCCGCCCATCCCCCACCGGTGCACCGGCGTCGGGTGAGCCCTCTCGCACCGGCACCACCGCACGCGGTCACCCTGCCACGGTGGCGGGTGGGGCGGAAGTGGGCAGGATGGGTCCCGTGCTGCTCGCCGACGTCGTCGCCACCTCGGCCGCCGTGGCCGCCACCCGCGCGCGCACCGCCAAGGTCGCCGCGATCGCGGACCTGCTGGGCCGCCTGGACCGGGCCGACGCCGAGCTCGCCACGACCGTCACCGCCTACCTGGGCGGCAGCCTGCGCCAGCGCCGCACGGGCCTGGGCTGGCGGTCCCTGACGTCGCTGCCCGAGCCGGCCGGCGCGCCGTCCCTGACCGTCCTGGGCGTCCACGCGCGGTTCGAGGAGGTCGCGGCGCTGGAGGGGCCGGGGTCCCGGGGCCGCCGGGACGCGGCCGTCGCGGAGCTGTTCGGCGCGGCCACCGCCGACGAGCAGCGGTGGCTGCGCGGGGTCGTCACCGGTGAACTGCGGCAGGGCGCGCTGGACACCCTCGTGCAGGACGCCGCCGCGCAGGTCGCGGGGGTCCCGGCTGCAGACGTGCGCCGCGCCGCGATGCTCGCCGGGTCCACGGTGGCGGCCGCGGTCGCGGCACTGCGCGGCGGGGCCGCGGAGCTGGCCGGTTTCGGGCTCGTGGTGGGCCGCCCGCTGCTGCCCATGCTGGCCTCCAGCGCCCCCACCGTGGCCGAGGCGGTGGCGGGGTTCACCGGCCCTGTCGCCGTCGACACCAAGCTCGACGGGATCCGCGTCCAGGTGCACCGCCGCGACGGGCAGGTCCGCGTCGCGACCCGCACGCTCGAGGACATCACCTCGCGGCTGCCCGAGGTCGTCGACGTCGTGCGGGCGCTGCCCGGCGGCGACGTCGTCCTCGACGGCGAGGTGCTGGCCCTGGACGAGACGGGCCGCCCGAAGGCGTTCCAGGACACCGCGTCCCGCACCGCGCAGGCCACCGGGACCGCCGTGACGCCGTTCTTCTTCGACGTCCTGCACTCCGGCGGGACGGATCTGCTGGACACGCCGCTGCGCAAGCGCCTCGCCGTCCTCGACGCCCTGGTGCCCGAGCGGTACCGCGTGCCGCGCCTGGTCACCGACGACGCGGACGCGGCGACGGCGTTCTCGCGGGACGCCGTCCGCGACGGCCACGAGGGCGTGGTCGTGAAGGACCTGGCGGCCGGGTACGCCGCGGGCCGGCGCGGCGGGGCGTGGGTGAAGGTGAAACCCGTCCACACCCTCGACCTCGTGGTCCTGGCGGTGGAACCGGGGTCGGGGCGGCGCGCGCGGTGGTTGTCGAACATCCACCTCGGCGCCCGCGACCCCGGGACGGGCGGTTTCGTGATGCTCGGCAAGACGTTCAAGGGCATGACGGACGAGGTGCTGGAGTGGCAGACGAGGCGCTTCCGGGAACTGCAGACCGGTGTCGACGGCCACGTCGTGACGGTGCGGCCCGAGCAGGTCGTCGAGATCGCGTTCGACGGCGTGCAGCGCTCGACCCGCTACCCCGGCGGTGTGGCCCTGCGGTTCGCCCGGGTCGTCCGGTACCGCGAGGACAAGACCGCCGGGGAGGCGGACACGATCGAGACGGTCAGAGGTAGCGCGTCGGGTCGAAGTCGGCCAGCGGGATGATCCGGACGCGGGGCAGCACGACGTTGAACGCGCGGACGTCGTCCTCGAGGTCGAAGACCTTCAAGCCCCGCTCGGCCAACCCCGCGTACTGGGAGTTCATGAACTCCCGGAACCCGACCATGCCGACGAGCCGGTCGCCGGTGAGCAGGCGGTCGATCTGCGGGAGGAAGTCGACGTCGTGCGACCCGAGCAGGACGTCGCCGTCGCGGTCGACGAGGGCGTCCAGCGTGCGCTGGATGCCGATGTCGACGACCTTCTCCCCCGGGCCGCCGGCCAGCGGGATGGGTTGGTAGCCCAGGGCCAGCAACGCCTGGACGAAGGACATCGGCAGGTGCCCGTTGGAGGCGTTGAGGAAGAACAGGCCCTTGGCGGGCTGCTGGAACGTGGTGCGCGCGAAGTTGAGCAGGCGCTCCCAGCGGGGCCGCTGCTCGGGCCCGGGCCGGCCGTCCAGGATCGAGGCGCCCAGCGTCGCGTCGATGTTCTCGCCGTCGACGACGACGTACGTCGTCCGGTCCGCGTCAGTCACCCCGTGAGGCTATTGCATCGACCGGGGCCGACCCCCCGCTCGCCCGGCCGGCCCCGTGCGGGGCGCTCAGCGGTCGGTGTACCCCGCGTCCACCGGGTACGTCGCGCCGGTGACGCGGCTGGAGGCGTCCGAGCACAGCCACAGGCTGGCCTGGGCGACCTCGCGGGGCTGCCCGAAGCGGTTGAGCACGGACAGCTCGGGCGCGAACTCGGCCTCGGTCTGGCCGGTCTCGGCCAGCGCCGCGCGGATCACGGGGGTGTCGATGGCGCCGGGGGCGACGGAGTTGACGCGGATGCCGTGCGGGCCGTTCTCCAGGGCGGCGACCTCGGTGAGCCCGCGGACGGCGTGCTCGGCCGAGACGTGGGCCGCGTCGTACCCCTGGGGGCGGTAGCCGCTGACGGAGGAGATGTTGACGATGGACCCGCCGTGGCCCTGGGCCAGCACCTGCCGCAGCTCGTACTTCAGGCACAGGGCGGTGCCCTTGAGGTCGATGGACACGAGCCGGTCCCAGTAGTCCTCGTCGAACTCCGAGACGAGGGCGTTGTCCGGCTCGATGGCGGCGTCGTCGACGGCCACGTCGAGGCGCCCGTAGCGCTCGACGGTGGCGGCGACGAGGGCCTGCACCTGCTCGGAGCGGGAGATGTCGACCTGGACGAAGTGGGCGTCGCCGCCGGCGGCCTGGTCCTGCAGGACCGGGAACGTCACGGCTCCCTCCTGGCTCGACGTGTACGACAGGTGTCGTTCAAGGGAGGCTGCGCCTGCGTCCGGACGTGTCGTTGACCCCCTCCGGGGGGCCACGCTTGTGGCACGCTGTCTGACGTGACTGAGCAGCCGGTGGAGAAGACCGCCCCACGCCGCGGGAGGCCACCCGCCTCCTCCCGCGAGGAGATCGAGACCGTCGCGATCGAGTTGTTCCTGAGCAAGGGTTTCGAGGAGACGACCCTCGCCGAGATCACGGCGGCGGCCCGCGTCAGCAAGACGAGCTTCTTCCGCTACTTCCCGTCCAAGGGCTCCATCATCTGGTGGCGCTTCGACGAGTTCACGGCGGGTTTCGCCGAACTCCTGGAGACGGCGCTGCCCTCCGAGGACGCGACGCTGGACCTGGTGCGCAGCTGCATCATCGGCGCGCTGGAACGGGTCATCGACCCCGACGGGTTGTGGATGCAACGATTCAGGGTCCTGGACGAGTCCACGGAACTGCGCTCGGGCGAATCGGAGCAGTGGGCCGCCTGGACCGAGCACGTCGCCTCGTTCGTCGCCCGCCGGCACGGGTTCGCGACCGGTGACGTCGCCCCGCAGGCCGTCGCCGGTGGTGTCCACGGCGCCTACGTCGCGATGCTGCGCCGCTGGCTGCTGGTGGACGACCCCGGCCGGGACCTGCTGCCCGAGCTCGACCGGGAACTGCAGCCGCTCAGCCGCGTCCTGCAGAGCTGGCTGGACGAGTCGCCCGCGGCCTGACCCGTTCCAGCAGCGTCGCGACCTCCACGTGCGGGGTGTGCGGGAACATGTCCAGGACCTGCCCGCGCACCGGCCGCAGCGACGGCATCGCCGCCAGGTCCCGCGCCAGGGTCACCGGGTTGCAGCTGGAGTAGACGACGTGCCGCACCGTCGAGGCCTCCAGCCAGCCGGCCAGCTCCGGCCCGATGCCCCGCCGCGGCGGGTTCACCACGACCAGCTCCGGCTGCTGCTCCGGCGAGGACGCGAGCGCGAACCGGGTCGCGTCCCCGGCCGCGAACTCGACGTCCGGCAGGTCCCGCGCCGCGTGCCGGGCGCTCTGGACCGCCTCGGCGCTGACCTCGATCCCCAGGACGCGGCGGCCCGGGGCCGCGCAGTGCAGCGCGAAACCCCCGACCCCGCAGTACAGGTCCCACACGCTCGCCGGTCCGATCGCCTCGACCCAGCGCGCGACCTGCGCGTACAGCTGCGCGGCGACGTGCGAGTTCGTCTGGAAGAAGCTCTGCGGGCGCAGGTCCAGCGCGACCGGGCCGAGCGGCATGGTCAGGGTCGTGCGCTCGGTGAGCGGGACGTCGACGTCACCCTCGACGACGGCCTTGTGCTCGGGCAGCAGGTTCGCCGTGACGACGCGGATCCGCGGCGCCTGCTCCAGCAGCTGCGGCAGGTGCTCGCGCAGCCGCGCGAGCGGCCGCTCGGTGCGCAGCACGAACCGGACCATGAGGTCACCGGTCGGGGACTCGGTGACCAGGACGTGCTTGAGCTCCCCGCGCCGGCGCGGCACGTCGTAGGGGGCGAGCCCGGCCCGCACCGCGAACCGGGCCAGCAGGGGCAGCACGGCGCGGATGCCGGGGGCCACGACCGGGCAGTCCCGCAGGTCCACCCCGCGGCCGTCACCGTCGAGGATCCCGAACGTGGGGCGCTCGGCGGTGCCCCCGACGACCATCTTGGCCTTGTTCCGGTACCCGGCCTGGGGGCTGGCGACGGTCGGCAGCCACTCCAGCCCGGCATGGGCCGCGAGCAGCTCGGCGCAGCGTTCCTCCTTGTCGCGCAACTGGTCCGGGTAGGGGACCTCGATGAGGGTGCACGACCGGCACGCGTGGGCGTCGTAGTAGGAGCACTGCATGGCACCCCCAGTGTCTCACCGCCCGCGCGGGCTCACAGGTCGCGGGCGCAGCAGATCGACAGCTCCTCCCCCGCGTACGGGCCGAAGTTCTCGATGCGCTCGTACCCCTCGCGCAGGTAGAAGCGCAGCGCCTCCGGCTGCAGGGTGCCGGTCTCCAGCAGCAGCCGCCGCACGCCCAGGGCCCGCGCCTCGTCCTCGATCGCGCGCAGGACAAGGGTCGCGACGCCGCTGCCGCGGCGGTCCGGCTCGACGTACATGCGCTTGACCTCCGCCCGGCCCGGCTCCAGGGGGCGCAGCCCGCCGCAGGCCACGGCCCGGCCCGCGTCGTCGCGCGCCACGAGGAACACCGGCACGTCGTCCGCGGTGGGCGCGGTCCCCGGTTCGTGGTCGTCGCTGCCGTAGCGGGCGTCCAGCTCGGCGCGCTGGGCCGCCCGCAGCCGCGCGCCGTCGGCCGCCTCCCAGGGTTCGCGGTGGATCGAGAAGCTCTGCGGGATCACGCGCACGACCGTACCCGCCGGGGGCGCGGGAACTCCCTCGACCCCCCGCACCCACCGGTGTTGACTCACCCGGTGGGCACGACCGGGAACCCCGACCGCCTCACCGTCACCGCCGACCAGGTGCGCCGCCTCGTCGCCGGGCAGTTCCCGCAGTGGGCCCACCTGCCGGTCACCCGCGTCGACCGGCCCGGGTGGGACAACCAGACGTTCCGCCTCGGCCCCGGCATGCTCGTGCGGCTGCCCAGCGCGGCGGGGTACGCGGGGGCCGTGGAGAAGGAGCAGCGCTGGCTGCCGCTCCTGGCCCCGCAGCTGCCGCTGCCCGTCCCCGTCCCCCTCGGGCACGGGCGCCCCGGCGCGGGGTACCCGTTCGGGTGGTCGGTGTACCGCTGGCTCGACGGGCGGACCGCGCTGGCCGCCGAACCCGCCGACCCGGTGCGGTTCGCGGCCCACGTCGCGGGGTTCCTCGACGCGCTGGGCCGCGTCGACCCCACCGGCGGCCCGCAGCCCGGTCAGCACAACTGGTTCCGCGGCGGGCCGCTGGGGTTCTACGACGAGCAGACCCGCCGCGCCCTGCACGACCTCACCGGCCGCCTCGACACCGCCCGGGCCGCGGCGCTGTGGCAGGAGGCGCTCGACGCGCCGTGGGACGGGGTGGACCGCTGGTTCCACGGCGACGTCGCCCCGGGGAACCTGCTGCTGCGCGACGGGGAGCTCGGCGCCGTCATCGACTTCGGGACGTGCGGGGTCGGCGACCCGTCGTGCGACCTCGCGATCGCGTGGACGGTGTTCCGCGGGCAGGCGCGGCGGGTGTTCCGCGAGGCCCTGGGCGTCGACGACGCGACGTGGGCGCGGGGCGCCGGGTGGGCGTTGTGGAAGGCGCTCATCACGTTCGACGAATCCCCGGGCAGCGGGCGCGTCGTCGAGGAGATCCTCAGCCGGCGCTGAGGTGGTCGAGCCGGTCGTCGGCGTCGAGGTGGACGTTCAGCCGGTCGGGGCGGTAGTCCAGCGTCACCGCGGTCCCGGGCCTGATCACCCGCACCGCCCGCCCCTGCGCCCGCGCCCGCTCGACGGCCTCCGGCCAGGGCAGGCCCTCGAACTCCCGCACCCACCCCTCCACGTCAGACCCCCAGCCGCCGCAGCAGTTCCGGCAGCACGACCTGCAGGTCGGCGTCGACGCGCACCGCGGCCTTCGCGTCCCCGCGGGTGGGCCCGGAGGTCACGATCGCGACGGGCTGGTCGTTGCGGGCGGCGTGCAGCACGAACCGGTACCCCGACATGACCGCCAGGGACGAACCGAGCACCAGCAGCGACCGCCCGGCGTCCAGCAGCTCGAAGGACCGCTGCACGCGGTCCTTCGGCACCGTCTCGCCGAAGAACACCACGTCCGCCTTGAGCGCGTCCTGACCGCAGCGGCGGCACGGGACGGTCCGGAAACCCTCCAGCTGGGCGTCGGTGAGGTCGGCGTCGCCGTCGGGGTTCAGGGCGTGCAGCTCGCTGATGCGGGCCTCGAACGACGGGTTCGCCTCGCGCAGCCGGACGGCCAGTTCCGCGCGGGACGTCACCTCCCCGCAGCTCAGGCACACGACCCGGTCGAGGTTGCCGTGCAGTTCGACGACCTCGCCGGTCCCGGCCGCCAGGTCCAGGCCGTCGACGTTCTGCGTGATCGTCCCGGTGACGAACCCGGCGCGCTCGAGGGCGGCCACCGCGCGGTGCGCGGCGTTCGGTTCGGCGCGGCGGAAGTGCTCCCAGCCGACGTGGCTGCGCCCCCAGTACCGCCGCCGCCCCTCGGCAGAGCCGGTGAACTCCTGGTACGTCATCGGCGTGTGCCGCCGCAGCGACCCGTTGGGCCCGCGGTAGTCGGGGATGCCCGAACCGGTGGACATCCCGGCCCCCTCCAGGACCACGACGCCGCCCCCGCCGACCAGGTCCGCCAGAGCGTCGATCCCGTCGACCCCTTCGAGCACGAGTTCACCGATCACCACCCCATGCTGCCCGCCCGCTCCCGGCCCCGCAGGCCCAGGGCGGCCAGGACCGCCGCGCACACCGCGAGCGCCGCGACGACGGCGACGACGACGCCCCACCCGCCGGCGCCGAAGGCGAACCCGGTGAGCCAGCCCACGACGCTGGACCCGGCGTAGTACGCGAACGTGTAGAGGGCGGAGGCCTGGGCGCGGACCGCGGGGTGGGCGCGGGCGCCGACCCAGCCGCTGGCGACGGCGTGCGCGGCGAAGAACCCCGCGGTCAGCAGGACGAGGCCGGTGACGACGACGGCGAGGTCGGCGGCGAGGGTGAGCAGGCAGCCGAGGACGAACACGCCGGTGGACCCGAGCAGCACCGGCAGCCGGCCACGGGTGGCGAGGCGCCCGGCGACGGAGGAGCTGAGGGTGCCGGCGAGGTAGACGACGAACAGCAGCCCGACCACGGTCTGCGACAACGAGAACGGCGGCCGCAGGAGCCGGAACCCGAGGTAGTTGTAGACGGTGACGAAGGACCCCATGAGCAGCAGCGCCTGGGCGTGCAGGACGAGCAGCGACGGGTCGGTCAGGGCCCGCCGGACGCGCCCGGCGACGCCGCGGGAGGTGGTGGGGACGAACCCGCGCGCGCGGGGGACGACGGCGCAGAACACGGCGGTGGCGGCCAGGCCGGTGACGGCGACGGCGGCCACCCCCCAGCGCCAGCCGAGCAGGTCGGCGACGCCGGCGGAGACGATCCGGCCGGTGAGGCCGCCCAGGGAGTTCCCGGCGACGTAGGCGCCGGCGGCGAGGGCGACCTCGCGGGCGTGGACCTCCTCGGCGAGGTGGGCCATCGCGACGGCGGGCAGTCCGCCGAGGGCGGCCCCCTGGACGGCCCGCAGGACCAGCAGCGCGCCCAGGCCGGGGGCCAGCGGCACGGCCAGGCCGAGGGCGGTGGCCAGCACGGCGGAGACGACCATGACGGGGACGCGGCCGACGCGGTCGGCCAGGGCGCTCCAGCCGACGACGGACACGGCGAGCGCCCCGGTGGCCACGGAGACGGACAGGGCGGCGCGGGAGGCGGTGAGGTGCAGGCCGTCGGCGAGGGCGGGCAGGACGGCCTGGACGGAGTACAGCTGGGCGAAGGTGGCGACGCCGGCGGCGAACAGGGCGACCGTGGTGCGGCGGTAGCCGGGAGTGCCGCGCTCGTGCCCGAGCCAGGGGGCGCCGGGCCGGGTGTCCGTGGGGGAACGCACTCCTCGACGGTAGGAACCGTCGACCGATGCGTCCAATGCCTCGATCGGGTCTGACTCATGCACACTTGCGAGGTGGACGATCCGGTGCGGGTCCTCGCGGGCCCCCTGCAGGTGCTCGCCGCGTTCGGGGAGCACGAGCACGTCACGCGGGTGGCGGAGGCGCTGGGGCTCGGCCAGCCCACCGTCAGCCGCGCCCTGGCGCGGGCCCAGCGGGCCGCGGGGGTCCCGCTGTTCGTCCCCGACGGCCGCGGGGTGCGCCTGACCCCGGCGGGGCGGGCGCTGACGGCGACGGCGGCGCGGGCGCTGGCGGAGGTCGAGCGCGGGGTGCGGGAGGTGCGGGAGGACGACGCCGTGGACACGGGGCGGGTCGCGCTGGGGTTCCTGCACACCCTGGGTGCGGCGGCGGTGCCGGCGCTGGTGCGCGCGTTCCGGCAGGACCGGCCGCGGGTGCGGTTCCAGCTGCACCAGGGCGCGGCGGGTGCGCTGCTGGACCAGCTGACCCGCGGCGAGGTCGACCTGGTGCTGACGTCCCCGGTGCCGGACCGGCCGGGGTTGCGCACCGCCGCGCTGGCCGAGCAGCCGCTGGTGGTGGCCTTCCCCGGGGACCACCGGCTCGCGGTGCCGGGACCGGTGCGGCTCGCGGAGGTGGCCGGCGAGGAGTTCGTGCTCTTCGAACGGGGGTACGGGCTGCGCGAGGCCGCCGACGCGCTGTTCGACCGGGCCGGGATCGTGCCCCGGGTCGCGTTCGAGGGGCAGGACGCGCACACGCTGCGGGGGCTGGTGGCCGCCGGGCTGGGGGTGGCGGTGCTGCCGTCGGCGCAACGCGGCACCTCGGAGGCGTTCGCGGGGGTCTTCCCGGGGGTCTTCCCGGGAGTCGTCGAGCGGCCGCTGGCGGGGCCGGGGTCGACGCGGGTGCTGGGACTGGTGTGGCGCGACGAACCGCTGCCGCGGGTGACGGCGGCGTTCCGCGACCTGGTGCGGGAGCGCCGGGAGCTGCTGGTGCCGTGAGCGCCGGGCCCGGGCGTGGGCTCAGCCGGGCTGGACGACCTCGGCGAGCAGCACGGCGAGGTCCTCGGCCCGCGCGGGCGAGAGCGGGGCGAAGAACGACTTGAGGTCGGCGCGGACGTGCACGGACGCCTCGTCCAGCACCCGGCGGCCGTCCGGGCTGATCGCCAGGATGACCTTGCGGCCGTCGGACGCGTCCCGTTCGCGGGTCAGCAACCCCTTGCCCTGCAAGCGGTCAGCGACGAGGGTCACGACGGACTGCGGGACGACCATGCTCCTGGCCAGCGCCCCGGCGCTCTGCGGGCCCGCGACCTGCAGCAGGTACATCGCCCGCAGGTCGCTGGCCAGCAGGCCGACGCGCCCGGCGGCGGTGTCCAGGATCGCGAGGACCCGCAGACCCGCCTGCACGGTCAGCCGGCCGATCTCGGCCCCGGTCCCGGGGGCCACGGCGACCACGTCGCCCTCCTCGCGCACCCCGGGCAGCGCCGCGCCGTCGATCGGGACGGTCGGGGGCGCGGGAGCTGCCGGTGCGGGAGGGGTCGTCACGGGTGCTGCATCGGCCCGGACGCCGGATCCCTTGACCCGCACGGGTGCACGTGCGCGGTGGTGGTCAAGCGGGCCCCCGCGCCCGCCGATGGTTCAGCACTGAAGGACATCAGCGCGCTGCGGGCTCGTCCGGCCACGACCAGCGCCCACCGGGAAGCGGAGACGCCATGTTCGCTCGTTCCAGCGCGAGGACCCGCGCCGCCGCCGCAGACCGCCGGATCGCCGAGGGGGTCGCCGACGTCGAGGCGGTCACCGAGGTGGTGCGCGCCCTGGAACGGGCCCGCACGCCCGAGGACGCCGTCCGCATCGCCCTGGAGACGGTGCGGGCCCGCTTCGGCTGGGCCTACGGCTCGTACTGGCGCCTCGACCGCGCCCCCGCTGGAGCGGCCCGCGGCCGGGACGTCCTGCGCTTCGCCCAGGACAGCGGCGAGGTCGGCCAGGACTTCCGCAGGGTCACCCTGGAGGCCACCTTCACCGAGGGCGTGGGCCTGTCCGGCCGGGCCTGGCGCGAGCGCGACCTCGTCTTCGTGGCCGACCTGGCGCAGGTGACCGACTGCGTGCGGGCCCCCGTCGCCCAGCGCGCCGGGGTGCGCTCGGGCATCTGCTTCCCGATCCTGGACGCCGGTGCGGTCATCGGGACGATGGACTTCTTCGCCACCGAGGAGCTCTCCCCCTCCCCGGCGCGGCTGTCGGTGCTGCGCACCGTCGGGACGCTGGTCTCGGCGACCCTGGCCCGGCTGCGCGAGGCGGTCCGCCAGGAGAAGGCGGCCCAGGACGTCGAGGCCGTCTCCACCCTCATCCGGTCGCTGACCGAGGCGACCAGCGAGGAGCAGGCGCTGCGGGTCGCGCTGGACACGATCCGCCGGGAGTTCGACTGGCAGTACGGCTCGTTCTGGCGGCTGGACGAGACCGGCCCGGCCGCCTCCCACGTCCTGCGCTTCGGGCTGGAGTCCGGGGACGCCGGCCAGGAGTTCCGCCGGGTCACGCTGGCGGCGTCCTTCGCCGAGGGGGTCGGTCTGTCGGGGCGGGCGTGGGCCCGTCAGGACCTCGTGTTCGTCGAGGACCTCGGGGAGGTGACCGACTGCGTGCGGGCCCCCGTGGCCCAGCGCGCCGGGGTGAAGTCCGGCGTCTGCCTGCCCGTCGTCGTGGGGGGCCGGGTCGTGGGCACGATGGACTTCTTCGCCACCCGCACCCTGGTCATCTCCCCCAGCCGGGAGAGCGCGCTGCGCAACACCGCGTTCCTCATCGGGCAGGCCATGGAGCGCTTCGCCGCCGGGCGGCGGCTGACCGAAGCCGGGTCCGACCTGCTCGATTCGATCGGCGAGGTCGAGCGCAACGTCCTGCGCGCCGGCGAGGTCGCCGGCCGGGGTGAGCAGCTGACGCTGGGGGCCAACGCGGAGGTCCAGGCCCTGGAGCAGGCCAGCGCGGGGATCGACGAGGTGGTGCGCACCATCCAGGGCATCGCCGCGCAGACGAAGCTGCTCGCGCTGAACGCCACCATCGAGGCCGCGCGCGCCGGGGAGGCCGGGCGCGGCTTCGCCATCGTCGCCGAGGAGGTCAAGGAGCTGTCCGGGGAGACCGAGCGGGCCACCGCGGACGTCAGCGCGCGGGTCGGCGCCATCCAGTCGCGGGTCGAGTCCGTCACCGCGTCCCTGGCCCAGATCCACGAGGCCGTGGGGCAGATCAACGAGACCCAGTCCGTGATCGGGGGCGTCCTCACCGAGCAGGTCTCCGTGACGCGCAGCATCCTCGGCTGACCCTCCTGGCTCCGGGAGCCCTACTCCTTCGGGCGCCGGCTCTGCGCCAGGACGATCGCGCCGCCGGCCGCGGCGCCGAACGCGCCCCACGCGACCGCGTCGCGGCCCTGGCTGAGCAGCACGACCCCGGCGGCGACGAGGACGAGCAGGACGACGTACCCGGCGAGTCGCTTGCTCCCCACTCAGCGCCCCCCGGAGACGTCGAGGGTGGTGCCGGTGACGTAGGACGCGGCGTCGGACAGCAGCCAGACGACGGCTTCGGCGACCTCGTCGGCCTCCCCGCCGCGCCCGAGCGGGACGTGCTTCTGGAGGCGCTCGACGCGCCCCGGTTCCCCGGAGCTGGCGTGGATGTCGGTGCGGATCAGGCCCGGCCGCACGCCCGCGACGCGGATCCCGTCGGCGGCGACCTCGTGGGCGAGGCCGACGGTGAGGGTGTCGACGGCGGCCTTGGACGCGGCGTAGTCGACGTACTCCCCGGCGCTGCCGAGGACGGCGGCGCGGGAGGAGACGTTGACGATGGTCCCGCCGCCGGCGGCGGTCAGGTGCTTGACGGCCTCGCGCGCGCACAGGAACGCGCCGACGACGTTGACGTCGAGCAGGCGGCGGATCCGGTCGACGTCGAGGTCGACGACCTTCGACTGCGGGGCGGTGATGCCGGCGTTGTTGACCAGGCCGGTGACGGGCCCCAGGCCCTGGGCGGCGTGGAAGAGGCGCTTGACGTCGGACTCGACGGACACGTCGGCCTGCACGGCGAGGGACTCGGTGCCCAGGTCGGCGGCGGTGGCGGCGACGACGTCGGCGGCCTCGCGGTGGGTGGAGTAGCTGAAGCAGGTCCGCACGCCGCGGGCGGCGAGCGCGCGGACGACGGCGGCCCCGATGCCGCGACTACCCCCGGTGACCACCACGGTTCCGTTCACGCACCGACCGTAGCGAACCCTCCCCGACCTCCCGCGCCCCACCTCCGCGACCGAGGACAGCCACCCGGCGATCAAGGACACCCAGTCCGCGATCAAGGACACCCAGTCCGCGATCAAGGACACCCAGTCTGCGATCAAGGGCAGCGGACCCTGACCGTCCGCGGGAGTCCTTGATCGCCGCACGGGTGTCCTTGATCGCGGAGGGGTGTCAGGTGAAGACCTCCGCGGTCCACAGGTGCAGCAGCGCGTACCCGCGCCAGGGCCGCCACGCCTCGGCGCGGGCCGCGGCCTCCCGCGCGGTGACCCGGCCCAGCGCGCGGCGCAGGACGAGGTCGGAGGGCAGGAACGCGTCGGAGTCGCCGAAGACCCGCAGCGCCACGTAGTCGACGGTCCACGGGCCGATGCCGGGCAGGGCGAGGAGCTGCGCGCGGGCGGTCGCGGGGTCGGCGGTGTCGAGGTCGAGGCCGTCGGCGAGCAGGCTCGCGAGGGCGTGCAGGGTGCGGGCCCGCGCCCCGGTCACGCCGGTCACCGCGCGCAGCGCGTCGGGGCCGGCGGCGGCCAGCGCGGCGGGTTCGGGGAACGCCGTCAGCGACCGCAGCGGCCTGCCGTGGGCGGCGACGAGCCGGCCGGCGAAGGTGCGGGCCGCGCCCAGGGAGACCTGCTGGCCCAGGACCGTCAGCAGTGCCGTCTCCGCTCCGCTGACGGCGCGCGGAACCCGCAGGCCGGGGTGCGCGGCGACCAGCGGCGCCAGCAGGGGGTCGGCGGCCAGGTGCCGCTCGGCGGCGCGGTGGTGGCCGTCGAGGTCGAGCCAGCGGCGCACGGCGGCCGGGTCGACCTCGCCCCCGGGCTCGACCTCCACGACGACCTCGGTGCACCGGTCGGCGGTCCCCAGGTCGACGGTGACCTCCACGCCGCCCGGGAACACCCTGCGGTGCACGCCGTCCACGTGCGTCTCGGCGCCGGGCACGGCGTGCGCGGCCAGCCAGCGGCGCAGCGGGGCGGCGGGCAGGCCGTCGGGGACGGGCAGTCTCACGGGGCCTCCGGGTCGAACACGGGCGGGTCGGCGGGGCTGAGGTCGGGGTCGTCGTCGCGGAACGTGCGGACCCGGCCCACGGGGGTGTGCGGGCCCTCGAACCGGACGGTGACGCGCCCCACCCCCGACCCCTGGATCCACCCGGGACCGAACTCGGCGTGGGTGACGTCCTGGCCGGGCCGCCAGCCCGTCGAGGCGTGCGGCCCGTACGGCTGCGGCGAGGCGCCCCCGTCGTCCGCGCCCCCCTCGGCGTCCTCGGCGTCCTCGGGCCCCTCCTGGGGGGCGGGCGGTTCGAGCTCGGCGAGCAGGTCGATCTGGCTGAACTCGCTCAACCCCGAGACGCCGACCCCGAGCAGGCGCACCCCGTCGGCGACGTCGACGCCGTCGAGCAGTTCCCCGGCCTGCTGCGCGATCTCCTTCGCCGAGCTCGTCGCGTGCGGCAGGGTGCGCGAGCGGTTCAGCGTGGAGAAGTCGTACCGGCGCACCTTGATCGTCACCGTGCGGCCCGACAGGCCCGACCCGGCCAGCCGGACCGCGACGCGCTCGGCCATCCGCCGCAGCCGCTCCCGCAGGTCGCGGCGGTCGGTGAGGTCGACGGCGAACGTCTCCTCCGCCGACACCGACTTCGCCTCCCGCTCGGCCACCACCGGCCGCGGGTCGATCCCCCGGGCGAAGGCGATCAGCGCGCTCCCGTGGGCCTTGCCGAGCATCCGGACGAGTTCGGCCTCGTCGGCCGCGGCCAGCGCGCCGATCGTCCTCAGCCCGGCCCGGGCCAGCCGGTCCCCCGTCACCGACCCCACCCCGGGGATCGCGCGGACGCTCATCGGCGCCAGCAGCGCCTCCTGCCCGGCGGGCGGGACGACGACCAGCGCGTCGGGTTTGCGCAGGTCCGAGGCGATCTTCGCGACGAGCTTGCTGGCCGCGACCCCCACCGACACCGTGAGGCCGGTGCGCGCGCGGACCGCGGCGCGGAACCCCTCGGCGATCCCGGTGACCCGCGGCACGTCCAGACCGTCGTGCACGGCGGCGAGGTCGACGAACGCCTCGTCCAGGGACAGCGGCTCCACCAGCGGGGACAGCTCGTGGGCGAGGTCCATGACCTGCCGGGACACCGTCCGGTACGCCTCGAACCGGCCCGCCAGGTACGCCGCGTTCGGGCACAGCCGGCGGGCGCGGGCCGTCGGCATGGCCGAGCCGATCCCGAACGCGCGGGCCTCGTAACTGGCGGTGGACACGACCCCGCGCCCGCCGGTACCCCCGACGACGACGGGCCTGCCCCGCAGGGACGGTTTGTCGCGCTGCTCCACGGCGGCGAAGAAGGCGTCGAGGTCCAGGTGCAGGACGCCTGGAACCGTCGGGTCGGTCACGACGAGTACGCTCCCACGGTGCTGGACCTGACGCCGACCGACCTGATCCCCCTGTACCTGGCGGCCCTCGTCATCGGGTTCGCCAAGACCTCCATCGGCGGGGCCGGGACGATCGCCGTCGCGATCTTCGCCGCCGTCCTGCCGGCCAAGGAGTCCACGGGCATCATCCTGCCGCTGCTCATCCTCGGCGACGTGTTCGCCCTGTCGGTCTACCGGCGGCACGCCGACTGGGGCCTGCTGCTGCGGTTGTTCCCGTACGTGGCGGTCGGGGTCGTGGCCGGGGCGGGGTTCGTGCGGGTCGTCGACGACACGGTGATGCGGCGCTCGATCGGCGTGCTGCTGATCCTGCTCGTCGCCATGCACGTGTGGCGGCAGCGGAAACTGCGCGGGCGGGGCGAGGCACCGGCGGTGTCGGTGGCCCGGCGCCGGTGGACGTCGGTGGGTTTCGGTTTCCTCGCCGGGTTCACGACGATGGTCGCCAACGCCGGCGGCCCGCCCATGTCGATCTACCTGTTCGCGATGGGCCTGGGCGTGATGTCCTTCCTGGGCACGGGGGCGTGGTTCTTCTTCATCGTGAACTGCTTCAAGGTGCCGTTCAGCATCGGGCTGGGGCTGATCAGCGTGGAGTCCCTGTGGCTGGACCTGCTGCTGGTCCCCGGTGTGGTCGTCGGGGCGCTCGTCGGGTGGTGGCTCGCGAAGCGGATCGACATCAAGACGTTCGAGAAGTGGGTCCTGGGGTTGTCGGTGGTCTCGGGGCTGAACCTGCTGCGGTGAGAGGGGTGCGGGGTGGAACTGCGGTCCGGTGACGTGGGGTCGTGGCGGCTCGTCGCGCAACGGGTCGTGCCCGTCCTGCCCGACGCCCCCGACACCCCCGCCGCCGCGGAGGTGGTGCGGCACCTCGCCGCCGTCCAGGCGCAGGACCTGCGGGCGGCCGCGACGGCCGTGGCGGTCCGGACCGCCGCGGGCACCGTCGACGGCCTCGCCGCGGCGCTGGCGGCCGGGACCGTGGTGCGGTCCTGGCCGATGCGCGGGACGCTGCACCTGATCGCCGCGGCGGACCTGCCGTGGGTGCTGGGCCTGTGCGCGCAGCGGACGGCCGCGGCGACGCGGCGGCGGCGGGCCGAACTCGGGATCTCCGCCGCCGACCTCGACGTCGCACGGGACACGGCGCTGCGGTCCCTGCCACCGGGCGGCGCGACGCGGGCCGAGCTGCTGGCCGCGTTCGAGGCCGCCGGGCAGGCCACCGGGGCCGGCCGCGGGTACCACCTCCTGCTGGACCTGTCCCTGGACGGGACGCTCTGCCAGGGCCCGCCGCGCGGGCGCGAGCTGCTGTTCGTCCGCGCCCGGGAGTGGATCACCTCCCCCGAGGCCCACGAGGGCCCCGCGGACCCGACGGCCGAGTGGGCCCGCCGCTACCTGCGCGGCCACGGCCCGGCCACCCCCGCCGACTTCGCGCACTGGACGGGACTGCCGCTGGGCCGGGCGCGGCAGGGGTTCGCCGCGGTCCGCGACGAGTTCGAGGCCGTCACCGTGGACGGCGTGGAGCACCTGGTGCCCCCGGAGCTCCCCGGCCTGGTCGACGCCCACCGCCGGGCCGCCCGCGGCGTCCACGTCCTGCCGGGTTTCGACGAGTTCCTCCTCGGGTACCGCGACCGCTCCCACGTCCTGGCCCCCGGACACGCCGAACGGGTGACGCCGGGCGGGAACGGGGTGTTCCGCGGGACCGTCGTGGTGGGCGGGCGGGTCGCCGGGACGTGGAACCGCGACGGCACCACCGACCTGTTCGCCCCCCTGGCCCCGGCGCGGGCCGCGGAACTGGCGCGGCGGTCGCGGGCCCTCCCGGCGGGGTGGCTGGGCTGACCGCCGCGCGGACGGCGGTGGGTACCGTGAACCGGTGACCTCCCCCGTCTTCGACTTCGACGCCCTGCGCCGCCGCCCCGACATCGAGGCGCCGGAACTGGTCGCGGTCGACGCCGCGGACCGCCTGCTGCTCGACGAGGCCGCCGCCGCGCTCGCCGCCCCTGGCGCCGACGTGACGGTGATCGGGGACGACTACGGCGCGCTGACGCTCGGGGCGCTGGACCGGCACGGCCTGCCGCGGGTGCGCGTCCACCAGGACCTGCTGTCCGGGGAACTGGCCCTCGCCGCGAACGCCGCCGCGGTCGGGACCGACCCGGCCCGCGTGGAGAACCACGCCGAGCCCGGCCCGGAGCTGGTGGCCGGGGCGACGGTCGTGCTGCTGAAGCTGCCCCGGAGCCTCGACGCCCTGGACGCGACCGCGCGGCTGGTCGCCCGGCACGCCCACCCCGACGTCGTCGTGTTCGCCGGGGGCCGCGTGAAGCACATGACGCGGGCCATGAACGACGTCCTGGCGCGGTCCTTCGAGGACGTGCGGGCGGGGTTGGGCCGGCAGAAGGCGCGGGTGCTGACGGCGACGCGGCCCCGCCCCGGGGTCCCCGAGGGCGCACCCCGCCGGGCCCGGCACGAGGAGACCGGGTCGTGGGTGTGCGCCGTCGGCGGGGCGTTCGCCGGGACCGGCACCGACATCGGCACCCGCGTCCTGCTCGACCACCTCGACGAGGTGGCCGGAGCGGTCGGGGCGCCCGGGACCGTCGTCGACCTCGGCTGCGGCACGGGGTTGCTGGCGGTCGCCGCGGCCCGCCGGTTCCCGCGGGCCCGGGTCGTCGCCACCGACCAGTCCGCCGACGCCGTGGCCAGCGCCCGGCTCACCGCGGCCGCGAACGGCCTGGCCGACCGGGTCGAGGTGACCCGCGACGACGCCGGGTCGCGGCTGCCCGGCGGGAGCGTCGACCTGGTGCTGCTGAACCCGCCGTTCCACGTCGGCGGGGCGGTGCACACCGCGATCGCCTCGAAGCTGTTCCACGCCGCGGCCCGGGTGCTGCGGCCCGGCGGGACCCTGGTGGCGGTGTGGAACTCCCACCTGACCTACCGGCGCGAGCTCGAGCGCGTCGTCGGCCCGACGCGGCAGGTCGCCCGCACCCCGAAGTTCACCCTCACGGCCAGCACCCGCCGCTGACCGGGGGCGCGGGTCAGCGGGTCAGACCCTGGCCGTAGCGCACCGAGGTGCCGGCCCCCAGGTTCGGGAAGAGGCCCTGGTGCTAGGTGGTGTGGCCGGCCCAGCGGCTCACCGGCCCGTCCTGCCCGGGGTAGATCTCGGCGGACCCGGCGGACTGGACGCCGCCGACGTCGTCCCCGGGAGCCCCGACGACGACGTCGTCGCGCCCGTCGCCGTTCAGGTCCGCGCGCCCCAGGGAGTAGCCGAACATGTTGCCGCTGTTCCCGGAGTTGCGGTAGCCGTCGGTGGTGGAGGACAGGACCGTCCGGTCGGCCTCGTAGAAGCTCTCCGCGCCGCCGTAGAACACGTACGCCGCACCGGCGTTCTGCCCGAGGTCGACGTCCTGCCCCTCCGAGCCGATGACGAGGTCCTCGTGGCCGCCGTGCCCGAAGGAACCGGCCACGAGCGCGGAACCGAAACCGTCGCGCGCCTGCATGTACCCGTCCGGCAGCGCGCCCTCCACGAGGATCTGCGGCTTCGTGGTGTCGACGCCCCAGGGGTCACCGGGGAGCACGGTGACGACCCCCGCGCCGGGTGCGGCGACCACGGAGGCTTGCGGCGCCCCGACGGCGACGTCGGCGTGGTGGCTGCCGATGAAGCGGCCGACGGCGACGGTCATCCCGAAACTGGGCCGGTCGCCGGTGCCGGGCAGGTCAGCGGGGGTGACGGTGCGGCCGTTCTGCGCGGTGATCCCGTCCTCGCCGCCGTGCAGGAGGGTGATCCGCCGGTTCCGGGGGAACCCACGACGAGGTCGTCGAAACCGTCCCCGGTGACGTCACCGGTCGCGACCGAACGCCCGAACTGCGAACCGTCGGCCGGGAAACCCTTCCCGACCTGGCCGTCGGACCAGACGGAGTCCGGTTCCAGGACGGTGGTGCCCCGTTCCACTCGTCCACGCCGCGCAGCACGCTCACGGTGCCGCCGCGGATCCCGCCGGTGGTGTCGCCGATGGCGCCGACGGCCAGGTCGGCGCGACCGTCGCGGTCGAAGTCGCCGGCGGCCAGCGCCCAGCCGAACCCCTCCCCCGAGTCCGCGGTGCCGGGGACCCCGGCGCCCTGGCGGTACTCGCGGCTGCCGGTGGAGGTGAGGCCGCCGGGGCCGCCCTTGAGGACGACGACGCTGCCGGCGCCGGTGGCGCCGACGTCGTTGCCGGGGACGCCGACGGCGAGGTCGGCGTACCCGTCGCCGTCGAAGTCGGCCGCGGCCACGGCGGTCCCGAAGAACTCCATGGCCGTCGCGTCGCCGTCCAGGCCGGGGCTGTCGGCGTGCCAGAGCTGGGTGCCGCCGGCGGAGACGCCGCCGAAACCGCCGTAGGAGACGGTCACGGTGCCGGCGTTGGGCTTGTTCCGGACGGCCTGGTAGGGCGAGCCGATCGCGAGGTCCTCGTAGCCGTCGCCGTTGAAGTCGCTGGAGACGCCCAGCCCGCCGCCGGCGTGCGCGGCGGGGGCGCCGGCGACGCCGGTGAGGCAGGTCGCGAGGACGCCGAGGGTGAGGGCGGGGACGAGCGGGCGGCGCGGCGCCCGGGAACGGGAACTGGTCGTGGACGTGCTGCGGTGCATGCGGTTTCCCCTGCGAAGAGTGGTCGCGCGCCCGCGCAGCGGCGTACCGGACCCCCTGTCCGGTGCACTGCGGTGTGGTTCGTCGTCCGGGCGGACGCGCTCGGCGATGGCCGTGACCGAGAACCTAACGTCGTTAGGATCGAGGGGTCAAGAGTTTTCCCGCCGACTCCGCCGACTCCGGCGGCCCGCCCGGACCGGTCAGCGCGCCGCGCGCGCGGCCACCGCCTCCACCAGGTGCGCGAGCCCGGCCTCGAAACCCTCCTGGTCGATGGTGCGGCGGTCGCAGGCGCGCAGGGCCGCGACGAGCGCGGGGTAGCGGCCCTCGTAGTCGTCGGCCCCGGCGAAACCCCCGATGAACGTCTCCACCGCCGAACCCAGCACCAGGTAGTCCAGGACGACGGCGCTGCGCATCGCCTCGTCCGGGGCGAGGCCGTGGCCCAGCAGGGCGGCCAGCAGGGCGTCGTAGACCCGCAGCGCGGAATCGGTGCCGATGGGCCGGCGCACGATGAGGACCGTGGCGCCGGGGTGGCGGGCGTAGGCGGCCCGGTAGGAGTGCGCGAAGGCGGCCAGCCCGCGCCGCAGGTCCGGGTCCCGCAAGGCCTCCAGGTCGATCTCGTCGTCGATGAGCTCGTGGACGGTGTCGAGGATCTCCTCCTGGGAGGAGACGTGGCTGTAGAGCGAGGGCGCGCGCACCCCGAGGCGCTCGGCGAGCGCGCGCATCGTCCAGCCCTCCAGGCCGTTCTCGTCGATGAGTTCCAGCGCGGCCCGGGCGATGGTCGTGCGGTTCAGGGGTGCGGTCGAGGACCTGGGCATGCCGACTCCGTCCGGGGGTCTTCCCCTCGCGTCCTAACGCTGTTAGGTTCCACAGCGACTAACGACGTTAGGGTACGCCCACCACCCCCGGAAACCCCGATGCCCACCCCCTCCCCGACCCACGACCCCAGCCCCGCCGACCCCCTCACCGGGACGCACGAGGACACCGCCCGGCTCCGGTCCCTGGGCTACGACCCGCGACTGCGCCGCGGGCTGGGGGTGCGCGGCAACCTCGCGATGGGCCTCGCCACCACCTCCCCCGTCGTCGGCCTCTACGGCGTCGCCCTCGTCGGGCTGACCGTGGCCGGCGGCACCTGGGTGTGGGCGCTGCCCGTCGCCCTGGCCGGGCAGGCCTGCCTGGTCTCCGTCTACGCCGAGCTCGCCGGCCGCTTCCCCGTCGCCGGTGGCGCCTACCAGTGGACGCGGCGGGTCGTGCCCGGACCGGCCCTGGCCTGGCTCACCGGCTGGCTCTCCGTCTGCGCCTACCTCGCGGCCAACACCACGATCGCCTACCTCGCCGCGCCCTGGGCCTGGGCGCTGGCCGGGCGCACCCCCACCCCCGTCGCCCTCGTGCTCACCGCCGTCGCCTTCCTCGTCGTCTGCTCCGCGGCCAACGCCCGCGGCATCGACACCCTGCGCCGCCTGGTCAGCGCCGGCATCGCCGCCGAGGTCGTCGCCTCCCTCGGCGTCGGCGTCGTCCTGCTGCTCGCCGCCCGCCTCCAGCACCCCTCGGTCCTGCTCGACGCCCTCGGCAGCGGCGCGCTCTTCGACGGCTCCACGACCTCGGCGACCCTCGCCGTCCTCGCCGTCGCCGGGTGGGCCTTCCTGGGGGTGGACGCCTGCACCGCCACCAGCGAGGAGACCCGCGACGCCGCCCGGCACGTACCGCACGCGGTGTGGGGGGCGCTGCTGTCCGTCGGCGCGATCGTGCTGCTCGACGCCGTGGCCGTCACCCTGGCCCACCCCGACCCCGCCGCCGTCGTCGCCGGCGCCGACCTCGACCCCGTCACCACCGCCGTCGTGCACGGCTTCGGCACCTGGTCGGGCAAACCGTTCGCCGCGCTCGTCCTCACCGCCTTCCTGGCCTGCGGCCTGGCGGCGCAGGGCGCCACCGCCCGCACCGCCTGGTCCATGGCCCGCGACCGCGTCCTGCCCGGCTCGGCCCACCTGCGCCGCCTCAACGCCCGCCTCAACGCCCGCCGCGCCCCCGTCGGCGCCCTCACGGTCGTCACGGTCGCCGGCGCCACCGGCCTGCTCCTGGCCCTGGACGCCACCGCCATCGGCAGCCTCACGGTCTTCGGCACCGCCTGCGCCTACCTCGTCTTCCTGCTCATCGCCCTGGCCGCGCTGGCCGGCCGCCTCACCGGCCGCTGGCGCCCCGCGGGCAGCGCCCGGCGCGTGCGGACGGGCCTGGTCCTCAACGTCCTCGCCGTCCTCTGGCTGGCCTTCGAGTTCGTCAACACCGCCTGGCCGCGGACCGTGCTCGCCCCGCCGGGAGCCCCCTGGTACCAGGTGTGGGCCGGGGTCCTCGTGACCGGTCTGGCCGTCGCGGCGGGCGCGGCGCACCTGGCCCTGGCCCGCCCCGACCGCCTCGTCGCCCGGGCCGCCTCCTTCGGGGCGGTCCCGGTGCAGGGGGCCGGGGAACGGGCCTGGACCGCGCGGGTCCGGCGGGGTCCGGCGGTCAGAGCCACTTCTCGGTGAGGTGGTCGGCGCGGATGTGCCGGATCGTCCCGGAGCGGGCGCGCAGCGCGATCGACTCGGTGCGGATGATCGGGCCCTTGCGCCGCACCCCCTGGACGAGGTCCCCGTCGGTGACGCCGGTGGCGACGAAGAACGTGTTGTCGCCCTTGACCAGCTCGTCGGCGGTGTAGACGTGGTCGAACTTCAGCCCGGCGTCCAGGCCGCGCTGCCTCTCCTCGTCGCTCCCCGGCGCGAGCCGGGCCTGGATCAACCCGCCCAGCGCCTTGATCGCGCACGCCGTCGCGACCCCCTCGGGGCTGCCGCCGGTGCCCACGCACATGTCCAGCCGCGCCTCGTACGACGCCGCGCCGATCCCGCCCATGACGTCACCGTCGAGCAGCAGCCGGGTACCGGCACCGGCGGCGCGGATGTCGGCGATCAGCTGCTCGTGTCGGGGACGGTCCAGGACACCGACCTGGATCTCGGAGACGTCCTTGCCCTTGGCCTTCGCCAGCGCCCGCACGTTCTCCCCGATGGGCTGGCGCAGGTCCACCACCCCGACCCCCTCGGGCCCGGTGACGATCTTCTCCATGTAGAAGACGGTGTGGGCGTCGAGCATCGACCCGCGGTCGGCGGCGGCGATCATCGAGATCGCGTTCCGGCGGCCCAGCGCCGTCAGCGACGTCCCGTCGATGGGGTCGACCGCGATGTCGCACGCCGGGCCGTTGCCGGTGCCGACCTGCTCCCCGTTGAACAGCATGGGGGCCTCGTCCTTCTCCCCCTCGCCGATGACGATGACGCCCGCGAAGTCCACGGTGCCGAGGAACTCGCGCATGGCGTCGACGGCGGCGCCGTCGGCGGCGTTCTTGTCACCGCGGCCGATGTACGGGGTGGCGCGGATCGCCGCGGCCTCGGTCGCGCGGACCAGTTCGAGCGCGAGGTTGCGGTCGGGGGTGGTGGGCAGACTGCTCATGCGGATGCTCCTGGCTGCTGGCACCGGTGGGTCGGCCCATCATGCCCGAGGCCCCGTTCAGTCCGGCCAGACGATCCCGACCTTGCCGCCCACGCCGGAGTCGGCCACCGCGTACGCCTCCCCGGCCCGGTCCAGCCCGAACGTGTGCGTGACCACCACCTCCGGGTGCAGCCCCCAGCGGGCCAGGTTCGCCAGCAGCTCGGCCATCCGCACGGTCGAGGACACCCACGACCCGTGGATCGTCAGCTGCCGGTGGATGATCACCTCGCTGACGTCGACGGACAGCCGGCCGCCCTCCCCGACGAGCGCGACGCGCCCCCAGCGGCGGGTGTGCCGCAGGGCCGTGAGCTGACCGGCCCCGCTGCCGGAGCAGTCGACCGCGGCCTCCGCCCCGTCCCCCAGCAGCGCGGCCAGCTCGTCGTCGGTCCCGGCGACCGCGTGGTCGACGGCCCCCAGCTCCACGGCCAGCGCCCGGCGCTGCGGGCTCGGGTCGGTCCCGACGACCTCGACCGCCCCCATCCGCCGGGCCAGCAGGCCGGCGGCCAGGCCGACCGGGCCCAGGCCCGTGACGAGCACCCGGTCGCGGCCGCTGACCGCGAGCCGGCACAGGGCCTCGTAGGCCGTCCCGAAGCCGCAGGCCACGCACGCGCCGTCGAGGAAGGTCAGCTCGTCGGGCAGCACCAGCAGGTCGCGCTCCTCGGCGAGCAGCAGGTCGGCGTGACCGCCGTCGCGCTGCCACCCGTACGCGGCGCGCCCGGGCCCCGTGCAGCTGATCTGGTACCCGCGGCGGCAGTCGTCGCACTGCCCGCAGCCGCTGATGTGGTAGACGACGACGCGGTCCCCGACCGCGATGCGGCCGACCCCCTCGCCCACCGCGACGACCCGGCCGGCCGGTTCGTGGCCCCCGACGACGCCCTGGTAGGCCTCCGGCCCCTCCCCGAGGTGCTCGCGGTAGATGGCCCGCAGGTCCGACCCGCAGATGGTGGAGGCCCGCACGGCGACGACGACCTGCCCGGGCCCGGGGTGCGGGTCGTCGACCTCGCGCAGGTCGACCTCGCGGTTGCCGGGCAGGAAGGCAGCGTGCACAGGGGGACTCCTCGTCGAGCGGTGACGACGAGCATCGGCAGCGGCGGTGACCGCTGTCAAGATCCGGTCACGACGACGCCGGGCGCGGCCCCGGTGAACCCCTCACCGAACTGCCGCGGGGGCTGGAACAGCGTCGCGCCCAGCTCCAGCGTCCGGGCCGGGGCGGTCGGTGGCCGGCACCCCGCCGAGCCGGCCGGCGAACCGCGCGTCCAGGATCCCGGGCTCGTGCTGGTGGTCACCGGTGCGGAACCCCGCGCACCGGGGCTGCTCCGAGCAGGGGCGATCCCGAGGAGTTCGGCGCACCAGCGTTCGCTCCCGTGAAGTCCTCGGCCGGCAGCGCCACGGCGGTCACCCCCCTCGCAGCGAAGCAGCGGGACCCGGTCGCGGAACCGCCGGTTTCTAGAAACTTGGCGAGGGAATCGTGCAGACCCGCCCCGGAACCGGTCGACCCCGTGCAACGTTGGACGAGCTATTGCACGGCCCCACCGGTCGTGACAGCCTTGCCGCGGATCGTGGGCGACGAGGACGTCTCCAGCAGCGGGAGTCAGGATGAGCAACGTGAGCACGGACACCGACGTCGACGCGGCCCTGGAACTGGCGCGTGAACTCCTCAGCGGCGTCGGGGACCGGCTGGCCCACTCGACGGTCGCCGCCCGCACCGCCGAGTCGATCGCCCGCACGGTGCCCGCGGCCGACCGCGAACTGCTCGTCTGCGCCGTCGCGCTGCACGACGTCGGGTACGCACCGGAACTGCGCCGGTCGGGTTTCCACCCCCTCGACGGTGCCCGGCACCTGGAGGCCCTGGGGTGGCCGTCCCGCCTGGTGGCCCTCGTCGCCCACCACAGCGGGTCCCGCTTCATGGCCCGGACCCTCGGCCTGGAGGAGCACCTGGACGCCTACCCCGACGAGGGCGGCGCCCTCGCCGACGCCGTCCTGTACTGCGACATGACGACGACGCCCGACGGCCGCCGGGTGTCCCTCGCCGAACGCCTGCAGGACGCGCACGCCCGCCACCGGGAGGCCCCCGACGCCGAACGGCGGGCCCGCCGGGAACGCGAACCGTTCCTGCGGGCCGCGGTCGCGCGCGTCCAGGCCCGCCTCGGCCCCGCCCGTCAGATCAACGCGATCCCGCTGCCGCAGAGCCGCTGAGGGACTCGACCGCCTCGGCCAGCAACCGCACCGACCGCAGGCGCGCGTCCGTCGACAGCGCCTGGTGGGCGACGATCAGCTCGTCCGCGCCGGCCTCGCGCTGGAACTCCTCCAGGTAGGAACGGACCTCCCCGGGCGTCCCGACCGCGGAGTAGTGCTGCATCTGCTGCACGTGCTGACCCGCGGCCGTCTCCATGAGGATGTCGACCTCCGCCTCCGTGAACGTCCGGCCCCGGCCGAACAACGCCGTCGCGAAACGCCGCTGCACCTGCGCGAACGACTCCCGCGCCTGCTCCGTGGAATCGGCCGCGACGACGTTCACACCCGCGATGACGTACGGCTCGGCGAGCTGCTCCGAGGGCCGGAACTCGTTGCGGTACGACACGACCGCCGCCCGCAGCTGCTGCGGGGCGAAGTGCGACGCGAACGCGTACGGCAACCCCAGACGGGCCGCCAGGTGCGCCCCGAACGTCGAGGACCCCAGGACGTACAGCGGGACGTTCGACCCGCCCCCGGGAGTGGCCTGGACCCCGGGGACCCGGGAACGCCCCGCCAGGTAGTCGCGCAGCTCGGCGACGTCCTCGGGGAACTGCGCCGACTGCGACGGGTCGCGCCGCAGCGCGAACGTCGTCGCCTCGTCCGAACCGGGCGCCCGGCCCAGGCCGAGGTCGATGCGGCCGGGGTACATCGCCTCCAGCGTCCCGAACTGCTCGGCGATGGCCAGCGGGGAGTGGTTGGGCAGCATGACGCCCCCCGCCCCCAGGCGGATGGAACTCGTGTGCGCACCCACGTGCGCGATGAGGACCGCCGGGGCCGAGGACGCGATGTGCGGCATGTTGTGGTGCTCGGCGTACCAGACGCGCCGGTAGCCGTGCTCCTCCGCCGTCCGGGCCAGGGCGACGCTCGCGGCGATGCTGTCGCCCGCCGACTGCCCCGGGGCGATCGGGGCGAGGTCGAGGACCGAGAGCACGAGCGACATGGGGGTGACCTTTCCGAGGCGGAGCTTCCGTCAGGGGGCAACCCCGCCCGCGCCCGGGATGTTCCGGGCCCGGGACCCGGCGTGGACCGGACGGGGGCTGCCACACTCCCCCGCGTGGATCTGGTCGACCGGCTGCGGGCCGCGGGCTGCGTCTTCGCCGAGCGGGAGGCCGAGCTGCTGCGCGCCTCCCCCGGCGACCTGGAGGAGCTGGTGGCCCGCCGGGTCGCCGGCGAGCGCCTCGAGGACGTCCTGGGCTGGGCGGGGTTCTGCGGGCGGCGCTACGCCGTCACCGCCGGGGTGTTCGTCCCCCGGCACCGCAGCGAGGCCCTCGTCGACCTCGCCGCCGCGCACGCCCGGCCCGGCGACGTGGCCCTGGACCTGTGCTGCGGGACCGGGGCGCTGATCGGCGCGCTGACCGGGCGGGTGCCGGGGCTGGCCGTGCACGCCACCGACCTGAACCCCGCCGCGGTGGCCTGCGCCCGGCGGAACCTGCCCGGCGCCCACGTCCACGAGGGCGACCTGTTCGCCGCCCTGCCCCCGCAGCTGCGCGGGCGCTTCGACGTGGTGATCGCGAACGTCCCGTACGTCCCGAGCGCGCAGATCGCGCACCTGCCGGCGGAGATGCGCGAGCACGAGGACCGCTCGACCCTCGACGGCGGCGCCGACGGGCTGGACGTGCTGCGCCGCGTCCTGGCCGAGGTCGGGGCCTGGCTGTCCCCGCGGGGGCGGGTGTTCGTCGAGCTCGACGAGGACCAGACCGGGCCCGCCGTCGAGTTCGCCACCCGCTGCGGGCTGCGCGCGCAGGTGGAGACCACCACCGTCGGCGACCCCGGCGACCCGGGCGACTGGGGCACCGAGACCGGGCACGTACTGGTGGTGGGACCTCAGGTCGCCATGTCCACGAACCGCGAGTAGTGCCCCTGGAACGCGACGGTGATGGTGTCGGTGGGGCCGTTGCGGTGCTTGGCGACGATGAAGTCGGCCTCCCCGGCGCGCGGGGACTCCTTCTCGTACATGTCCTCGCGGTGCAGCAGGATCACCATGTCGGCGTCCTGCTCGATGGAGCCCGATTCGCGCAGGTCCGAGACCATGGGCCGCTTGTCGGTGCGCTGCTCGGGACCGCGGTTCAGCTGCGACAGCGCGATGACGGGGACCTCGATCTCCTTGGCGAGCAGCTTCAGCGCCCGGGAGAACTCCGAGACCTCCTGCTGGCGGCTCTCGACGCGCTTGCCGGACGTCATGAGCTGGAGGTAGTCGACGATGACGAGCTTGAGGTCGGCGCGCTGCTTCAGGCGCCGGCACTTGGAGCGGATCTCCATCAGCGACATGTTCGGGGAGTCGTCGATGTAGAGCGGCGCCTCGTTGATGGACCCCATGGTCCGCGCGAACCGGGTCCAGTCGGCGTCGTCCATGGTGCCCTTGCGCATCTTCTGCAGCGGCACGCGCGCCTCGGCGGACAGCAGGCGCATGGCGATCTCGTTGCGGCCCATCTCCAGGGAGAAGATGACCGACGCGAGGCCGTGCTTGATGGAGGCGGCGCGCGCGATGTCTAGTCCCAGAGTACTTTTGCCCACGGCCGGCCTCGCCGCGATGACGATCATCTGCCCGGGGTGCAGGCCGTTGGTGAGGCTGTCGAGGTCGGCGAAGCCGGTGGGGACGCCGACCATGCCCTCGCCGCGGTGGGAGCTGGCCTCGATCTCGTCGATGGTGCCCTCGATGACGTCACCGAGGACGGCGTAGTCCTCCTTGGTGCGCTTCTCGGTGACGGCGTACATCTCGGCCTGGGCGCTGTTGACGACGGCCTCGACGTCCATGCCGTCGGCGCCGTAGCCCATCTGCACGATGCGGGTGCCGGCCTCGACGAGGCGGCGCAGGACGGCGCGCTCACCGACGATGCGGGCGTAGAAGGCGGCGTTGGCGGCGGTGGGGACGGTGGAGATGAGGTCGTGCAGGTACGGGGTGCCGCCGACGCGGCTCAGCTCGCCCTTGTTGGTGAGCTCGGCCGAGACGGTGACGGGGTCGGCGGGTTCGCCGCGGGAGTACAGGTCGAGGATCGCGTCGTAGATGAGCTCGTGGGCCGGGCGGTAGAAGTCCTGGCTCTTGATGACCTCGACGACGTCGGCGATGGCGTCCTTGGACAGCATCATGCCGCCGAGGACGCCCTGCTCGGCGGCGATGTCCTGCGGCGGCATCCGGTCGAAGGACGGGGACTCGTTCCGGTCGCCGCCGCGGCCGCGCTTGCCGCCGCGACCGCCACCCCCGCCCCCTGAGAAGCGTTCGCCGTCGTCGGGGGGTCCGAAGTCGGCCGGGGGCTCGTCGTAGGTGGTCACTGGTGAACTGCCCCTCTTCCCCCCGGAGTCGCCCCCGTGACGATCCCTCGACCCAGGTCTAGAGGACGGCTCCGACACGTCCTGCGGGCACACTGCCCGCCGACCGCGGGGCAGGTCAAACCGCCCTGTGCACAGGGCGGTGGACAGCCTGTGGACGAGGTGGGGACCGTTGTGCACAGGGGGTGGACAAGGCTGGGGACAACCTGGTGGATCGGGGCGCCCGGCCACCCCGCGGGCCCAGGCCCGAGGCGTTGACCTGCGACGATGCTCATCCACGGGTTGTCCACCGCGTGTGGAGACGAAAAGACCCGTTCGGACGAGAGGAACCTGGTCCTGTTGCGGTTTGGTAACGCTCTGTCGAGTGCACTCAAGGTCACCCCGCGTGATGCCGAGATCCTCCGGTTGGCCGTCCCGGCGCTGGGCGCCCTGGTCGCCGAACCGCTGTTCCTCCTGGCCGACTCCGCCATCGTCGGCCGCCTCGGCACCCTCCCCCTGGCCGGTCTGGGGATCGCCGGGGCCGTCCTCACGACCGCCGTCAGCGTGTTCGTCTTCCTCGCCTACGGCACCACCGCCGCCGTCGCCCGCCGCGTCGGCGCCGGCGACGTGCGGGGCGCGCTGAGCCAGGGCGTCGACGGGATGTGGCTGGCCCTGGGCCTGGGGGTCCTCGTGGCCGCCGGGACGTGGGCCGCCTCCGGGCCGCTCGTGGACCTGCTCGGGGTCAGCGACGCCGCCCGCCCGCACGCGCTGACGTACCTGCGCTGGAGCCTGCCCGGGCTGCCCGGGATGCTCGTCGTGCTGGCCGCCACGGGCGTCCTGCGCGGCCTGCAGGACACCCGGACCCCGCTGGTCGTGGCCGGCGGGGGCGCCGTCCTGAACGCGGTGCTGAACGTCGTCCTCGTGCACGGCGTCGGGTGGGGCATCGCCGGGTCGGCCGTCGGGACGGCCGCCACGCAGCTGCTCATGGCGCTCGTCCTGGCCGTCGTCGTCGCGCGCGGGGTGCTGCGGACCGGCGCCCGCGTCCGCCCGCACCCGCTGGGGGTCCTGCGCAACGCCCTCGACGGCGTCCCGCTGCTCGTGCGGACCGTCACCCTGCGCGTCGCGGCGCTGCTCACGACGTACGTCGCCGCCGCCCAGGGCGACGCGGGCATCGCCGCGCACCAGGTCGCGAACACCGTCTGGACGACGACCGCGCTGGCGCTGGACGCCCTCGCCATCGCCGCGCAGGCCCTCGTCGGGCGGTCCCTGGGCGCCGGGGACGTCGGCGGGGTGCGCGCCACCGTCCGCCGCATGGCGCAGTGGGGCGTGGGGATCGGCGTCGTGCTCGGGCTGCTCATCGGGTTCGGCAGCCCGCTGATCGCGGGGTTCTTCGCCCCCGGGGCCGAGGTCCGCGCCTCCCTCACCGCGGCGCTGGTGGTGCTGGCGGTCTGCCTGCCGGCCGCGGGCTGGGTGTTCGTCCTCGACGGCGTCCTCATCGGCGCCGGTGACGGGCGCTACCTGGCTCGGGCCGGGGTCGTGACGCTGCTGTGCTACGTCCCGGCCGCCCTGGCGGTGCTGTGGTTCGTGCCGGCCGGGATCGCGGGGCTGGTGTGGCTGTGGATCGCCTTCGCCGGGGCGTACACCCTGGCGCGGCTGGTCACGCTGGTCCGCCGCGAGCGCGACGACGCCTGGGTGGTCACCGGCGCCACCCGGCGCTGAGGGCCGCGTCGGGGGGTGGGGAGAACCCCACCCCGTCCCGGCGGGGTCGCTCCCTCGTGGGCGCGGGCCGGCTGCGGGAGGGTCGGGGCACACCGCAGGAACACACCGCGGGAACCCCTGGAGGAGAAACGCCGTGACCACCTCGACCCCCACCCGCCGCACCGCGCTGGCCGGCCTCGCCGGGCTGGCCGCCGCCGCCGGGACCCTCACCGGCGGTCTCGCGAGCGCCGCCGCCGCCCAGCCCCGCGACGAGGTCTCCGCCGCGCTCGACGCGCTGGTCGCCCGGGGTTTCCCGGGCGCGCTGGCCTCGTTGCGCGACGCCGACGGCACCGTCCGGAACTACGTCGCCGGCGAGCGCGTCCCCGTGGACGGGGAGGTGCGGATCGGCAGCAACACCAAGACGTTCACGGCCGTCGCGCTGCTGCAGCTCGTCGGTGAGGGCAGGCTCGACCTCGACGCCGCGGTCGAGGAGCACCTGCCGAACCTGTTGCGCGGTGAGGGGATCGACGGGCGGGGGATCTCGGTGCGGCAGGTCCTGCAGCACACCAGCGGGCTGCCGAACTACACGGCGCAGTGGGCCACCGACCCCGCCGAGTTCCGCTACCGCTACGCCGACCCGCGCGACCTGCTCGACACGGCCCTGGCGATGCCGGCGGAGTTCGCACCGGGTGAGAGGTGGTCCTACTCGAACACGAACTACACCGTCGCGGGGCTGCTGCTGCAGGCGGTCACCGGCCGCCCGTGGTCGGAGCAGGTCCACCGCCGGGTCGTGGAGCCGCTCGGGTTGCAGCACACGTACGTCCCCGCGGTCGGGGAACTCGGGTACCGCGGTGAGCACCCCGAGGGGTACCTGGTCGACGCCGACGGGAACCGGACGGAGTTCACCGAGTTCGACCCGTCCACGGCGTGGGCGGCCGGCGCGGTGATCGCCTCCCCCAGCGACCTCAACCGGTTCACGGTGGCCCTGCTGCGCGGTGGCCTGCTGGACGCCGCGCTGCTGCGCGAGATGCGCACCACGGTGCCGGCCGACGACGTCCCCGGCGCCGGGTACGGCCTGGGGCTCATGAGCTTCCCGCTGCCCGGCGGCGGGCAGGGCTGGGGGCACGGCGGTGACATCTTCGGGTGCGAGACCCGGGGGTGGGCCACCGACGACGGTCGGGCGGTGACCGTGGCGGTCACCTCCCTGCCCGTCGACCAGGCCGGTGCGGACGCCGTCATGGAGGCCGTCGCGACGATCTTCGCCCGCACCCGCCCCTGACGTCAGGGCAGGTCGCCGAGCCCTTCGAGCCGGGTGACGACGCGGTCCAGCGCCCACCGCGTCGACAGGACGGAGCTGAGGGAGTAGGCCGCGGCGAGGTCCTTCTCGAACACGAGCAGGCGGCCGGCCGCGGCGGCGGGCACCGAGGTCAGGACGGGGTCGGCCAGGACCTCCTGCGCGGGGACGCCGATGGGGAACACGACCACGACGTCGGCGTCGACCACCTCGAGCTGCTCGGCGGAGATCGGGACGCTGAAACCGGTCTCGCCCACCGGGAGGGCGGCGACGGCCGGGTTCTGCACGAACCCGAGCCGCTCGGCGAACGCCACCCGCTCGCTGCCGGCGACGTAGGCGCCCCAGCCCCGGGTGGTGCGGGAGGCGGCGGTGAACGTCGCGCCCTCCCACTGCGGGTGGGCGGCGGCCGCGGCGGTGAAGGCGTCGTCGATCCCGGCGAGCAGCCGCTCCCCCTCCTCGGTCCTGCCGAGCGCCTCGGCGATGGTCGTCACCTGGTCGCGCTGGGAGGTGAGGTAGTTCTCCGACCCGGCCGGGACGCCGATCGTGGTCGCGATGCCCGACAGCGTGTCGTACCGCTGGCGGTCCCCGGAGCTCTTCACGTCGAGGATGAGGTCGGGTTCGAGCGCGGCGATCGCCTCGTAGGACGGTTCGAGGGTCCCGATGATCTGCGGCGGCGTGTCGTAGAGCCCGGCGGCCCACGGGCCGACGCCCTCACCGCCGAACGCCAGCCAGTCCGAGGCCCCGACGGGCTGGACCCCGAGGGCGAGGGCGGTCTCGGCGTCGCCCCAGCCCAGCGCGACCACGCGCTGCGGCGTGGTGGTCGGGTCGGCGGTCGCCGTCGCCCCGCTCTCCGGTTCGGTGCCGCTGCCGCAGGCCGAGGTGAGGGCGAGGGTGCCGACGGCGCCCAGGACCAGGTGACGACGGGTGAGCAGCACGGTGGGCCTTCCGCTGACGACGAGGACAGGTCAGCCTAACCTGCACTGGTCGGGGGGTGGAACGCCGGAGGCCGGCCGCACCCGTGGGTGCGACCGGCCTCCGGTTCGTGCGGCAGGACCCGCCTCAGGCGGTGGCCTCGACGACGTCGATGGTCACCGTCGCGGACACGTCCGCGTGCAGGCGGACGAGGGCCTTGTGGGTCCCCGTCGTCTTGATCGGCTGCGGGAGCTCGACCTTGCGCTTGTCGATCGACGGGCCACCGGCGGCCGAGACCGCCTGGGCGACGTCGGCCGGGGTGACGGCACCGAACAGGCGGCCACCGCGGCCCGCGCGGGCGGCGAAGGCCACCGTGCGGGACTCCAGCGACTGCTTGACGGCCTTGGCGTCGTCGATCGAGGCGATCTCGCGGGCCTTGCGGGCCTTGCGGATGGTCTCGATCTGCTTCTCGCCGCCCTTGGACCACGGGGTGGCCAGGTTGCGCGGGAGGAGGAAGTTGCGGCCGTAGCCGTCCTTGACCTCGACGACGTCGCCGGGGGCTCCGAGGCCGGTGACCTCGTGGGTGAGGATGAGCTTCATCTCGCGACCCCTTCTCAGCGCGCGGAGCTGCTGTAGGGCAGCAGCGCCATCTCGCGAGCGTTCTTGATCGCCTTGGCGATCTGACGCTGCTCCTGGACGGACACGCCCGTCACCCGACGCGCGCGGATCTTGCCGCGGTCGGAGATGAACTTGCGCAGGAGCGCCGTGTCCTTGTAGTCGACCGCCTCGATCTTGGCGGCCTTCAGCGGGTTCTGCTTCTTCTTGGGCTTGCGCACGGGCACCTTGGCCATCGTGGTGCTCCCCTCTCGTGAGAGCCCAGGCTTCGCGACCTGGGATGGAATGGTGTGGTTCGACTAGAAGGGCGGGTCGTCGTTCGACGCGCCACCCCAGCCGCCGGAGGAACCTCCGGCGGACGGGCCGGTGGCCCAGGGGTCGTCCTGCTGCTGCGGGGCGCCGCCGCCGGAGCCGCCGCCCCAGCCGCCGCCACCGCCGGCGTTCCCGCCGCCGTTGCCGCCGCCGGAGAACCCGCCGCCACCGCCGCCGAAGCCGCCGCCCCCACCGCCGCCGCCGCGGGAGGTCTTGTTGACCTTCGCGGTGGCGTAGCGCAGCGACGGGCCGACCTCGTCGACCTGCATCTCGATGACGGTGCGCTTCTCGCCTTCCTTCGTGTCGAAGGTGCGCGACTGCAGGCGCCCGGTCACGACGACCCGGGTGCCGCGCGTGAGGGACTCGGCGACGTTCTCCGCCGCCTCGCGCCAGATCGCGCAGCGCATGAACAGCGTCTCGCCGTCCTTCCACTCGTTCGACTGGCGGTCGAACGTGCGGGGGGTCGAGGCGACCGTGAAGTTGGCCACCGCCGCCCCGGACGGGGTGAAGCGCAGCTCGGGGTCGTTCGTGAGGTTCCCGATCAGCGTGATGACGGTCTCACCCGCCATCAGGCAGCCTCGGCTCGCAGCAGCTTGGTCCGCAGAACGCTCTCGTTGAGGTTCAGCTGACGGTCGAGCTCCTGCGCCACGGCCGGCTCGGTGGTGAGCTCGACGACGGCGTAGATGCCCTCGGACTTCTTCTTGATGTCGTAGGAGAGCCGGCGGCGGCCCCAGATGTCGACCTTGCCGACCTCGCCACCACCCTGGCGAACCACGTTGAGGAAGCGCTCGAGGGACGGGGCGACCGTCCGCTCTTCCAGCTCCGCGTCGAGGATCACCATGAGCTCGTACTGACGCGCGCTCATTCCCCACCTCCTTCGGTCTCAGGCGGCCACGGTCTCTCCGTGGCAGGAGGGTCTCGGTGCGTGTCTCCCCCGCTCGCGCACGTGGCCGGGCCACGGGACGGTCGGGGAACCACACGAGTCTACCGGCCCTTCGACGTCCACTGTGCCGGTCGGGTCCGACACGGCCGGTCCGCCGTCCACAGCGGGCGCCCCCGCACCCCCTGGGGGGACCGGGACGTCAGCGGGGCGTCAGGCCACCCGCACGACCAGGGCGTCCGGGGCCCGGTCGAAGTCGCCGCCGGAGGGGTCGTCCAGGCCGCGGGTCGCCCGGACCGGGTCGTCGGCCGGGTGCCGGACGTCGCGCACCACCTGCACCACCAGCCAGGCCACCGCGGCCAGCCGGGCGAGCAGGACGAGGGCGTACAGCTCCGGCGGCAGCGCCCGGTCGGTGTTCGCCTGCCCCGCGATGTACGCCCACACGGCGCCGAAGTAGGCGGCCTCGGCCGCCCACCAGATCAAGTGGTCGCGCCAGCGGGGCACGGCCAGCACCGCCAGCGGCAGCAGCCACAGCGAGGCCTGCGGCGGGAAGGCCGCACCCAGCACGCAGCAGCCCGCGACCAGCAGGAACGCGACCTGCACCAGCCGGGGCCGGCGCGGGGCCCACAGCACGAACACCGCCACCAGCAGGGTCCACACCACCCACGCCCCCAGGGTCAGGACGACGACGGCGCCCCCCGGCAGCCCGGTGGCGCCGCTCGCGCCGACGGCCTGCTGCACCAGCTGCGGCAGCACCCACAGCGACCCGTACCCGGCCCGCTGGGCGAAGAACGCCCCCGCGAACCCGGCCCAGGCGTCGGCGTCGGCCAGCGCGAACGGCACGTTCAGCGCGGCCCAGGCGCCCGCCGCGACCGCGACCGTCACCCCCGCGGCCCGGCGCCGGCCCGAGCGCACCGCCAGCAGCACGATCGCGACGAGGAGCAGCACCGGGTAGGTGCGGGCCGCGACCGCGACCCCGAGCAGCACCCCCGCGGCGACGGGCCGGCGGCGGGCCCAGCAGGCCAGCCCCGCCGTCGCCAGCGCCACCGCGACCAGGTCGAACGACAGCAGGCCGGTCAGCACCAGGACGGGGCTGACGGCCAGCAGCACGGTGTCCCAGCCGCGGCGGCGGCCCGTCATCGACCAGACGGCCACCACGACGGTCAGCGCGGCCAGCAGCAGCAGCACCGACGCGACGTCGAAGTAGGCGCGCTGGGCGGCGACCGTCACCTCGTGCGGCACCAGCCGCGCGACCAGCCAGGCCAGGGCGGCGGTGACGGGCGGCTGGTCCAGGGAGACGCCGTCGGCGTACGGGCCGAGCCCGGAGGCCAGCCCCGAGGACGTGTAGACGACCGGCAGGTCGGAGTAGCAGGCGTGCACGAACTGGTCGGGGCTGTTCCAGCCCTGCGCCCGGCAGTGGTGCTTGGTCACCGCCCCGAGGGCGACCGCGACCGCGGCCAGCAGCACCGAGACGGGCAGCGCGCGCACCCACCAGGGACCGTCCCCGCCCAGCCGCCGGCCCGCGGGACCGCCGAGGACCTCGCTGCCGGCGCGGGCGAGGGGGTCGACCCTCGTCGGCGCCACGGACGGTGCGGGGACCGGCACGTCCGCGGGTCCGGGGGTCTGCGCGCTCACCCCGTCAGCTTCCCCTACCCGGTGGCCGCCGCGCTCGCCGCCGCCCCGGCGGCCCCCTCGTCGGACTCGGCGTCCTGCCGCTCGGGCTCGCCCCCGGCGGCACCGCCCGCGGACCCGCGGGTGGAGGTGGCCGTCGACCCCGCCGAGGAGCCCCCCGTCGAGCCCCCCGCCGAGCCCCCCGTCGAGCCCCCCGTCGCGGAGGAGGTGGCCGAGCCGGTGGGGGTGCCGGTCGGGGTGCCCGTCGGGGAGTCCGACGGGGTGCCGGTGGGCGAGTCCGTGGGGGTGTCCGTCGCCGTCGCGGTGGCCGTCGAGGTCGACGTGGACGTGGGGGACGACGACGAGCTGGACGACGAGGTGGACGTCGAGGACGAGCCGCGCGAGACGCCGACGTTCGCGCGGTCGGGGAAGTCCGACTTCGGCGTGCCGTCCAGGGCGGCGCGCATGAACGCCGTCCAGATCCGGACCGGGTACGAACCGCCGGTGACCTCCCGGCCGCCGAGGTCCAGGGAGACGTTCTTCGTGCCGTCCGGGCTGGTCTGGAACAGCGCCACCGACGCGGCCAGGTCGGGGGTGAACCCCGCGAACCAGGCGGCCAGGTTGTCGTTCGTGGTGCCCGTCTTGCCGGCCGCGGGCCGGTTCAGCCGCTTGGCGTACGACCCGGTCCCGGAGTTCACGACCTGCTCCAGCGCGTACGTGGTGTCGGCCGCCACGTCGCTGTCGAACGCCTGCGTCGTGGTGGGCGAGGCGGTGTACGTCCGGGTGCCGGTGGCGTCGTCGATGCTGGCGATGGTGTGCCACTGGGTGCGCTTGCCCTGCGCGGCGAACGTCGCGTACGCCTGGGTCACGTCGATCGGGTGCGGCGCGGAGGTCCCCAGGACGTTCGAGATGTACTGGTCACCGGAGATGCCGGGGGTGTCCTCCGGGTAGCCGGCGGCGACGGCCGCGTCGCGGGTCGCGGCGGGGGTGACCCGGTCGTTGAGCTGGGCGTAGACGGTGTTCACCGAGTGCTCGGTCGCGGTGACGAGGTCGATGCGGCCGAAGCTCTCGTCGCCGAAGTTGCGGAACCGGTTGCCGTCGACCTCCTGGCCGTTGGCCCCGTTGAACGTCGTCCGCAGCGAAATCCCCTTCTCCAGACCCGCGACCAGCGCGAACGGCTTGAACGTCGACCCCGGCTGCGCCCGGGCCTGGGTGACGTCGTTGTACTGGGTGGCGAGGTAGTCCGCGCCGCCGTACATCGCCGTCACCCCGCCGGTCGCCGGGTCGATCGCGGACAGCGCGACGTGGAACCCCTGCGGCAGCTTCGAGGGCAGCTGGTCCTGCACGGCCTCCACCGCCGCGGCCTGGGCCTTCGGGTCGAACGTCGTGACGATCTTCAGGCCGCCGCGCTCGACGTCCTCCTCGGTCAGCCCGACGGTCCCCGTCAGCTCGTCCTCGACCGTCTTCAGCAGGTACCCGTTGGTCCCGCGCCACTGGTTGTCGTCGGTGGTGTTCTCGATCGTCTCGGGCAGCCCCGCGGCCGCCCGGTCCGCGGCCGACAGCCAGCCCTGGGAGACCATCCCGTCCAGGACGTAGTCGACGCGCTCGGCGGCGTTCGCGGCCTGCGTCTCGCCCTTGCGGGGGTCGTAGTTGCTGGGCCCCTTGAGCAGCGCCGCGAGCAGCGCGCCCTGGGAGACGTCCAGCTGGCCGGCGTCCACCCCGAAGTAGGCCTGCGCGGCGGCCTGGACGCCGTAGGCGCCGCGACCGAAGTAGACGGTGTTGAGGTAGTTGACGAGGGTCTCGTCCTTGGTCTGCTGCTGGTCGATCTTCAAGGAGATGAAGAACTCCTTGAACTTGCGCGTGTACGAGTGCTCGTCGGTCAGGTAGTAGTTCTTGACGTACTGCTGGGTGAGGGTCGACCCGCCCTGGCTGGTCCCGTCGGTCAGGTTCGTCCACAGCGCCCGCGCGATGCCGGTCGGCGAGACGCCGCGGTTCTCGTAGAAGCTGCGGTCCTCGGCGGCGAGGATCGCCTTCTGCACGTGGTCGGGGACCTGGTCGATGGTGACGTTCTCGCGGTTGCGGGCGGCGAACGTGCCCAGCTCGGTGGTGCCGTCGGCGTAGTAGACGGTGCTGACCTGGGCGTCGGCGAGCGCGTTCGGGTCCGGCACCTCCACCAGCGCGTAGGCCGCGGCGAACCCGCCGGCGGCCAGCACGAAGCCGGCCGCGACCAGGCCCAGCAGCCAGCCGAGGACGGCGCGGCGGCGCGGGCGGCGGCGGCGGACCGGGCGGACGGGGCCGCCCCCGCGGGGGGACGCACCACGTCGGGCCGGGGGTCGGTTCGGCGGCACGGGGGCGGGGCGTCGCGAAGCCACTGCGGTCTGGTCCTCCGGCATCGGGGAGTCGTCGGTGCTGCCGGTCCATCGGCAGACGCCGGTGCGTCCTGCGGCACCGGTCCTCGTCCAGTATGCGCAGCCGTCTGTGGACGGCCCGCCGTCCCCGGCGGCGCGGACGGGTCCGCACCACACCTCCACACGCTCGCTACGGTGTCGACCGTGGCGCGCGAACAGGTCGAACCGGAGCTGCGCCGGGGCGTCCTGCCCGAGCTGGGCGACCTGCTCCGCACCCGCCGGTACCTGCAGCTGATGGCCGTCCGGCTCACCGGGCAGGCCGCCGACGGCGCGTTCCAGGCCGGTCTGGCGTCGTTGTTCTTCTTCTCCCCCGAGCGGCAGGCGACCCCGGAGGCGGTCGCGTTCGCCTCGGCGGTACTGCTGCTGCCGTTCACCGTCGTGGGCCCGTGGGCGGGGGTGCTGCTGGACCGCCGGCCGCGGCGGTCGGTGCTGGGGTTCGGCAACCTGCTGCGGGCCGCGCTGGCGCTGGCGGGGGCGCTCGCCCTGGGCCTGGGCGCCTCCGACGCGGTCGTGGGGGTGCTGGCGCTGGCGGTGCTGTCGGTGAACCGCGCGCTGCTGGCGGGGCTGTCGGCGGCGCTGCCGCACGTCGTGGCCCCCGAGCGGTTCGTGCTGGCGAACTCGATCACGCCGACGTCGGGGACGGTGGCCGCCGGGGTGGGGGCGACGGCGACGGTCGCGGTGACGGCCTCGCTGGGCACCGGGTCCGGCGCCGGGGTCGGGGCGCTGGTGGTGTCCGCCCTGGCCTACGCCGCGGCCGGGGCCGTCGCGCTGACCTTCCCGCGGCGGCTGCTGGGACCGCCGCCGGGCGCGGGCGCCGCGCGGCGCGGCGTGCGGGAGGCGACCCGCGACGTGGCCGCCGGGGTGCGGCACCTGCGCGAGCGCGTCCCGGCCGCGGCGGCCCTGGGCCTGGTGGCCTGGCACCGCTGGTGCTTCGGGCTGACGACGGTCGCGATGGTCGTGCTGTGCCGGCAGGTGCTGGCCGACCCGGCGGACCCGGCGGCGGGCCTGGCGGCGCTGGGGGTGCTGCTGGCCGCGGTCGCGGCCGGGTCGGGGCTGGCGGCGGTGCTGGCCCCGTGGGGCGCGCGGCCCGGGCGCGTCCACCCGTGGATCACCGGGTGCCTGCTGGTCGCGGGCGCCGGTCAGCTGCTCGTGGGCGTCTCCACGTCGCAGCCGGTGCTGGCGGTCGCGGCCGGGCTGCTGGGGCTGGGGTTCCAGGGCGCGAAGATCGGCGTCGACACCGTGGTGCAGCGCAGCGTCGACGACGCCTACCGGGGGCGGGTGTTCACCGCCTACGACCTCGTGTTCAACGTGACGTACTGCCTGGCGTGCGCGGCCGCCGTCGTCCTCGTCCCGGACGACGGGCGGCTCGGGCCGGTGGCGGTGGTGCTGGCCGCGGGGTACGCGGTGTGCGCCCTGGCGCAGGGGCGGGGCCGGACGCGCTCGGCCGCCTGAGCCCCGGGTGGGTCAGGGACCGTCGGGGACGTCGACGACCGTGGGCGCCGACCGCGGGTCGTAGGGGTCGAGGGAACTGGTCGTCGGGGTGCTGCTCGGCGTGGGCTCCGCGGGGAGCGTGACCACGGGCGGCAGGACCACCGTGGGGACGGCGTCCGGGGTCGTCGGCGTGCCGCCCGGGGTGGTGGGCGTGACGTCCGGCGTCGTCGGGGTGACGTCCGGGGTCGTGGGGGTGACGTCCGGCGTCGTGGGGGTGCTCGGGCCGGTGACCGGCGGGGGCGCCGTCGCCGTCGGCGTCTCGACCGGGGCCGGGGGCACCGCGGGCGGGGCGCTCGGGGCGGGCGCCGCCGCGTCGACCGGGGCGGGGACGCTCGGGGCCGGGCCGGTCGGCTCACCGGCCGCCGGGCTCGTCGGGACGGCGCTCGGGCTGGTCGCGGTGGTCCGGCCGGCGCTCGCGGAGCGGCGCGGCGAGGGAGCCCGCCCGGCGGCGGTCGTCTCCTCGCCGGGCACCGTCGCGGTCGTCGCCGGCTGCGGGGCCGTCGTCGTCGGCACGGGCGTCGACTCCTGCGGCGGCTGCACGATGGCCACCGGGTTGGGGACGTCCTTGAGGCGGCCCTGCTGGACGGCGGCGATCGCGACGGCCGTGCCCGCGGTCGCCAGCAGCAGCGCCCCCACGACCACGACGACCGGCCGCTTCGGCAGGGACCGCGCGGCGCGGTGGGCGGCGACCGGGACGAGCTCCGTCGGGCCCTGGTGGTCCAGGCCGTCGTAGCCGTCGTACGGGTCCAGCGCCGGGCGCGGCTCGACGAAGGCGCGCAGCCCGTTCACCCACGCCGGCAGGCGGTCCGGGCGCTGGGCGGGGTCCGCGGACAGCGCCTGCAGCAGCAGGTCCGCGAGCCCGGGGTGGGGTGCGGTGAGGGCGGCGGCGGCGAGCTGGCGGCGCACCAGGGAGGGGTCGACGTCCCCGTCGGGGGAGGTCGCCGGCGGCATGCCGGTGAGCAGGAACACCGACGTGGCGCCGAAGCCGAAGACGTCGCTGGCGGCGGACGGCAGCGCACCGGCCCGGACCTCGGGGGCGGTGTAGACGCCCTGGGCGCGGCGGCCGCCGAGGCTGGCCCCGGCCAGCCGGACGCCGTCGGTGGGCCAGAAACCGCCCAGGCGCAGCGAACGGGGGGTGATGTCGCCGTGCACGAGCGGGGGCGCGTCCTCGGACCCGCGGTGCAGCTCGGCCAGGACGCTGGCGGCGGTGGCCAGGACGGTGAACCGCTCGTCGACGTCGGCGCCGGGGTCGTCGCGCAGCCAGTCGGCGACCGAGCGCCCGGCGGCCTGCTCCAGGACGGCGTAGTCCCACTCCGGCCCGGCGGCGGCCTGCCCGGGGCGGTGCGGCGCGGGCCCGCGGAAGGTGCCGACGACCCCGGCGAGGCGGGGGTGGCGCACGCGGGCCAGCCCGGCGGCGCGTTCGCGCCACGTCTGCCGGCGGGACGAGGCCTCGCCCTGCTCGTCGGCGTGCAGGACCTCGAGGTCGTCCACGGCGGCCGGGCGCAGGGCGGCGAGGGTGAACAGCGCCTCGCCGGTGGCGGCCCGGTGGTCCAGGACGTGCCACGCCTCGTCGGCGCCGTCGGCCTCGCCGAGCAGCTCGTAGCGATCCGGGTCGTCGGCCGGTCCGGCGTGGTGACGGACGAGGGACGGGACGTCGGATGAGGTGAGCCTGTCGTCCGGCCATCCCTCGGTGGTCACCTGCGGCACCTCCGCGCCTCGGCGGCGTCGACCGCCCCCGTCGGGGTGCCGCGCCGTGTTCGGACCCCCATGATGCCCCAACGGGCGCGGCGGTCCGACACGTTCGGGCGATTCGACACGCGAATCCTTGAAGTTCTGCTCCCGGCGCGCTATGCGAGCGCTCGCACGACCGAGCCGAGGCCGTCGAGCCGCACCTGCGGGCGCGCGGTCGCGGCCCAGTCGGCGGCGTCGAGGCGCAGCCGCTGCTGGACGGCGGCGCGGCCGGCGCGGCCGGCGCGGACCGTGCGCTGCCGCCCGTCGTCGCGGTACCCCAGCCGGCGCGAGACCCCCAGCGAGCGGGGGTTGTCCAGGTACGCCTCGCTGCGCGCGCTCGCCGCGCCGAGCCCGGCGAAGGCCAGGTGCAGCACGGCGGCGCGCATCAGCGTCCCCGTCCCGCGGCCCTGGTGCTCCAGCCCCAGCCAGGACCCGGTGACGACCTCGCGCAGCACCCCGAAGCCGGTGGCCTCCAGCGACTGGGTGCCCACGACGACGCCGGCGCGGCGGACGACGGGGTCGAGCCGCCAGTCCCGCGGGGTCCACCCGGCCCAGCCGGCCAGGTGCCAGCGCAGGGTGCGGCGGGCGCGCTCGGCGGGGTCGCAGTCGGTCCACGGGTGCGCGAACGGCTGCTCGCCGTCGGCGTGGACGCCGCGGGCGGCGACCGCGGCGAGGGCGAGGACGCCGTCGAGGTCCCCGGTGCGCAGCTCGACGTCGCCGTCGGGGTGGGGCGCCAGGACGCGCAGCGCGGCGAACGGGTGCAGGTCGGCGGGCAGCACCCTCAGATCGTGGCGCGCGGCGCGCCCGCCGGGCGAGGGGTTCCCGGAGCGTCGAACACCGTGACGGGCGGCGGGACGCCCGCGAAACCGGTGACCTGCACGGTGGCGTGCTGCCCGGTGCAGGCCTGCGCGAGCCGGGAGGACCCGACGTCGCGGGTGAGGACGTTGACGTTCCCGTGCCCGCAGGTGACGCCGGCGGCGGCCCCGGCGACGGGGTCGAACCAGGCGCCGGTGGACATCTGCACGACGCCGCGCCGGACGGCGTCGGAGACGACGAGCCCGCCCAGGCAGCTGCCGCGGCGGCTGCGCAGCACCACGACCTGACCGTCGGTGAGCCCGCGGTCGGCGGCGTCGGCGGGGTGCATGCGGACCGGCTCGCGCCCGGCGACCTTCCCGGCCTGCGACGTCGCGCCGTGGTCGAGCTGGCTGTGCAGGCGGGTCGCGGGGTTGTTCGCGATCAGGTGCAGCGGGAACTCGGTGTCCGGGACCTCCTCGGGCGCCAGCCACACGGGGTGGCCGGGGCAGTCGTCGTAGCCGAAACCGGCGACGGTCGCGGAGTGCAGCTCGAGGCGGCCGCTGGGGGTGCGCAGCGGGAACCGGCCGGGGTCGGCGCGGAAGCTCGCGAACATCACCTTCGGGGCCGGTTCGGCGGGCAGCGCGAACTCCCCGGCCGCGACGAACTCCGGGTACGGCGGGGCGTCGACCCCGGCGCGGGCGGCCGGGCCGGTCCGCCACTGCTCGTAGAGGTGCTCGACCCACTGCTCGGCCGTGCGGCCCTCGGTGAACTCCGCGCCGATCCCGAGCCGCCGGGCCAGGGCGGCCAGGGTGGCGTAGTCGTCGCGGGCCTGCCCCAGGGGGGCGTGGACGCGGCCCATCGCGATGAGCCGGTCGTCGTAGCGGGCGGCGCCGACGTCCTCGCGCTCCAGGGTGGTGGTGGCGGCGAACACGACGTCGGCGTGCCGGGCGGTGGAGGTCCAGAACGGCTCGTGGACGATCACGGTCTCGGCGGCGCGGAACGCGCGCTGCAACCGGGACAGGTCCTGGTGGTGGTGGAAGGGGTTCCCGCCGGCCCAGTGCACGAGCCGCAGGTGCGGGTACCGCTCGTGGCGGCCGTCGACCTCGTACGGTTCCCCGGGGTGCAGCAGCGCGTCGGCGATGCGGGCGACGGGGATGCGGACCCGCAGCGGGTCCGCGAACTGCGGGAACGTGGGCAGCGGGTGGGCGCCGGTGCGTTTCCCGACACCGCCGGTGGAGGCGTACCCGTGGCCGAAACCCCCGCCGGGCAGGCCGATCTGGCCGGTCATCGCGGCGAACGCGATCGCCGCCCACAGGGGCTGCTCACCGAACCGGGTGCGGGCCACGGACCAGCTGACCGTGACCATCGTCCGGCCGCGGACGGCGCGCCGGGCCAGGTCGACGATGGCGGGGGCCGGGATCCCGGTGATCGCCGCGGCCCACTCCGGCGTCCGGCCGGCCAGGGACGCCAGGAACTCCTCGTGCCCGGCGGTGCAGCGGGCCAGGAACTCCCGGTCGTACGTCCCGTCGGTGAGCAGGACGTGGCACATCGCCAGCAGCAGCGCCGCGTCGGTGCCGGGGACGACGGGCAGCCAGCGGGCGTCGAGCTCGGCGGCCAGGTCGTCGCGCAGCGGGGAGACGAGCACGAACTCGGCGCCGCGGGCGCGGGCCCCGCGCAACCGGCCCGCGACCTCGTGCCGGGTGATGCCGCCGGCGGCGACCTCGGAGTTCTTCGCGGGCAGCCCGCCGACGGCGATCACGAGGTCGGTGTGCGCCTCGACGCTGGCCCAGGACGTCGGCGACAGCAGGGGTTCCTGGCTGCCCACGACGTGCGGTAGGAGGACCTCGCCGACGCCGTGGCTGTACGTCCACGACGAGCGGACGGCGCCGCCGAGCAGGTGCGAGAACCGGTGCAGCTGGCTCTGGGCGTGGTGGAACCGCCCGGCGCTGGCCCAGCCGTAGGACCCGGCGAACACGGCGCGGGGGCCGTGCCCGTCGAGCACCCGGCGGTACTCCCCGGCGACGCGGTCGAGCAGCTCGTCCCACTCCACGGGCAGGAACTCGTCGCGCCCGCGGCGGTCGTCGGGGCCGGGGCCGTCCTCCCACCACCCGCGCCGCACGTGCGGGCGCAGGACCCGGGCGGTGGGGGTGGCGGCGACGGCGACGTTGCCCAGCAGCGCGGACGGTTCGGGGTCGTCGGGGTGGGCGCTGACGCGCACCCCGTCGCCGGTGACCTCCGCGCGGAAGGCGCCCCAGTGGGAGGAGTGCGGGGTGCTCACCGCCCCAGTGTCCCCGGTCCCCGGACGCCCGCCCCGCCCCCGCCCCTGGTGACGATCCGGTCACGATCGGGGGTTCACCCGATCGGAGCACTCAAGGCGCGGGCTGGACCTGCCGAGGAGGTCGGCATGATCGCCAGAGCGCTGCAGGCCCGGACGGGTGAGACCGGCCGGACCACGGACCCGACCTCCCGCGTGCGCGGGGGCGGCCCGCGGCTGGCGATCACGACGGCCGCCGTCGTGGCCGTCCTGTCGACGATCGCACCGGTGCTGGTGAGGGCCGACGTCCCCACCGGCGTCCTGTGGTGGCCGGCCGCGGGGGCGGCGCTGGCGCTGGCGGTGCGGCGGCCGGCCCGGCGGTGGTGGTGCGTCGCCGGGACGCTCGTGGGATCGCTGGCCGCCGGCCACCTCCTCGATCTCGGCAGGCTCGACCCGACGGTGTTCGCGAGCGCGCAGGCGCTGCAGTGCGGGGTCGGCGCCGCCGTCATCTCCGTGCTCGGCCGAGGGGAGCCTGCGCGCTTGCGACGGGGCCGCGACGCCTGGCGGTTCACCGCCGGCAGCGCCGCCGGGGTGGCCGCGGCCGCCGCGCTCGTGCAGGTCGCCGACCCGCACGCCGGGGTCCCCTACGCCCTCGCCCAGCTGCTCGGCGTCCTCCTGCTCGCCCCGCCGCTGCTCGTGCCGCCGGCGCCCCGGCCGCTCGACGACCGCCGCGCCCGCGCCGCCGCCTGCGAGTGGCTGCTCGTCCTGGTCCTGTCCGTCGCGGTCTCGGCCGCGGTCTTCTGGGGCGCCCGCGGGCCGTGGGCCTTCCTCGTCGTCGTCCCGATCCTGTGGGGCGCAGCACGTCTGACGGTGCGCCGCGCCCTGTCCTGCCAGCTCGCCGTCGCGCTCGTCGCGACCACCGGGACGGCCGCCGGGTTCGGCCCGTACGGCGACAGCGGCCCCGCCGGCGCCGTCGCCCTCCAGGCGCTGCTGTTCACCTCCGGCGCCGTCGCGCTCGTCATGTCCCTGGTCGTCCGCTCCCGCGAGCGCGCCGTCGTCCTGGCCGGCAAGCGCGAGGAGGTCTTCCGCCGCACCTTCGACGACGCCCTCCTCGGCGTGGCCCTGCTGCGGCTGCGGCCCGACGGCTCGGCCGTCGTGGCCCGCGTCAACGACCGGCTCCAGTCGATGCTCGGCGCCCGCGTCGCCGTCGGCTCGGACTGGTCCGAGCAGGTCCACCCCGAGCACCGCGACGTCTTCGTCGAGGCCGTCACCGCGATGGCGCAGGAGGTCGCCGCGGGCCGCCCGGCGCACTGGCACGCCGAGCTGCAGCACGGTGACGGGGAGGTGTGGCTCGAACTGGCCGCGGCCGCCTGGCCCACCCCCGGCGACGACGGCCGGCCCGGTGAGGTCGGCGCCGTCGTCCAGGTCGCCGACGTCACCCAGCGCCGCCTCGTGCAGCGCCGCCTGCGCGAGGCGGCCCTGCACGACCCGCTGACCGGCCTGCCCAACCGCACCCTGCTGGAGGACCGGCTGCGGCACGCCCTGTCGGCCGCCGCCCGCAGCGGTGACCAGGTCGCGCTGCTGTACTGCGACCTCGACGACTTCAAACCCGTCAACGACACCGGCGGTCACGCGGCCGGTGACCACGTCCTCATCGACGTCGCCGACCGGCTCACCGCCGCCGTCCGCCCCGGCGACACCGTCGCCCGCCTCGGCGGGGACGAGTTCGCCGTCGTCTGCCCCGACCTGCCCGACGAGGACGCCGCCCGCGTCGTGGCCGAGCGCGTCGTGGAGGCCATGACCGCCCCGTTCGCCGTCGCCGGCTGGGAGTTCTCCGTCGGGATCAGCGTCGGGCTCGCCATGGCCGACGCCGGCCAGGACGCCACCCGCGTGCTCCAGCAGGCCGACCAGGCGATGTACGCGGCGAAGGGGTCGGGCAAGGGCCGCGTCCGCTCCGCCGCGCCCGGCTCCCGCACGATCGACCTGCGCAGCACCGGCGCCTGACCCCGGCCCCCTCCACGCCCTCCCCCACCCGGTGATCAAGGACACCCGCACGGCGATCAAGGACTGCCGCACCCACCAGTGACGGTCAGTCCTTGATCGCCGCGGCTGTGTCCTTGATCGTCGAGGGTGTGTCCTTGATCGCCGGGGGCGCGCGCCCGGTCAGGCCGGGTGGAGGGGGAAGGGGGGCCAGTCGCCGACGGCCTCCGCCGACGCCACCCCGTCCAGCACCGCCGCGCGCACCACGTCCGCGGCCACCCGCTGCAGCTCCACCAGCTGCCCCACCCGCTCGCGCCGCTCCCCGGCCAGCGCCACCCGCCCCGTCGCCAGCGAGAACACCGTGTCCCCGTCGGCCAGGGTGTGCACCGGGTCCAGCGCCCGGGCCAGCCCGGCGTGCGCGGCCGTCGCCGTCCGGGACGTCTCGGCGGGGTCGAGCAGCGCGTCGGTCGCCACCACCACCAGCGTCGTGTTCAGCGGCCCGGGCACCACCGGCCCGGGCACCGGCAAGCCGACCGCGTTGACGACGGCCAGCGCCGCCACCACCGCCCCGCCCGCGCGCGCCGACGCCGTCCCCACCCCGCCCTTGAACCGGCCCCCCAGCAGCGCGCCCGTCCCGGCCCCCGCGACGCCGCGGTCGAACGGCCCGGGCCGGGCCGCGGCGGCCGCCGCGTACCCCATCTCCTCGGTGGGGTGGTTCGCGAAGACCCCGCCGCGGCCGAGGTCGAACACGGCGGCCGCCGGGACGATCGGCACGACCTCCCCCGGCCCCGGGCCCACGGGGAACCCGCGGCCCCGCTCGGCGAGGAAGCGCTGGACGCCGTGCGCGGTGACCAGCCCGTACGCCGACCCGCCGGTCAGGACGACGGCGTCGACGGTGGGGACCAGGGTCCGCGGGTCGAGGGCGTCGGTCTCGTGGGTGCCGGGCCCGCCGCCGCGGACGTCGACCCCGCCGACGGTGCCCGGCGGGGTCAGGACGACGGTGACGCCCGTCAGCCACCCCTCGCCGCGCCGGGTGACGTGCCCGACCTCCAGGCCGGTGACGTCGGTGAGGTGACCGGTCACGGGAACCGCACCGCCAGCAGGGCGCAGTCGTCCTCGCCGCGGGTGCCGACCAGTTCGGCCAGCAACTCGTCCAGCAGCTCGTCCAGGCTGGCGGACCGGTTGCGCCGCAACGATTCGCGCACGCGCTCCACCCCACCGGCGAGGCTGCGCCCGCGGTGCTCGATGAGCCCGTCGGTGTACAGGAGGAGCGTCGCGCCCGGCGGGACCGGCGCCGTGTGCTCGTGGCGCGGGGAGTCCGGCAGCAACCCCACGAGCAGGTCCGGGGCGCCGTCGAGCAGCTCGGTCCGGCCGTCGGGGTGCAGCAGCACCGGTGGCGGGTGACCGGCGTTCGTCCAGCGCAGCGCGAACCCGTCCGCGGTCTCCTCCACGCACGCCAGCACCAGGGTCGCCAGCCCGTCGACGCCCAGCCCCGGCAGCGCCCGGTCCAGGCGCCGCACCGGTTCGGCCGGCGACCGCGCGCCGTCCCACACGAACGCGCGCAGCAGCCCGCGGACCTGCGCCATCGTGGCCGCGGCCGCCATGTCGTGGCCCGCGACGTCGCCCAGCACGAGCGCCACCGACCCCGAGGCCCCGACCACGACGTCGTACCAGTCCCCGCCGATCTGCTCCTCCCGCGTCGCCGGCACGTACCGGCCCCGCACCGTCAGGCGGCCCGTCGCCTCCGGCAGCCGCGGCAGCAGCGCCGCCTGCAGCACCGCGGCCCGCGACCTGCGCTCGCCCTCCAGCTGCGCCCGGTCCAGGGCCTGCGCCGTGAACCGCGCCAGCGCGCTCCACACCTCCGCCTCGGCCTCCAGCGTCTGCCGCTCGGACTCCCACACCAGGACCAGCACCCCCACGAGCCGGTCCTGCACCAGCAGCGGCAGGTACGCCGACGCGGCGAACCCGGGCGCTTCGCGCACCCCGGCGCCGGGGAACGCGGCCCGCAGCGCGGCGAGGTCGCTGAACAGGTGGGGGCGGCGCTCGCGGGCGGCGGCCGCGACCGGCAGGGGCGCGTCGAGGTCGACGGTCCGCCAGGTCCCCGGCGTGCCGGGCGGCAGCGGCGACAGGTCGGAGGAGCGCAGCCGGTCGCGGCCGTCGGGCAGCAGCAGCCCGCTGCGCGCACCGCCGAGCTCGGAGCGGGTGACGGCGGCGACGGTGGCGGTCACCTCCTCGACGGTGCGGGTCGCGACGAGCGCGTCCCCCAGGCTCAGCAGCAGCCGGTTGCGCTCCTCCAGCAGCCGCAGCCCCAGCTCGGCCGAGCAGGCGGCGGCCAGGTCGTCCAGGACGCCGAGCTCCCCGGGGGTCCAGCGCCGCGGGGCGTCGTCGATGGCGCACAGGACCCCGACGACGGGTGCGGTGGGCTCGGTGAGGCCGGTGCGGGGGTCGGGCAGCCGCAGCGGGGCGCCGGCGTAGGCGACGAGGTTCAGGTCGGGGATGGCGAGGGAGTCCGCGGTGAGGGGGTCCAGCCGGGCGTCGTCGACGGCGAACGCCTTGCCGGAGGCCACGACGTGCTGGCACAGCGAGTGGCTCAGCGGGGTCTGGCGGGCGCTCTGCCACGGCTCGGGCAGCCCCACGGCGCCGGGGAAGACCTGCCCGTGCCGGCTGACCATGGACACCAGCGCCACCGGCGTGCCCAGGGCGAGGGTGCCCAGGCGGGCGAAGCGGTCCAGCACGGCGTCGGGGTGCGCGGGCAGCAGCGTGCCCTCCCCCAGCTCCGCGGGGGTGGGGTCGTGGGTGGGTCGGTCCGCACCTGCCGGGAGCACCGGTGCATCATCGCTGGTGAGGCTCCGATCGGCACCCGTTCCGGTGGGTCCGGGTTGCCTGCGGCCCGGCGGGTGCGAGAGTTGGGCCGTCTACTGGTGCAGGATCGTCGGGACGAACGAGGTGGCATGACGCGTCTGGAGCTGCGGGCCGACCCGTCGGCCGCTCGGCGCACCCGCACCTGGCTGCGCGAGCAGTTCGCGGCGATCACGCTCACCACCCAGGCCCGGCAGACGCTGGAGCTCCTGACGACCGAGCTGGTCACGAACGCGGTGCGGCACGGCGGTGAGCCCATCGAGGTCCGCTGGCGCCGCACGGACGGCACGGTGCGGGTCTCGGTCAGCGACGGCGGCGGGGGCCGGCCGCAGGTGCGGCACGTGCCCCCGACGGCGACCGGCGGGCGGGGCGTCGCGCTCGTCGACACCCTCGCCCACCGGTGGGGCTCGGACCGGGCGGGGTCGGGCAAGACCGTCTGGTTCGAACTGCCCCTGACGTAGGTCCGGCGGGGGCCTCAGCCGAAGACGTCGGGGTCCGGCCCGGTCCGCTCGTCGCGGTTCAGGGCGCTGAGGGCACCGACCTGCTCGGCGGTCAGCTCGAACCCGGTCACGTCGTGGTTGGAGCGGATCCGCTCGGGCGTGACGGACTTGGGGATGACGACGTTCCCCTGCTGCAGGTGCCAGCGGATGACGACCTGGGCGGGGGTGCGGCCGAGGTCGGCGGCGATGCCGGTCACGACGGGGTCCTCGATGAGGTTCAGCTTCTGGGCCAGCGGGCTCCACGCCTCGGTGGCGATGCCGTGCTCGGCGTTGAAGGCCCGCAGGTCCTCCTGCGTCAGGTAGGGGTGGACCTCGACCTGGTTCACGCTGGGGACGGTGCCGGTCTCGTCGAGGAGTTTGCGCAGGTGCGTCTTCTGGAAGTTCGACACCCCGATGGAGCGGACCCGGCCGGAGGCCTTGATCTCCTCGAACGCCTTCCACGTCTCGACGTAGTCGTCGGCCTGCTGCGGCCAGTGGATGAGGTACAGGTCGAGGTAGTCGACGGACAGTTTCGCCAGGGACGCGTCGAACGCGGCGAGGGTCTTGTCGCGGCCGTGCTCACCGTTGGCGAGTTTCGTGGTGATGAACACGTCCTCGCGCGCGATCCCGCTGGCGTGCAGCGCATCGCCGACACCGGCCTCGTTGCCGTACCCGGCGGCGGTGTCGATGTGCCGGTACCCGGCCTGCAGGGCGGTCAGGACGACGGAGGCGGTGTCCTCCGGCGGGACCTGCCACACCCCCAGACCCAGCTGGGGGATCTGGACGCCGTCGTTCAGGGTGATCGTGGGAGCAGTCACGGGCCGACCCTACGGCGCGGTGGGCGCCCCGGCGAGGCGGGCCGCGACCCACGCGGTGAACCGCCCGGCGGGCAGCGGCGGGGAGTGCAGGAAACCCTGGGTGGTGTCGCAGCCCAGCGCCCGCAGCACCCCCAGGGTGTGCTCGGTCTCGACGCCCTCCCCCACGATCCGCACCCCCAGCCGGTGCCCGAGCCAGATCGTGGAGGCGACGATGGCCGCCGAGCGGGGGTCGTCGGCGATGTCGGCGACGAAGCCCCGGTCGAGCTTCACCTCCTCGACGGGCAGTTCCTTCAGGTAGGCCAGCGAGGAGTAGCCCGTCCCGAAGTCGTCGATGGACAGGCCCACCCCCAGCGCGCGCAACCCCTCCAGCACCGAGCGGGTGCGCGGGGAACGGCTCATGAGGACGGTCTCGGTGATCTCCAGGACGAGGGCGTGCGCGGCGACGCCGTGCCGGGCCAGCAGGCCGGCGACCCGGGCGGGCAGGTCGGCGTCCAGCAGGTTCGTCGCCGACAGGTTCACCGCCAGCCGCAGCCGCTGCCCGGGCAGGTCCCGCGCCCACCCGGCGGCCGCGGCCAGGGCCCCGTCGAGGACGTGGTGGGTCAGGTGCCCCATCAGCCCGTGCCGCTCGGCCTCCTCGAGGAACCGCGCCGGGGACAGCTCCCCGAGGTCGGGGTGCTGCCAGCGGACGAGGGCCTCGGCCCCGGTCACGGCGCCGTCGGCGACGTCGAGCTGCGGCTGGAGCAGGACGGTGAGCCGCCCGCAGCCGCCGTCACCGGCGCCGGTCAGCCCCAGCGCCGACCGCAGCTGGGTCATGAGGGTCAGGCTGCCGCGGGGGCGCCCGTCCCCCGCCCGGTCCTCGGCGCCGTCCCCGAACGCGCGCACCCGCCCGCCCGGCGTCTTCGCCTCGTACAGGGCGATGTCGGCGCACCGCAGCAGGTCCGAGGGGCGGGTCGCGTCGGCGGGGAACGCGGCGACCCCCACGCTGGCGGCGACGTGGACGCGGTGCCCGAGCAGGTCGTAGGAGCGGACCATCGCGGTGTGCACGGCGGCGGCGTCGGCGGTCGCGGCCGCACCGGACACCCCGGGCAGGACGAGGGCCAGCTCGTCACCGCCGAGGCGGGCGACGACCACGGGGTCGGCGACGGCGTCCAGGACCTGCCGCACGACCTGGCGCAGCAGCTCGTCCCCGGCGGCGTGCCCGAGGCCGTCGTTGACCTCCTTGAACCGGTCGAGGTCGATCAGCGCGAGCGCGAACGGGTGGTCGGCGGCGCAGCGGCGTTCGAGGTCGGCGAGCAGCGCCCGCCGGTTCGCCGCGCCCGTGAGGTCGTCGGTGAGGGCTTCGCGGCGCAGCGTCGCCAGCTCCAGCAGCTCCGACTGCGACAGCACCATCCGCAGCAGCGCCGCCGCCGAGGCGCCGGCGGTGAGCCACACCGCGGACCCGCTCAGCGGGTGGACGTGGTCGACGACCAGCAGCGCGAAGCTCACCGGCAGCACCACGGCGGGCGTGACGACGATCGAGGACCGGGTGCGCGACCGCGTCGCGGGCGCGGTGCGGACCCGCAGCGCGGCGGCCCCCACGAACGCCAGACCGGCGACGGCGAGGGCGTCGACCCCGCTGCCGGGGGCGTACCGCCCGGTCAGGGAGACCACGGTGAACGTCGCGTCGGCCAGCGTCAGCAGGCCGAAGCCGGCGGCGAGCAGCCACCAGCGGCCCCGCGACCGGACCGCGGTGACGACGCTGCCGGCCAGCAGCAGCGCGTCCAGCACGACGAGCATCACCCACGTCGTGACGGCGGCCGACGGCCGGCCGCTGGACCCCACCAGGGGCCGGACGACGAACTCCTGCGCGAGGGCGGCGACGAGCAGGACGATCCCGAGGGCCTCGGCGACGTACCCCGCGCGCCAGCGCCGGGCCCCCACCCAGACCAGCCGGATCGTCGCGGCCAGCAGCGTCCCGTACCCGACGACGTAGCCGAGCTCGAGGCCGGTGACGCCGCGGACCCCGCGCCCCAGGACGGCCTCGGCGACGTCGAACGCGACCTCGGAGGCGCAGTAGGCGCCGGTGCCGACGGCGAGCATCGTCCACAGCGGGGTCCCGCGGCGGCCGTCGCGGGCCCGCCGGACCAGGGTCAGCAGGACGACGAGCTCGACGGCGTTGCCGACGGTGGCGTCGCCGACGCGGCCCCACGGGGCGGGCGCGAGGCCGGTGGCGACCGCGAGCCCGAGCAGGCCGTACGCGGCGGCGGCCGTCAGGAGGGCGGCCGCGGCCCGGTCCGGGCGCCGGTCGGGGCGGTCGGCGGGGTGCGCGCGGGCCACCTCAGACCTGCGCCGGGACCCGGCCGCGGCGGCCGTCGAGCCAGCGGCACAGCTCGGCCGCCGGCAGCGGACGGCAGTGCAGGAACCCCTGGCCCACGTCGCACCCCAGCCCGGCGAGGTGCTCGGCGGTCTCGGGCGACTCGATGCCCTCGGCGACGATCCGCAGGTCCAGCTGGTGGGCCAGCCAGATCGTGGAGGCGGCGATGGCCCCGGACCGCTCGTCCCGGCCGACGCCCCCGACGAAGCTGCGGTCCAGCTTGACCTCGTCGAAGACCTTGCGCTGCAGGTAGGCCAGCGAGGAGTAGCCGGTGCCGAAGTCGTCCACCGACAGCGACACCCCCAGCGACGACAGCTGCGGCAGGACCGCCCCGGCGCCGAGCTGGTCGGCCAGCGCCAGCGACTCGGTGACCTCCAGCTGCAACCGGTCGGCGGGGCGGCCGTACCGGCGCAGGGTGCGCTCGACGTGCCCGGGCAGCTCGTCGTCGCGCAGGCTGCTGGCGGACAGGTTCACCGCCACCCGCAGGTCGTGCCCGGCGGCGGCCCACCCGGCGGTCTCGCGCAGCGCGGTGTCCAGCGCCCAGCGGGTGAACCGGTGCACCAGGGCGTGCTGCTCGGTCAGGTGCAGGAAGGCGTCGGGACCCAGCAGCCCCCACCGCGGGTGGACCCAGCGCACCAGGGCCTCCACGCCGACGACGGCGTGGTCGCGCAGGTCCACCTGCGGCTGGTAGTGCAGGACGAGGCGGCCGGCGGCGGCGAGGTCGGCGGCCCCGGCGCCGTCGTCGAGGCCGAGGGCGGTGCGCAGCTGCGCGACCCGCAGCAGCTCCCCGGTCGCGCGGCCCGCGTCGGCGGCGTGCTCGGCGTCGCCGCCGGTGACGACGCGGACGGTGCCGCCCTCGGCCTTGGCCGCGTACATGGCCCCGTCGGCCAGCCGCAGCAGCTCCGCGCCGTCGCGGGCGTTGCCGGGGTAGGCGGCCAGGCCGACGCTGGCGCCGACGTGCACGCGGTGGCCGTGCAGGTCGTAGGACACGGCGAGCGCCCGGTGGCCGCGTTCGACGCCGGCGCGGGCGGCGTCCAGGTCGGCGCCGGGCAGGACGGCGGCGAGCTCGTCGCCGCCGAGGCGGGCCAGCACGGACCCGCCGGGCAGGGCGGTGGCGAGGCGGCGCACGACCTGGCGCAGCAGCTCGTCCCCGGCGGCGTGCCCGAGGCCGTCGTTGACGGCCTTGAACCGGTCGAGGTCGAGGACGGCGAGGCTGAAGGGGCGGCGGCGGGCGATGCGGCGGTCGATCTCCAGCAGCAGGGCGCGGCGGTTGGGGATGCCGGTCAGCTCGTCGGTGAGCGCCTCGTGCCGGTACTGGGCGAGGTCGAGCAGCTCGCGCTGCGCACCGGCCCAGCGGACGAGCGCAGCGGCCGTGGCGACCAGGCAGGCGAGGACGACCTCGGTGCCGAGGGGGTGGGCGGAGCCGGTGGCGAGCAGGACGATGCAGCCGGGCAGGACCAGCGCGGGCGCGGCCATGATGGAGCGCTGGCTGAGGGGGCGCAGCGGGACGGGCCTGGCGGGCTGGGTGGCGGCGACGCCGACCAGCAGCAGCCCCCCGGTCCACAGCAGGTCCAGGCCGCTGCCGGCCTGCTCGCTGCGCCGCAGGAACACGACGGAGTGGACGACGTGACCGGCGGAGACGACGACCATCCCGGCGGCCAGGTACCACCAGCGCGGGTCGCCGCGGGCCCCGAAGGCGACGAACCCGGCGCAGGCGGCGACGAGCACGTCGGCGGCGGCGATGAGCAGCCACAGGCTGACCTCGCTCAGCGGCAGCCCGCTGGAGGCGGCCAGCGGCCGGACCACGAACTGCTGGACGAGCGCGCCGAGGAGCAGCACCAGCCCCAGGCTCTCGGCGAGGTGCCCGACGCCGCCGCCGGCGCGCTGGGGCCACAGGAGCTTGCCGACGGCGCGGAACAGGACGACGTAGCAGGCGAGGAACCCGGCCTCGAGGCCGGTGCCGGCCGGCGCGGGGGCCCCGGTGCGCAGGCCGACGACGTCGTGGGCGAGCTCGGAGGCGCAGTAGCACGACCAGGCCAGCGCGAACAGCCGCCAGGCCCGGCGCTCGCGGGTGGGCCCGGCGGCCCGCACCCACAGGAGCGCGACGACGAGGACCTCGGCGACGGTCCCGAGCAGGAGGTCGGCGTACTGCACGACGCGGCGGTGCCCCAGGACGATGGCGGTCAGGTCGACGACGACGTACCCGCCCCAGACGGCGGCGGCCACGGTCAGGAGACGCCGTTGACCGGTCGAGACGACGCTCACAGGCAGAGATCTTGCCCTACTCTCCGTCGCCACGGCGGGTGGTCGGGGGCGGGGTCGGGGCAGGATGCGGACATGGACCCCGACGCCGTCCCGACCACCGCCCCGACGGCCGTGCCCGCCGCCGTCGCCGCCGCGCTGCCGAAGGTGGCGCCGCGCCTGCACCTGGACGCCCCCGGCACCCCCGGCGAGCCCGTGACCCGCGCGGACTTCCGCGACCGGGCCCTGGAGCACCTGGCCCGGGCCGCCGCGCGCGGCGTCCGGCACGCCGACCTGTCCTTCGACCCCGGCGCCCACACCGGGCGGGGCGTCGCCGCCGGCGACGTGGAGCTCGGGTACCGCGACGCCGTCGCCGAGGCCGGGCCGCGGTTCGGGATGACGCTCACCCTCACCGGGGAACCGGCCGGGGACGAACCCCCCGCCGAGCCCGGCACCGAGGCCCGCACCGAGGCCGGGGGCCCGGTCCCCCTGGACGAGCTGGTGCAGCGCCAGCGCGACGCGATCGCCCGCTCGCGGGCCTCGGAGGAGGACCGGGAGGCGTTCCTCGCCGAGCTGGACGCCTTCGAGGCCCTCGTGGCGCCGCCGCTGTGACCGGCTGGCCGGTGCCCGCGGCCGCGCGGTCGGGCATGATCGGGCGATGCCCGACTTCCGGCCGCTGGCGCACTTCACCGCCGTCGACACCTGGCTGAACGACCCCAACGGGTTGCTGCACCGCGACGGGGTGTGGCACCTGTTCTTCCAGAACAACCCGCACGGCGCGGACTGGGGGAACATGTCGTGGGGGCACGCCACCTCCACCGACCTGCTGCACTGGGAGCACCGGCCCCTGGCGATCAGCCACGAGGGGACCGAGGCGATCTTCTCCGGGTCCGCCGTCGTGCACGACGGGCGGGTCGCGGCCGTCTACACCAGCGCCTACGACGACGGCCGGCAGGCGCAGTCGCTGGCCTGGAGCGAGGACGGCGACACCTTCGTGAAGGACCCCGCGAACCCGGTGCTGGACCGCGCCTCGACGGGTTTCCGCGACCCGAAGGTGTTCCGGTACGGCCGGGAGTGGCGGATGGTGAGCGTCGAGGCCGACGAGCGGACGCTGCTGGTGCACTCCTCCACCGACCTGCGGTCGTGGACGGAGGTGGGCCGGTTCTCCGACGAACCGGGCACGGGGATCTGGGAGTGCCCGGACCTGTTCCCGCTGGACCTGGACGGGCGGGAGCGGTGGGTGCTGCTGCTGAGCGTGCAGGACGCGACGGGTTCGCGGGTGGAGTACCGGGTGGGGTCGTTCGACGGTTCGGGGTTCTCCGGCGGACCGGCCCGCCCGTTCGACGTCGGCCCGGACGTGTACGCCGTCTCGACGTGGACCGACGCCCCGGACGGCCGCCGCGTCCTCATCGGCTGGATGGCGCAGCCCACGTACGCCGGCCAGACCCCGACTGCCCCGTGGCGGGGCGCGATGACCCTGCCCCGGGACCTGTCCCTGACCACCGGGGACGACGGCGAACCCGTTCTCGTGCAGTTGTTCTCACCGGAGGTGCGCACCGCGTACGCGGAGGCGGTCACCGGCCTGCCGACCGCCGCGCTGCTGCGCTGCGAGTTCTCCGGGGACGCGACGTGGGAGTTCTCGGCCGGTCCGGACGTGCTGCGCCTGGCGGTGCGGGGCACCGACCTGGTGGTCGACCGCAGCGGGTGCGGGGACGTCGGTTTCCACCCCGGGTTCGCCCGGACCGACCGCGTGCCGCTGCCCGCGGGGACGTCGGGTTTCTCGGTGTTCCTGGACCGGTGCTCGATCGAGCTGCTCGCCGGGCCGCTGTCCATCACCCAGCTGGTGTTCCCGGCCGAACCCCTGCGAGAGGTCCGCACCGGCGGCAGCGCCCGGGTGAGCGTGTTCGCGGACCGGGCGGCGGAACCGGGTCGACAGGACGACCCGTCCCGTGCCAGGCTGGCACCGTGAGGTTCAGCCCGCAGCAGACGACGACGCCGGTCCACTCCCGGCGTCGCGGTCAGCGCTGAGCTGAACGAACCAGAGCCCCGGGGGTCTTCCCCCGGGGCTCTCCTCGTGCACCGGGCGACCTCCCCGAAACCCAGGAGAACCCCGTGCACGACCACTCCCAGCTCGGCCGCGACCTCGACCTGTTCGACACCTCCCCGCTCGTCGGCCCCGGTCTGCCGCTGTGGCTGCCGGACGGCGCCGTCGTCCGCGGCGAGCTCGAGCGCTTCGCCCTGGAACTGTCCCTGCGCAGCGGGTGCCGCCGCGTCAGCACCCCCGTCCTGGCCAAGCGGGAACTGTTCGAACGGTCCGGGCACTGGCAGAAGTTCTCCGCCGACATGTTCCCCCCGGTCCGCGTCGGGGACGAGGAGTACGTCCTGCGCCCGGCGAACTGCCCGCACCACACCCAGGTGTACGCCTCCCGGCCGCACAGCTACCGGGACCTGCCCGTCCGCTACGCCGAACTGGGGTCGATGTTCCGCAGCGAACTGTCCGGCGTCCTGTCGGGGTTGCGCCGCGTCCGGCAGATCAACCTCGACGACGCGCACTCGTTCTGCCGCCCCGACCAGGTCGTCGACGAGGTCCGCACCGCGCTGGCCGGGATCGAGGAGGCCTACCGCGTCCTGGGGATCCGGGTGGCCCGCTTCCGCCTGTCGCTGCGCGGGGACCGCGGCGCCCACCTCGGCGACGACGACGTGTGGGGCCGCGCCGAGGACCGGTTGCGGCAGGCCCTCGGCGACCGCCCGTACGAGGAGGCGCCCGGGGAGGCCGCGTTCTACGGCCCGAAGATCGACGTGCAGGTCGCGGACGCCGCCGGCCGGGAGGAGACCCTGTCGACCGTGCAGGTCGACCACGTCCAGCCCGAGCGCTTCGGCCTGGAGTACGTCGGCGCCGACGGGGCCCGGCACCGCCCGGTGCTGGTGCACCGCGGGCTGCTCAGCTCGATGGAACGGCTCGTGGCGGTGCTGCTGGAACAGGGCGGCGGGCGCTGGCCGACCTGGCTGGCGCCGGTGCAGCTGCTGGTCCTGCCCGTCAGCGGCGAACGCCACGGCGCGCACGCCCGGGCCCTGGCCGACCGCCTCGACGGGCTGCGCGTGGCGGTGGACGACGCGGGCCCGCTGCCGCGCCGGGTGCGGGCCGCCCGCGAGCGCCGCGTCCCGCACGTCGCGGTCGTCGGGGACGCCGAGGTCGCCGACGGGTCGGTGGCGGTCGGCGGGGAGCGGGTCCCGGTGGGGCGCCTGCACGCCGACCTCCTCGACGCGGTGGCCCGGCGGGCCCGGTAGCGGCCCCCTCCGCCTCCGCTGCGTCGAGCGGGGTGGGGGCGGGGGTCCAGGGCCGATCCACCTCAACGGCGCCGTGGGCGCAGGCGGGTTCCCCCCTGACGCCGAGCTGCGCGGCGCAGCAGCACGAGGGCGGTGGTGGTGCCGGCCACCGACCACACCCCCAGGACGGTGACGCACTCCGCGATCCGCCACGAGGCGTCGATCTCGGCGGTGACGGCCTCGGCGGGCAGGAAGGCCGACCGCAGGCCCAGCCCGATCCAGTACAGCGGGAAGACCTGTCCGGTGACCTGCATCCACGGCGCGTGGGCGACCAGCGGGTAGAAGACCCCCGAGACCGCGGTCAGGCCCATCAGGGAGAGCGAGACGAGACCGAGTTGGCGCGGGTGCGGCACCACCGATCCGAGGACCGCACCGAAGGGCAGCGTGGCCAGCAGGCCGAGGGGCACCACGCAGGCCAGGGTGAGCAGGCGGCCCACCCCGAACGGCTGGAGCCCTTCGAGCAGCAGCGCGGCGACGACCAGCACGACGGCCAAGGTCACGAAGGTCATGAGGATCTGACCGGCGATCTTGGCGACCAGGTACCCCAGGACACCGTGCGGGACGGTGCGCGCCCGCAGCAGGGTGCCGTCGGCGCGCTCGCTCATCAGCGTGGTCGCCAGTCCCATGACGCCGGTGAAGACGATGTTGACCGCCAGGATCCCGGGGACCGCGTGCGTCCCCAGCCCGACCGCCGCTCCCGGGATGGCGGTGCCACGCAGCAGGTGCACCACGAGCAGGGCGATGAGCGGGAAGAAGGCGTAGTTCACCACCAGGGGGAGGTTCTGCCGCACCTCGATCAGGCTGCGGCGCAGGCCGGCGCGGACGGCGTTGAGCACCGGCGAGCACGCAGCGGTGTGGTGGTTCCGCTGCGGGAGACGGCGCAAGGGGTGGTGGAGGGTCATCGTCGCCCTCCTTCGAACTCGTCGACCATCGCCAGGTAGGCGTCCTCCAGGCTCGCCCGGCGGACCTGGAGGTCTGCCACGTCACCTTCGGCCAGCAGCTGACGCAGGTGCTCGGCGGGGTCGGTGACCTGACTGCGGTGCGGACGACCGTCCAGGGTGCACGTCACGGTGCTGGTGCCGGCGTAGCGGGCGGCCAGCTCGGCGCTGGTGCCGCAGGCGGCGACGCGGCCACCGGCCAGCAGCGCGATGGTGTCGGACAACGCTTCGGCTTCGGCCAGGTCGTGCGTGGTGAGCACGATGCTCGTGCCGTCGCGTTCGGCGAGTTCACGCACCACGGTGTGGAACTCGCGGCGTGCCTGCGGGTCGAAGCCGACGGTGGGTTCGTCCAGGAACAGCAGTTCGGGGCGGCCGACCAGGCCGACGGCGACGTCGAGGCGGCGGCGCTGGCCCCCGGACAGCTTGCCCACGACCTGGGTCGCCTGCCCCAGCAGTCCCACCCGCGCCAGCAGCTCGTCGGTGTCGCAGGGGCGCGGCCGCTGGGGTGTGCCGTAGGGGCGGTAGTGGCGTCCGAGGTGGTGCAGCAGGTCCCGCACTCGCCAGCGCCGGTGGTCCTGCCAGGACTGCAGGACCACGCCGATGCGGGCTCTCCACCGCTCGTCGGCGTCGTCCGGGTCGACGCCCAGCACGCGGACGCGGCCGGCGGAGCGTCGGCGGAAACCCTCCAGGACCTCCAGGGTGCTCGTCTTGCCGGCGCCGTTGGGTCCCAGCAGGGCGAGCACCTGACCGGCGTGCACCTGCAGGTCCACCCCGCGCAGCACGTCGACCTCGCCGTACCGCATGCGCAGTCCGGAGACCTCCACGACAGCGGCACCACCGGTGTCCTGCTCAGCGGTCGCCGGTGCCGGTGCGGCGGCTCTCGTCGTCGAGGGTGTCTGCCGGGCTGCGGGCCGGTGGCCGGCGGTACCCGCGCGGGTTCCGGCGTGTGCGGGACTGAGGAGGTTCACGGTTTCCTGCCTGTTCCGTCCAGGTGGCGGGTGGGCGAGGGAGCGGCTCGCTGCGGGGCAGGGGGAGCCTGCCCCGCAGCGAGCGCTCAGGTGGACGGGCGCTGGTCCCGTCGCGGGTGCTCTCAACCCTCGTTCGAGTAGTCCTCGAAGGGGAGGATCGCTTCGTCGTGCGGTCCGATGAATTCACCGGTCACCGCGCGGAAGTCGCCGAGGTCGGCGACCGCCGGGGTCTCGTAGGTCTTGTCCATCGATTTCACCTCTTTCGCGGTGTCGTCGGCGTGGCAGCACCTGCGGTGTGCGCAGGGACCGCGGGGTTCTGACGGGAGCGGGTTCCCCGCTCCCTGCACCGTGGTCCGGTCACAGCGGACGGTCGGTGAGGGGCACCCACCCCTCGACCTGGCCGCCGATGCCGTAGCCGGTCTGCTCCAGGAACGTGCCGAGCTCGGCGATCACGGGGCGCTCGTAGGTCTTGTCCATGGTTGTCACCTCCTCCCTGCGGTGGTCGCGGTCGACCGGCCGGTCGGCCGGTCGGGTTCGAGTCCGGTTCCCCCTGCCGTGACGGCGAAGAAGGTCCGGAAGTCGGTGCGGCTGGTCGGTTCCTCGACGATGCGGTCGTCGGCCTCGATCCAGGCGTGGGCGGCGAAGGGCGGGGCGGCCAGGACACCCACGCACCACGTGGGCCAGGTGCCGCGGGCCCGGCACACCAGGGCGGTGGCGACCGAGCGCACCAGGCAGGCGGAGCCACCGCGGGTGCGGGCACTGGCGGTCAGGACGGCATCGCGAGCGGCGGCGGCTTCGGCGTAGGTGGCGGGCCGGGCGCCGCGGGCGATGCGGGTCAGGTGCTGACGCAGCTGCTGGGGGGACCGGTGGGTCAGCCACCGGGCGAGCAGCACGCTGGTGCTGACGTGCAGCCGGTCGGTGACCGCGAGGTGGGCGGGGGCCGCGGGCAGGATCTCGCTCACGTCAGCCCCAGGGACCGGAAGCGGGTCAGGAGGGCCGCCACGTCGGCGCGGGCGGTGCTCTCGTCCACGTCGTAGGTCGACGTCAGCTCGGCCACGGCCCGTTCCGCGCTGCCGCCGCGGCGGTGGACGGCCAGGACGAGGCCGGCGGTGGCGTTGAGGTGCCAGTACTTGCCGTTGGCCTCGTCCAAGACGACGTCGCCGTACTCGGTGCTGACGCTCAGGGCGCGGCCGGGGGTCGTGGTGGGGTTCGTGGTGGGATTCGTGGTGGGATTCGTGGTGGGGTTCACGGTTCACCCGTCTCTCGCGGTGGTGGTGGCGGTGATGCTCGTGAAGGTGTCAGCCGGCGACCGCGGCGGTGGTGTCCGACCTCGAGCGGTCGACGTCCCCCGCCGTCGCGGAACCGGTGCGGAGGTTGCGCAGGAACAGCGCGGCGTTGACGGTGGCGTGGACGTGGGTGGTGGGGCTGGCCAGGGCGTCCGGCGCGGACGCGGCCGCGAACCGGTCCAGGTCGAGGACGCCGGCCTGCACCAGCCCGGAGTCCTCGCACAGTTCCAGCAGCGTGCGGTGGTGCGCTGCGTAGCCGCGCACCGCCTGCGGGGATCCACCCACCTTGTTGACGCGGCGCAGGTACTCCGGCGGCAGCAGGTCGCGGACGGCTTCCTTCATGAGGGGCTTCCACTCCAGGGGCGTGTCGCGTTCCTCGCGGCGCACCGCCAGGACAGCCTCGGCGACGCGGTCGTCCATCAGCGGTGACTCGTACGCGACGCCGATCGGCTGGCCGATCTGGGCGGTGCCGCGCACCAGCCGGCCGGCGTCGCGCAGGAAGGACAGGTCCAGGTGCACCGCGCGGTCGGTGTCGAGGGGTTCGGCGTCGGCGGCCGCGGTACGCAGGTGGTCGATGACGCTGGCGCGGGCGTCCTGGCTCAGCCAGGGCGGCAGGGTGGGGCGGGTGGACCAGTCGCTGGTGCTGGGTACCTCGGGCGGTGCCACCCCGGTGACGGCGTCCTCGGTGACCGCGCTGAGCCACTGCGCGTAGCTGCGCCGGTCCAGCAGCTGGCGCAGGGTGTCCAGTCCGCTCACCCCGGCCGGGGCGTCCTCGGCGCGGGCGCGTCGCCAGGCCAGCAGCGGGCGGCGCCGGGCCAGGCCGTGCTGCCAGCCCCGCACCCCGCGCAGCAGGTGGTCCCCGCCCAGGCCGTTGAGGTGCACCCGGATCCCCCAGCCGGCGTCGTCGGCCAGCAGCGCGCTGATGCGCGGTCCCGCGGTGACGGCCTGGGTGGGTTCGTCGAACTGGACCCGCAGGGAAGGCAACCCGCCGAAGAAGTCCGGCAGCTCGTCGGTGGAGCCGGTGAGGTGGGTGTGCACCCCGGGCATGGCCCGCAGGGCGATGCGTGCCCAGTGCAGGTCCTCCCGGCCGCCGGGGTCGTCGTTGTAGAGGGTGCGGGCCAGCACCCCGGAGGGGCCCCGGCTGGCGAAGTAGCACACCGGTGTGGAGTCCAGCCCCCCGGACAGGTCACAGGTGATCGCCCGGCCACCGGCGGTGCGGGCGGCGACCGCAGCGGCGAGGCCGTCGCGCAGCAGCACCGCTCCCTGCCGACGGGACAGCTCGGCGGCCGGTGGCTGCCACCACCGGCGGCTGCTGACGGCTCGCCCGTCGCGCTCGAGGGTCACCTGCACCCCACCGGGCACGGCACTGACCTCCCGCCACAGCGGGGCGTCGCGCAGCGGGTGCGGCAGGCAGCGCACCAGGCGGTCGGCCAGCACGGCGGCGTCGACGCCGAAGCCGCCGAGCTCGGCCAGGACGTCGGCGCGATCGGCCAGGACGTGGACACCGCCCAGGACGGCGTGGAACAGGCGGCGGGTCTCCATCGCCGGGCCGCTGGCGTGCACCTGTCCCTGCAGGCTGGCCAGGACCAGGTGGCTGCCGGCCCACCGCTGGGCCAGCGTCGTCACGTCCGGCGCGGTGCGGACCCGCTGAGCACTGCGCGTCAGGTCCTGCGCGCTCACGTCCGAACAGCCCAGGACGACCAGTCGACACGGCTGCTCACCGGCGTGGACCACAGCCGGCGACGGGCCGCGGCGGGCCAGCAGCCAGGGACGGCCGGAAGCGTGCGCGACCTGCAGGTCGCAGGCCGGGGTCAGCTGCGCCGCGACCGGGGCCGCGGCAGGGGTGTCGGGGAGCAGGACGACGAACGATCCACCGTTGATCACGATGTCTCCTGGACGTTGGTTCGAGACACGGGGGTGAGGTCGGGCGCAGAACTGAAGCGCGGGGCCAGGCGGTGAGCGGTGGAGGTGCTGCCGGTGGGACCGTTCCGGTCGACCACCCCGCCTTGCGATCACCACCTTGCCGAGGCGGCGAACTGCACGTCAACCCCCGGCGCGGAGTTTTTTCGAGTTTCTCCCCGGGCAGATCATAACCGTTGCTGCGCAACAGCTTTGCTGAATCGCTTTGCCCCAGCTCCCGCAGGGCGCATGAGCGGACCGGTGAGCTGACCGGCGATGAACCAGTGGCCGAACCGGCGAGCCCCGGCCTGGTGGGAGCGCCACCGGTGGGCAGGGGCACCGGCCTGTCCCGCTCGACAGGCGGGCGCCCGACCTCGCACACGGGTATGCCTGAGGTGGTAGTCCGCGCCGACCGGGCGGGGGTGAAGATATGCCTGCCGGGAGACGACCTCGGCGGACCCGGTTCGCAGCATGGTGCCGTGTCCGAGATCATCACCACGCACGCACTGGGCAAGCGCTACGGCGACCGCACCGTCGTCGAGGACGTCGAGCTGCACGTCCCCGAGGGGTGCGTCTACGGCTTCCTGGGTCCCAACGGCTCGGGCAAGTCCACGACGATGAAGATGCTGCTGTCCCTGGTGCGCCCCACCAGCGGGGAGATCACGATGATGGGCCGGCCCGTGGTGCCGCAGACCCGGCACGAACTGCTGGCGCACGTCGGTTCCCTCGTCGAGGCTCCTCCGGCCTACCTGCACCTGACCGGTGGGGAGAACCTGCGCCTGGTGCAGCGACTGCTGGGCCTGGACGAGAGCCAGGTCCAGGCCGCGGTCCGCACCGTCCGCTTGCAGGACCAGCTGGACAAGAAGGTCAGGAACTACTCCCTGGGCATGAAGCAGCGCCTGGGGATCGCGTTGGCGCTGGCCCGCCGCCCCCGCCTGCTCGTCCTGGACGAACCCACCAACGGGCTCGATCCCGCCGGCATCGAGGAGATCCGGGAGTTGCTGCGTTCCCTGGCCGACGACGGGGTCACCGTCATGGTGTCCAGTCACCTGCTCGGCGAGATCGACCGCACCGCGAACGTGCTCGGCATCATCGACGACGGCCGGCTCATCTTCCAGGGAACCCGGGAAGAACTGCTGACCCGCACCACTCCCGACGTCCTGGTCGACACCTTCGACCCCGACCGCGCCCTGGCCCTCAGCCGGTCCCGGAAGGCCAGCCGGTCCGGGGACAGCGTCCGGGTTCCCGGGCTGGACCCGGACGGCACCGCGCGACTGGTCGGCGAACTGGTGGACGCCGGCGTCGGCGTCCACGGGGTCCGCCGCCGGGAGCAGTCCCTGGAGGACGTGTTCATCGACCTCACCGGTGGGGGGCGGACCCTGTGAACGACACCACGCACCTGTCCCCCGCACGCGTCCGTCCCGAGCAGCGCGAGCACCGCAGACCTCCTGGAGCGGCCGGGGGGTCCGCCCTGCACGTGAGCGTGCGCCGCGCCGTGGGCAACGAGTTCGCCAAGATGCGGCGCCTGCGCGTGGCCCCGGTCACCGCGCTGATGGTGCTGGGCGTGGTCGTGCTGTCGTGCGTGGAACTGGTCAGCCCCACCTTCGCCGACGCCGCCGCGGACCCGCAGGGACGGGCCTGGGAACGGTTGCTGCTGGGGATGTCGACGGCGATCCCCCTGGTTTCCCCCGTCCTCATCGCGGTGCTGGCCAGTCGTCAGGTCGACGTCGAGCACCAGGGGCGGGGGTGGATGCTCTCGCACGGCGCCGGCCTGGCTCCGGGGCGGTTGTGCCGGGCCAAACTCCTCGCCAACGGCTCGGTGCTGGCCGCCGCGACCGGGGTGCAGAGCGTCCTGGTCGCGGCCACCGGGTTCGCGGTCGGCATCGCGGCGCCGTTCCCGGTGGCGCTGTGGCTGGCCTACAGCGGTTGCGTCCTGGCGGTGAACCTGGTGCTGCTGGCGCTCCACCTGCTGCTGGCGGCGCGCTGGGAGAACCAGCTCATCGGCACCGGCCTGGGCCTGCTGGGGGTTTTCCTGGCCGTCATCGGTTCCGGCGCACCGCGCGCCCTGGCCCACCTGACGCCCTGGGGGTACTACGCGCTGTCCGCCCCGGTGGACTACCGCGACGCCGTCCTCGTCGACGTCGCGCCCTCCTACGGCGGCGTCGCGGCCTTGACGGTGGCGGCCGCGGCCGCCTTCGCCCTGCTCACCGCCCGGCTGGACCGGAAGGAGATCTGACGTGGGTTCCGTTCGTGCTGAGATCCTGAAGCTGAAGCGCTCGGCCAGTTGGGCCGTCGTGCTGGCCCTGCCGTTGATGGCGGTGGCGACGGGGTCGGCCAACTCCGCCCTGTCGGGGCAGGGGCTGGCCGACGGGTGGGACACCCTGTGGTTGCGGGCGGTGGTGTTCTACGGCCTCTTCCCGTCGTCGCTGGGCATCGCGGCGCTGGCGTCGCTGGTCTGGCGGGTGGAGCACCGCGGCGGCAACTGGAACGCGCTGATGACCGCCGGAGTACCGGGTCGGCGGGTCGTGCTCGGCAAGGTGGCGGCGGTCGTGTCGTTGTCCGCGGTGATGCAGCTGGTGCTGCTGCTGGGCGTGGTGGCCGCCGGGAAACTGGTGTTCGAGCTGCCGGGGGTGCTGCCGGGTCGCTACCTCCTGATCAGCCTGGTGATCGTCGTGGCCGGCGTCCCGGTGGCCGTGCTGCAGTCGTGGTTGTCGATGGTCGTGAAGTCCTTCGCCGCTCCGCTGGCCGTGGCCCTGCTCGGGGCGGTGACCTCGGCGGTGGTGCTGCTGGCCGCGCCCGCCGACCTCGGCGCACTGCTGCCCTACGGGCTGCTCAGCCGGGCCACCCAGCTGGGGACGGGGGTCTTCGCCGACGCCGGCGCCTCCCTGACCTCCGTCAGCCCCCTGCTCACCGCTCTGGCCCTGGTCCTGTCCGCGGTCCTGGTCCTGGTCAGCGCCCGTGCCCTGGAACGCCGCGACATCCGCTGACCGCGCCGCCCCCGGGGTCACGAGGGAGCGGGTGGGTCACCAGCGGTGATCAGCCCGCTCTCGTAGGCGGTCACCACGACCTGCACCCGGTCGCGCAGGCCCAGCTTGGTGAGGATGCGGCTGACGTGGATCTTCACCGTCCCCTCGGAGATGACCAGTTCCTGCGCGATCTCCGCGTTGGACAGTCCCCGCGCGACGCTCAGGAACACCTCGTGCTCGCGTGGCGTGAGCTCCTCCCACCCCGTCGGTGCCGCCGGCCCGGAGCCGGTGGCACCGGCGACAGCGCCGGTGGCCGTACCACCGTCCACCGCGGTGTCCACCGGTTCGGCGAAGTGGCTCAGCAACCGGCGCGTCGTGCTCGGTGCGACGACCGCGTCGCCGGCGTGGATGTGACGGATCGCCGACACCAGTTCCGCCAGCGGCGCGTCCTTGAGCAGGAACCCGCTGGCGCCGGCGCGCAGGGAGTCGTAGGCGTACTCGTCGAGGTCGAAGGTCGTCAGGACCAGCACCTGCGGGCCGCCTGCGCTGCAGATGCGGCGGGTGGCCTCCACGCCGTCCATGCGCGGCATCCGGACGTCCATCAGCACCACGTCCACCTCGCCGTGCAGGTCCGCGAGCAGCCGCAGCGCGCTGTCGCCGTCGTCGGCCTCCCCCACGACGTCGATGTCCCCCTGAGCGTCCAGCACCATCCGGAAACCGGCGCGGATCAGTTCCTGGTCGTCGACCAGCACCACACGCGTCACGGACGACTGCCCGCCGACGTCCGCGGCGGTCTCGTGCGCGTTCTCCACGGCTCCGCTCACCGGCTGCTCCCACCCGCGCTGGTCACGGGTTCTCGACTGGCGGACGGCAAGGTCGCCGCCACCTCGAACCCGGCGCCGTCCGCCCGGGGACCGGCGCGCAGCCGACCCCCGTACGTCTGGACCCGTTCACGCATCCCCGTCAGCCCGTGCCCGGGTGCGGCAGCGCCCCGGCCACGGCCCTCGTCGCGCACGAGGACCTCGATCCGGTCGGGGTGGTAGTCCACCCGCACCTCCACGTCACCGGCGTCGGGGCCGGCGTGCTTGCGCACGTTGGTCAGCGCCTCCTGCACGATCCGGTACACGACCAGTTCGGTTCCCGCTCCCAGCGGCCGCACCTGCCCCCCGACGTGCAGGTGCACCGCCGTCCCGGCCCGGCGGACCTGCTCGACGAGAGCGGGCAGTTCGGCCGTCCCCGGCTGGGGTGCGTGCGAACCGGCTTCCTCCTCGCGCAGCACCCCCAGCATCCGGCGCATCTCGGCCAGCGCGGTGCGCCCGGTGCGGGTCACCTCCCGCATCGCCTGCTCCGAACGGTGCGGGTCGGTGTGCACCAGCCCCGCTGCTCCCTCGGACATGACGACGACGACGCTGAGGCTGTGGGAGACGATGTCGTGGATCTCGCGGGCGATGCGCGCCCGCTCCTCGACCGCGGCGATCCGCGCCTGGTCGTCGCGGGAACGTTCGGCCTGCTCGGCGCGCTCGGCCAGACCCGCCACGTAGGCCCGGCGCAGCCCGATGGTGAAACCCCACATCCACACCGAGGCGATGAGGACGCTGGCCACCGCCGCGGCCGTCACCGTCGGCACCGGGGCGGCACCGAAACGCAGGGCCCCGACGACGACCAGGACCCCCAGGACGCCCGCGGCCGCCAGCGACGTCGCGCGCGAGCAGCGGGAGGCCACGGCGTACAGGCCGGCCAGGAGGATGACGTCCGCGGGGATCGGCGGCATCCCGGCCAGCACCTGCACCGACGCGGCCGCCACCATCAGCGCGAAGGCGAGACGTGGGCGGCGGCGGCTGGCCGGGAACGGTGCGCACAACGCCAGGGAGAGGACCACCCCCAGCACCTCGGGGGCATCGTGCGGGACGTAGGCGCGCTGGATCGGCAGGTTGTACAGGAAGACCCCCGCCGCGACGACGACGTCCAGCGTCCGCAGCCACCGTGAGCTGCCGTCCGGGACCTGGGCAGCACGCTGCGGCGGGAAGACGGACACGACGGGCCTCCTCGGCTCGAACGCACTCGCGGACCTCCAGCGATCGTAAGGGAACCCTTCCCGGGTACCACCTGCAGCGACCGTCTCGTCTCGGTCGCCCCCGGAGGTACGCAGGTGCTCGTGGGTCACCGACGGTCGGCATCGGCGGTGGAGTCCTTCACCCGCGGGGGTCGTCGAGCACCCGCAGCGCCTCCCGGGGCGAGCGCCAGGTCGCGTCGGCGGGGACCGCGGGGTCGTGCAGGTGCCCCCAGGCGGCGGCGACGGCGTGCGCCCCGGCGGCCCGGGCCGCCCCCAGGTCGGTGGGGGCGTCCCCGACGTACAGCAGGTCCGACGGTGCGACGCCCAGCATCCGCGCCGCCAGCAGCAGCCCGTCCGGGGCCGGTTTGGGGCGCGCCACGAGGTCGCCGCCGATGAGGACGTCCACGGTCAGGCCCGCCGCGCGCAGCAGGGTGCGCGCCCCGCGCACGGCGGCGCCGGTGAACACGGCGACGGGGTGCCCCGCCGCGCGCAGGGCGGCCAGCGTCTCGGCCACCCCCGGGTAGGGGTCGACGGCGACGCCCTCCAGCCGCCGGTAGTACGCCTCGGCCTCCCCCGGCCGCAGGGGCCGGCGCACGAGGTGGGCCAGCATGACCTCCGGCACGCCCAGGGAGTAGGCCGCCACGACCTCCTCGACGTCGACGGCCGGCCCGCCCAGTTCGGCCACGGCCCCGACGAAGGCGGCGGGCACCACGCGGGTGGAGTCCAGGAGGGTCCCGTCCATGTCCCAGACGACCTGCCGGGGCCGGTCGCGCCGTTCCCCGGCACCGGCGGCGGGCAGGTCCAGCCGCATCGCCACGTTGGTGAACTCCTGCCCCCCGCGGTGCACGCGCTGCTCGCGCACGACGGTGAACCCGGCGCGCTGGAAGAACGGTCGCGCGGTGAGGCTGGCGTCGACGGTGAGGCGGGTGAGGCCGCGTTCGGCGGCGGTGCGCAGGACGTCGTCGAGCAGGGCGGCGCCGACGCCCCGGCGCCCGTGGTCGGGGTGGACGTAGAACATGCCGATGTGGCCGTCGGCGGACAGGTCGGTGAACCCGGCGACCTCGCCGTCGCGCACCGCGACCCGCGTCCCGGCCCGGGCCCGCGCCCGGCCCCACTCGGCGAGGTCGGCCTCGGCCGGGGCCCAGGCGTCGCGTTGTTCCGGTGAGTAGTGGTCGGCGGCGGTGCGGTGGACGCTGCGCCGGAACACCTCCCGGGTGGGTTCGGTGTCGGCGGTTTCCCAGGCGCGCACGGAGAGGGGCACGCGGCACTGTCGCGCACCGCGCACCGCGTCGTCCAGCGCATTTCCCGCGGGAGTTCGGAGGCACCGGTCGCCGCTCCACCGGGACGCGGGAACGCTTGCGCGGCCGAGGTTCTCGCGAGGAGGATGGGAGGTTGGTCCGTGTTTCCGGCGCGGGCCGAGTTCACCGTGCGGTGTGCCGTCCGCGTCGACGTCACACCCGTATTGTACTACGCGAGGGAGTTCTCCGGCAGTGGATTCACGCGACGAGGAACAGCGGTTCCTGGACACCTTCCACACCGTTCGCCGCACCGAGGTGCGCGACCGGGAGCAGCAGCTGCGACGGCTGCTGGAGAACTCCCCCCGCGCCGCGCGGGACCGCCCCGACCACGAGGCGAACGTCCGGCGGCTGCGCCGGCGGGTGGACGCGCTGCGCAACGCCGAGGACGGCCTGTGCTTCGGGCGCCTCGACCTCGAGGACGGCACGGTGCTGCACGTGGGCCGGGTCGGCCTGCCCGACGACCGGTGGTCCCCGCTGCTGGTGGACTGGCGCGCCGCGGCGGCGCGCCCCTTCTACACCGCCACGGCCGCGACCCCCGAGGGCGTGCGCCGACGCCGGCAGATCGCCACCCGGCGCGACCGCGTCCTGGCCGTCGAGGAGGAACTCCTGACCCCCCGCGACCGGGACCGCGCCGACGGCCCCGTCCCACCGGCGCTCACCGCGACCCTGTCCTCGGTGCTGGACCTGCCGCGGACCGGCCTCATGCGGGACGTCGTCGCCACCATCGCGGCGGAGCAGGACGAGATCGTCCGCGACCGCCTCCCGGGGGTCCTCGTCGTGCAGGGCGGGCCGGGCACCGGCAAGACGGCCGTGGCCCTGCACCGGGCGGCGTACCTGCTGTACACCCACCGCGAACTCCTCGAGGGGCGCGGCGTCCTGTTCGTGGGCCCCAGCAGCACCTTCCTGCGCTACGTCAGCCGGGTGCTGCCGGCGCTGGGTGAGACGTCGGTGCTCATGGTGACGCCGGCCCGGCTGTCCCCCGGCCTCGAGGTGGAGGTCGGGGAGGCGGCCGACCCGCCGCCGACCCGGCAGCTGAAGGGGACGCCGGAGATGGCCCGGCTGGTCGCCGGCGCGGTCGCCGACCGACAGGAGGTGCCGGTGGACCCCGTCGAGCTGGACCTGGCCGGGTTCGGGCTGGTCGTCCCGCCGCACCTCGTCGCCGGCTGCCGCGACCGGGCCCGCGCCGCCGGGCTGCCCCACAACCGCGCCCGCCCCGTGTTCACAGCCCACCTCCTGGAGGCCGTCACCGCCGAGTACGCGCGGCAGCTGGGCGCGGACCCCCACGGCGGGCCGAACCTGCTCGGGGACGGTGACGTCGAGGAGCTGCGCGCCGAGGTGCGCGAGGCGCCCGACGTGCACGCGCTCGCCGACCGGTGCTGGCCGGTGCTGACCCCGCAGCGGCTCCTGCGGGAGCTGTACGCCTGCCCCGAGCGCCTGCGGCGCGCCGCACCCGACCTCGACCCGCGGCGGCGGGACCTGCTGCGGCGCTCGCCGAACGCCCCCTTCACGGTGGCCGACGTCCCCCTGCTGGACGAGGCGGCCGAACTGCTCGGGCCGGGCCCGCAGGAGGACGCGGACCGTGTGCGCCGGCGGCGGGAGGCCGAGGAGCGGCGCGCCTACGCCCGGGGCGTGCTGGAGGTCCTGCACGGTTCCCGCTCCCTCGACCTGGACGACGATGACGACGACACCGAGGACGGGGTCGAGGGCGTCGAGGACGTCGAGGACGTCGCCGCGCTGCTGGCCGAGCGCTACGGGCCGGACGACGACCGGTCCACCGCCGAACGCGCCGCCACCGACCGCGGCTGGGCCTTCGGCCACGTCGTCGTCGACGAGGCGCAGGAGCTGACGCCCATGCAGTGGCGGGTCCTGGCCCGGCGCTGCCCCACGCGCTCGATGACCCTGGTGGGCGACCTGCACCAGGCCGGTTCCCCGGGCGCCCCCACCGACTGGGAGCAGGTCCGCGCGTGGATCGGGGCCGCCGACGACCCGCGGCACTGGCGCGTGCGGCACCTGACGACCAGCTACCGCACCCCGCAGGAGGTGCTCGACGTGGCGGCGGCCGCGCTGCGGCGGGCCGACCCGGCGGCACGCCCACCGCGGGCGGTGCGCCGCAGCGGGTTCCCCGTGGTCGAACGGACGGCGCCCGCCGGGGAGCTCCCGCACCGGGCCGCCGAGACCGCGGCCGGGATCGCCGCCGCCGGCCCCGGCACCGTGGCGGTCATCGCCCCGGCGCCCGACCTGCCGCCCGTCCGGCGCGCCGTCGCCGAGGCCCTGGGCCCGGAGCGGCACGAGCGCGTCAGCGTGCTGACCGCCCGCCAGGCCCAGGGCCTGGAGTTCGACCACGTCGTGCTGCTCGACCCGGATCGGATCGCCCGCGGGCCCGGGGGCCACCACGACCTGTACGTCGCCCTCACCCGGGCCACCCGGCGGGTGGTGCAGCTGCGGCCCTGCGACGACGGGCGCTGACGGCGGCGCACCGCCGGGTCCTCAGGCGGCGCGCACCCGCGCGCTCCGCACCGCCAGCAACCCGGCCAGGGCGAGCGCGGCGGCCAGCGGGACGAGCCCGCACACGGCCATCCCGGCGCGCACGCCGACGTGCTCGGTGATCGCGCCGATGATCGGCCCGCCGAGGGGGGTGCCGCCCATGAACACCAGGACGTACAGGCCCATGACGCGCCCGCGGTACTCGTGGTCGACCCACAGCTGCACGGAGGAGTTCGCGATGGCCTGGAACGCGAGGTTCGTGACGCCCATGACGACGAGGACCGCGGTGAACGTCGGCAGGTTCGGCGCGAACGCGGCGAGGGTCTGCGCGGCGCCGAAGGCGGCGCCGAGCAGGAGGATCAGCCGGAGCCGGGAGCGGCTGCGGCCGCCGGCGAGGAGGGCCCCGGCGATGGACCCGACGGCGAGGACGACGTTGAACGTCCCGTAGAGCCCGGCGCCGCCGTCGAACGTCTCGGACGCCATGGCGGTGAGGACGACGGGGAAGTTGAGGCCGAAGGTGCCGAAGACCCCGACGAGGGCGATGGTCCAGGCGACGTGCGGGCGGTCGGCGACGTACCGCAGCGCCGAGCGCAGTTGCCCCTTGGCGCGCGGGACGGCGGTGGTGGGCTGGAGGTCGCCGGGGCGCAGCGACGCGAGCGCGATCGTCGGCCCCACGTACAGCAGGGCGTTGACGGCGAAGGCCCACCCGGTGCCGACGGTGCCGATGAGGACGCTGGACAGCGCGGGCCCGACGAGGCGGGTGGTCTGGAACACGGCGGCGTTGAGCGCGACGGCGTTGCGGACGTACGGGGCCGGGACGACCTCGGCGACGAAGGACTGCCGGGTCGGGTTGTCGAGGGCGATGACGAACCCGCCGACGACGGCGAGGGCGTAGATCGCGCCGACGGTGATGTGCCCGGTGAGGGTGAGGACGGCGAGCGCGGTGGCGACGGTGGCGCTGCACAGCTGCGTGACGAGCAGGATGTTCCGCTTGGGGTAGCGGTCGGCGATCATCCCGCCGTGCATCCCGAACAGCAGGATGGGCAGGAACTGCAACGCCATGGCGACGCCGACGGCGGCCGGGGAGCGGGTGAGTTCGAGGGTCAGCCAGTCGAGGGCGATGTTCTGCACCCAGACGCCGGTGTTGGCGAACGCCTGCCCGGTGGCGTAGACGCGGAAGCTGCGGACCCGCAGCGCCGCGAAGGTGCCTCGGCCGGCGGGTCGGCCGGTGGGTTCGGCCGGGGAGGTGTCGGTGGTTCCGGTGCTGGTGTCGGCGGCTGCCGGTGTCACGGGGTCGGGTGCCTCTCTGGTGTCGTCCTCCCATCATCGGCGACCCCCGGCGTAGGCTGCATCCGCATCGGCGGCTTATCAGTCATCACGGTTCGTGATGACGACGCGAGGGGGCGGGGACGGTGGCGACGCAGCGGGGCCCGGCGGGCACGTTCGAACCGGTGCAGTTGCGGACGTTCCTCGCTGTGGCGCAGACGCACTCGTTCACGCAGGCCGCCGCGCGGCTGGGTGTCCGGCAGTCCACGGTCAGCCAGCACGTGAAGAAGCTGGAGGACTCCGTCGGCCGCCAGCTCGTCCACCGCGACACCCACTCGGTCGTCCTGACCCCCGACGGCGAGGCCATGATCGGTTTCGCCCGGTCGATCCTGGCCTCCCACGAGCAGGCCGCGGCGTACTTCACCGGCGCCCGCCCGGTGGGCCGGCTGCGGATCGGCATGTCCGACGACCTGGCCCTGACGCGGCTGCCGCAGATCCTGCGGGACTTCCGCTCCGAGAACCCGCGGGTCGACCTGGAACTCACCGTCGACCAGTCCGGGACCCTGCACCGGCGCCTGGAGAACGACCGCCTCGACATCTTCATCGGCAAGCGCCCGCGCGGGTCCGGCGAGGGGGAACTCGTCAAGCGCGAGCGCCTGGTGTGGGTGGGCAACCCCTCGACGCGCCTGGACCTCACCCAGCCGGTCCCGCTGGCCGTCTACCCGTCGCCGTCGCTGAGCAGGGCCGCGATGCACGAGGCGCTGGACCGCGTCGGCGTCGGCTACCGCTCGGCGTGCGTGTGCCGGGGCGTGAACGGGCTCATCGCCGCGGTCGCGGCGGGCATCGGCATCTCCTGCCTGGCCAGTTCCCTGGTGCCCGTCCAGCTCGTCGCGCTCGGCGCGCAGCACAAGCTGCCCGAGCTGGGCCAGATCGACCTGGTGCTGCTGACGAACCCGCGGACGCAGGACCGTCCGGCGTCCCGCGCGCTGGCGGCGGCGGTCCTGTCCAGCGGCCCGTCGAGCCTGTCCTCCTCGACCCGCTGAGCGCACCACCCGCCGGCGGGCCGGGTGCCGCGCGCGTGGGTACGGTGCGGAGGTGTTCGAGGGTCTGCACCGCCACCTGCTGGACATCACGCACCCGCGGGTGGCGGGGGACCTGCCGGCGCTGCTGCGCACCGCGGCCCGGTCGGCCCGGTCGGCGCTGGGTGCGGAGCACTGCGCGGTGTGGTTCGCCGGTTCGGGGACGCACGACCCGGTGTACCTGCTCGACGGCGACGTGTTCCTCGACGTGGAGGCCCCGCCCGTCGCGGTCGTGCCGGGGCCGCCGCGGCAGTCGCGCCCGGCCGGGCTGCCGGGGCTGCCGGGGCTGTCCGGTTCGGCGCTGGTCGCGCCGCTGGACGCCGGCGGGACGCGCGGGGCGCTGCTGCTGACCCGGGCCGCGGCCTTCAGCGCGCAGGAGGAGCAGGCCGCCGCCGTCCTCGCCCTGAGCGTGGGGGTGGCGGTGGAGGCGACGCTGCTGGCGGCCGCCGAGCGGGTCGCGGCGGCGGCCGCGGCCCGGGCGGCGCTGCTGGAACGCATCACGGGGTTGCTGCAGACGAGCGCGACGAGCGCGCAGATCACCGCGCGGATCCCCCCGGCGGTCGTGGAGGTCCTGGGCTGCCGGTCGTCGTCCCTGTACGTCCTGGACGGTGAGGACCTGACCGGTGCGAGCGACCCGCCGCTGCCGGAGGGGTTGCGGCGGGTGCGGCGGGGGGCCGACACGCCGATCTCGCAGGCGGTGCGCACCGGGCGGCCGCTGGTGGTGACCCGCGAGCAGATCGCCGGGTACCGCGACCTCGGCGGGCTGGACCCCGAGCGGTACGGCGTGGTCCTCGTGGTCCCGCTGCGCGGGCGCGACGACGTCGTGCTGGGGGCGCTGACCGTCGGCTGGGACGACCGGGCCTCGGCCCGGTCCCCGCTGGAGCACAGCGACCTGGACCTGTTCGCGGCGGTCGCGGCGCAGATCACGGTGGCGCTGGAGCGGGCGCAGCTGCTGGACGCCGAGCGGTCCTCGCGGGAGGCGCTGTCGCGGTCCCACGAGGCGCTGGCGGTGCTGGCGCGGGACCTGCAGCGCGGCCTGCTGCCGACCCGGATGCCGGCGCGCGACGGGCTGGACGTCGCGACGCGCTACGCCCCGGCGCTGGCGGGCGCCGACATCGGCGGCGACTGGTACGACGCGGTGGAGTGCGGGGACGACGTGGCCCTCATCGTCGGCGACGTGCAGGGGCACAGCACCCGCGCCGCGGGGCTGATGGGGCAGCTGCGGACGGCGGTGCGCGCGTACGTCAGCGAGGGCCACGACCCGTCGGCGGCGCTGGAACGCACGAACCGCCTGCTGGTGGACCTGGACGCGGGGTTGTTCGCGACGTGCTGCCTGCTGCGGCTGGACACGGCGACGGGGGTCGTCTCGGTCGCCTCGGCCGGTCACCCGGCCCCGCTGGTCGTCGACGACGGGGGGCTGCGCGAGGTGGTGCTCGACCCCGGCCCGCCGCTGGGCGTCGACCCGGGGGCCGCCTACCCGGCGGTGAAGCACCGCCTGCTGGGCCGGGGGGCGCTGGTGCTGCACACCGACGGCGTGGTGGAGGTGCTGGGCGAGGGGTCCGAGCGGGGCGAGCGGGTGCTGCGCGAGACGCTGCGGGAGGCGCTGCGCACCGATCCGGGGCGGTCGGCGGAGCGGCTGGCCTCGGCGGTGATGGCCGCGATCCCGCACGAGCTGACCGACGACGCCGCGCTGCTGGTGGCGACGTTCGCGGGCAGCACCGCGGGCCGGCTGGAGGCGTCGCGGTGGCTGCCGCCGGACATCCGGTCGGTCGCCTCGGCGCGGGAGTTCCTGCGCGAGCGGCTGGTGGCGTGGTCGGCGGACGAGCTGGCCGACGAGGCCGAGCTGGTGCTGTCGGAACTGGTGACGAACGCCCTCGTGCACGCCGGGGGCGGCGCCGGGCTGACGTTGCGGTTCGACGGTGCGGCGCGGCGGCTGACGGTGGCGGTGGAGGACTCCTCGACCCGCTCCCCCCGCGAGCGCGACGCGGGCCCGGACGCCCTCGGGGGGCGGGGACTGGGGATCGTGGAGGCCGTCGCCGACGCCTGGGGCGTGGAGGCGACCGGGCACGGCAAGACGGTGTGGGCGGAACTGGCCGTGGAAGCGGAGTGAGCACTTCCCCGTGGCGGTGGTTCTCCCTCCCCGCGTCGCCCTGCTCCGCGCGGGCGCGGACGTCGGTGTGAGCGCGGTCGGAGCCGCGTCCCGCGGTGCGGGGATCGCGGTTCCCGCTCACCCCGTGCGGGCGCAGGTGACGTCGTGCTCGCCGGACCACCGGGGGTTCGCTCGCCGGCCACCGCGGTGGTCCTCGCGAGCCGTCGGCTCCTGCCCGGCGACGCGGTCGGTCGCCGCGGGTGCGGTTCACGTCCTGCGCCGGGGTGCAGCGCGCGGCGGCCGCTGAGCCGGGGATGAACCCACGCTGCGGAACCCGCTCACCACCGGCGCCCACCGGACGCCTCGTCCGCCGGCGCCGGCCGTGGGTTCCCCGTGAGGTCCCCCGTGAGAGCTACCGCGAAGTGTCCACCCGACGGTGACGACCCCGGAACTCCACGTCCCTAGCATCGTCCGCAGCGGGAGATCGGGCCGCCGGGGTCCGTCTGCGGAGGAGTTGTCATGCGTGTGGTCAAGCAGCTCGGGTTCGTGGTGGTCGTCGCGCTGCTGGGAAGCCTCGTGGTGCGTGCAGCGCAGTGGGACGCGCCGTCCACGCTGCTGCTGGGGTTGGCGGCGGCGGCCGCCACCGTCCTGGCGTACCGGTGGGTCGTGGGCCGCACCGAGCGGCGTGTTCCCACCGAACTGCTGTTCCGCGGGGCCGGCCGCGCCCTGGGTCGCGGGGCACTGACCGGGTTCGCCTTGTTCGGCGGTGCCGTCGCCCTGATGGCCGTCTTCGGGGACTACCGGATCGCCGGGTGGGGTTCCGCCTCCGGGGCTGTGGCTCTGCTCGGGTTCAGCGCGGCGGCCGCGGTCACGGAGGAGGTCATCTTCCGCGGCGTGCTGTTCCGCGTGCTCGAGGGCCGGCTGGGCAGCTGGCTCGCCCTCGTCCTGACGGCAGCCCTGTTCGGCGCCTCGCACCTGCTCAACCCGCACGCCAGCCTGTGGGGGGCGGTGGCCATCACCGTCGAGGCCGGGGCGATGCTCGCCGCCGCGTACGTGGCGACGCGAACGCTGTGGCTGCCCATCGGCCTGCACTTCGCCTGGAACTTCGCCGAGGGCGGGATCTTCGGGATGAGCGTGTCCGGCACCGACCAGCCCCAGGGACTCCTCCACAGCGTCCTGTCCGGCCCGGCCTGGATCACCGGCGGCGACTTCGGCCCGGAGGCCGGCGTGTTCTCGGTGCTGGTGTGCAGCACCGTCACCGCCGGGTTCCTCGTCCTCGCCCATCGCCGCGGGAACCTGCGCCCCCGGGGTGCCGGCCGCGCCGGGGGGATCGCTGCTCCTCACCGTGAGCCGAGGCCGGTCCGGTGAGCGAGGAACCGCTCCTGGAGCGGTGGCGCAGGCTCGACGTCACGGTGCGGGACCTCCCGCTGGCCCTGCTGCTGGTGGTCGGGTCGTTGCTGCCCTCCTCGCAGGGCCACGGCACGCAGGTCGGCGACCTGCCGGCCCGCCCCTTCGACGCGCTGGCCGTCGTGGTCGTGCTGATGCAGTCGCTCCCCCTGCTGGGGCGGCGCAGGTGGCCGCTCGCGTGCCTGGCGGTGGTCTCGCTCGGTTTCCTCGTGGATCAGGTCCGCGCCTACCACTCCCTCGCCGGGACCGCGGTGGCGGTCGCGCTGTTCTCGGCCGGGGCGTACCAGGAACGGCACCGCCGGAGCGGGGCGGTGCTGCTGTCGGCGGTCTACGTCGTGCTGGCCGTCCGGCTCGACCAGCTCGGTTCCGGGGAGCAGGTGATCGGGTTCGTGCAGTTCTACCTGCTGCTGGTCCTCGCCTGGGGCGCTGGTGCGTGGTGGCGCTTCACCCGCGCCAGCGAGGCGGGCAGGCAGCGGGCCGAGGCCGCGGTCGCCGTGGCGGCCGAGCGCACCCGGATCGCCGGGGAGCTGCACGACGTCGTCACCCACCACGTGACCGCCATGGTGGTGCAGACCGAAGCCGCGCACTACCTGACCGCCGCGCCGGACAAGCTCACAGCCACCCTGACCGAGATCGCCGACACCGGCCGGCGGGCGATCTCCGACCTGCGGCACCTGCTCGACCTGCTCGACCCCGGGCACGGGGCCGACGGGCCCGTGCGCCCCGGCGAGGTGGAGGCCCTCGTCGAGCAGGCACGCCGGGCCGGCCAGCCCGTGGAGTTCACCCAGGAGGGGAAGGCCGCGGTGAGCAGTGGCAGTGCCGAGTTCCTGACGTACCGGGTCGTGCAGGAGGCGCTGACGAACGCCCTCAAGCACGCGCGCGGCAGCGCCACGGCCGTCAGCGTCCGCCACCGGCCGCAGGACATCGCCGTGGAGGTGCGGACCCGCGCCGCGGCGACGGGCGGGGCGGCAGCCGGGTCGGTGGGCGGCAGCGGACGTGGGCTGGCCGGTCTGCGTGAGCGGGTCGTGGTCCTCGGTGGGGAGTTCAGCGCACACCGCCGCTCGGACGGCGACTTCGTCGTCCACGCCCGCATCCCCGTCGGCGGGCCGTCGTGAGCCTTTCGGTCCAGGCGCCGATCAGGGTCCTGGTGTGCGACGACCAGGCGATGATCCGCGCCGGCTTCGCGACCATCATCGACGCGCAAGCCGACCTCGAGGTCGTCGGTGAGTGCGGCGACGGGCGCGCCGCGGTCGACCTCGCCGGCGCGCTGCGCCCCGACGTGGTGGTGATGGACGTGCGCATGCCCGTCCTCGACGGCATCGGCGCAACCCGCCTGCTGGCCGGCCCCGACGTCGAGCCGCCGATCAAGGTCCTCATCGTCACGACGTTCAACCTCGACGAGTACGTCTACGAAGCCCTGCGCGCCGGCGCCAGCGGTTTCCTGCTCAAGGACGCGCGACCTGCGCAGCTCCTGCACGGGATCCGGACCGTGGCCGCCGGAACCTCCCTGCTCGCCCCGGAGGTCACCCGCCAGCTCGTCGGCCGCTACGCCTCACGGATCCGGCCGACGCACCGAGCGCAGGAGGACACCACCCTCACCCGGCGTGAGCTCGACGTCCTGCGCCTGATCGCCGACGGGCTCTCCAACAGCGAGATCGCCGCGACGTTGAGCCTCAGCCCGGAGACGGTGAAGACGTACGTGTCCCGGCTGCTCACCAAGCTCGACCTGCGTGACCGCGTCCAGGCCGTGGTCTACGCGTACCGGCACGGACTGGTGACCTAGCGGCACCGGGCACGCACGGTGGTGGCACGGCCCGGAGCGATCAGGCCCTGGCGTGCGGAACTCCCAGGCCGGGGTGTGGTTGCGCGGCTCCGCCCACCAGAGCTCCCAGCTGATCCCCCACCGCCGGGCTGTCCGTGTCTCCCGGGCGGATCGTGCTCATCACGCTGGTCGCTCCGGTGTTCTCCACGGGCCTGCCGATGTCCCTCGCCGTCGTGTCCGGCCTCTGATCGGGTCAGGCCCCGCGCGACCGCAGGAGGTTCCCGAACTCCCGCGGGAGTTCCACCGGCGGCAGGTGACCGGCCGGCAGGGTCGCGAGCTCGGCGCCGGGGACGGCCGCGGCGAGGGTGGTGTGGAACGGCGGGGGGCAGATCGGGTCGCGGGCCCCGGACACCACGAGGGTCGGGACACCGAGGGCGGGCAGGCGCGGCAGGAGGTCGGTGCGGGACCCCTGCAGCGCGAGCTGCCTCCGCAGGAGGTCGTCGTCGCGGCCCATCGCCAGCACGCGCTCGGCGAGGTCGGGGCGGGCTGCGGCCACGTCCGGTGGCAGCAGCGCGTCGAGGATCTCGCCCTGCAGGTCCCGCGCGGACCGGCCGGCCGCCAGCGCCGCCCGCCAGCGGGCCCACGCCTCCCGCTGCCCCGGGGTGGGGGCGCGGGAGTTCGTGGACACCAGCACGAGGGACTCGACGCGCCCGGGGGCCCGCAGGGCGAGCTCCATCGCGACGATCGCGCCCAGCGACAGCCCGCCGAGCACGAACCTCGGCGGGAGCCGGTCCAGGAGCGCGGCCACCTGGTCGTCGACGGTCGTGCGGTCCAGGGCCGGGGTGAGGGCGTGGTCGAGCCCGCACCAGGCCCACAGGTCCTCCGTGCAGTTCATCCCGGGCAGCAGGACGAGGGCGCTCACCCCTTCACGGAACCGTCGCTGAGGCCGGCCACGAGGTACTTCTGGGCGACGAACGCGATGACGACCACCGGCAGCGTCAGCAGCAGCGACGCGGCACCGGCCTGCTGGAGCATCGGCAGGGTCTGCCCGAGCTGGGTCGCGATGAACACCGGCACGGTCTTGGACGAGGAGTCGGTGAGCACGAGCGCGGTGAGGTACTCCTGGAAGGCGAACAGGAACACGAAGATCCCGGCGGTGAGGATCCCGGGCCGCATGAGCGGGATCATCACGCGGCGCAGCATCCCGACGCGGGTGCAGCCGTCGATCATCGCGGCCTCGTCGAGCTCGCGCGGGATGTCGGCGAAGAAGTTGCGCAGCAGCCAGATCGTGAACGGCTGGTTGATGGCGACGAGCGCGACGGCCATGGCGAACGTCGTGTCGTAGATCCCCAGCGCGCGGCTGATGTCGTACATGGGCAGGACGACGGAGAACCGGGGCAGGGCCCGGAACACCAGCGCGAGCACGAGCAGCAGGGCCGAGACGTAGCTGGGGAACCGGGACAGCGCGTACGCGGCGGGGATCCCGATGACCAGGGCGACGACCGTCGAGATGACGGCGACCGCGACGGTGTTCGTGAGGTAGTCGGCGAAGTAGGTGGTCTGCCAGAGGTTCACGAAGGCCTGCAGCGTCGGTTCGTACCCGGTGAGGACCGGGGGGTTGGCGAACGCGACGTTGGTGGGTTTCGTGACCGACAGCGCCATCCAGACGAACGGCCCGAGCATCACGACGCAGACGACGGCGAGCAGGACGCCGGTGACGACCGGGGGCTTGCGGCGGACCGTCCGCGGGGCGGGCCCCGCGGACGTCCGTCGCACGTCGGTGGCCGGTTCGGTGCGCACGGTCATCGGGCCACCTTCGCTTCCTTGAAGATCCCGCGGATGAAGGGGATGAGCATGACGAGGATCAGCCCGATGGTCAGCACGTTGATGGCGCTGCCGAGCCCGAGGTCCTGCGCCCCGTCGGCGAACGCGACCGAGTACACGTACATCATGATCGACTCGTTCCCGATGGCGGCGGCCTGCGGCGACAGGGGCACGAGGTTGTCGAACATGCGCAGGACGTCCATGATCGAGATGAGGGTGACGAAACCCAGGACGCCGCGCATCGTGGGGATGATGACCCGCAGGTGCGTCTGGAAGGACGACGCCCCGTCGATCGTCGCGGCCTCCCGCAGTTCGGTCGGGACCGACTGCAACCCGGCCAGGACGATGAGCATCGCGAACGGGAGCATGTGCCACACGGTGTTCGACACGACGACCACCGCGTTGGGCACCTGGTCGGTGAACCACAGGACCTGCGAGCCGCCGAGGAACCCGACGAGGCGGTTGACCAGCCCGCCGAAGTTGTCGTCGAACAGCCACGAGTAGGCGACCGCCCCGACGAGGGTCGGCAGCACGTAGGAGATCAGCATGATCCCCAGGACGAGCGGCCGGGAGGTGGTCAGCCGGTTCACACCGATGGCGATGAGGTACCCCAGAACCAGCAGGATCGCGGTCGTCACGACGGTGACGACGACGGTGAACAGGACGGCCCGGCCGAACCGGGCGTCGGTGAGCGCGGCGGCGAAGTTGGCCAGCCCGACGAACGTCCCGGGGGTGCCGTAGTGGACGTCCTCGAAGCTCCACTGCACGGTGCGCACCAGCGGCACGACGAGCAGGCCGACCATCACGACCAGGCTCGGGGAGAACAGCATCCAGAACTCGCGGGGTTTCACGACCGACGTCCTCCTCGACGACTGCGGGACCGGGCGGGGTTCAGCCCGCGACCTTCTCCGCCGCGGCCTGCATCTGCGCGAGGCCGTCGGCGACGGGGAGCTGGCCGGTGAGGACCTGCGCCAGGACGGGGCGGATCTCGTTGCTGACGTCGGCCAGGACCGGCGACACGACGGGCGGCATGGTGGAGGCGATCGAGGCGTTGGCGGCCTCGCCGTAGGGCGAGTTCGAGGCGGTGACCAGGCCCTCGCGCGCCGGGTACGCCGCGGGGATGGACGCCTTGGAGGCGTCCTCGCCGACGGCGGAGGCCATCATGGTGAAGAGCATGTCGTGGTCGAGCTTGGTGTTGTGCGGGATGGACCAGCCGTCGATGGAGAGCCGGCTGTAGCTGTACGGCGCGTCGGCGCTGACCTTGGGCGCCCCGGCGAAGGCGAAGTTCTCGGCGAGGTCGCTGTTGGTGGGCAGGGTCAGGTCGTTCATCCGGCCGGAGAACATGACGGCCATGGCCGCGGTGCCGTTGTACATCTGCTGCTGCACCTTGGGCTGGTCGAAGGTCGTGACCTGCGGGTCGGTGTAGGGCTTGAGGGCCAGCAGCGCCTCCAGGGCCTGCCGGGCCTGCGGTCCGTCGAGGGTGACGTTCCCGTCGGCGTCGACGAAGTCGGCGCCGAGGGAGTTCATCGCGGCCTCGAAGCTGGTGGTGATGTCGGAGGTCGCCAGCCAGGGCAGCGCGATGGGGTGTTCCATGATGCCGGCGGCCTTGATGGCCTCGGCGGCGGCGACCATCTCGGGGAACGTCGTGGGTGCGTCCAGCCCGAGCTGCTCGAAGACGTCGGAGCGGTAGGCGGTGACGAACATCTGCGCCTGCATGGGCAGCGCGTAGAGCTTGCCCTCGTAGGACATGCCCTGCCGCATCGACTCGCTGATGGCGTCGAGGCCGGCGTCGGAGGCGTACTTCGCGTAGAGGTCGTCCAGCGGGACGAGCTTCTCCTCCTCGGCCAGGCCGGGGATGACGAAGCCGTAGGTCTCGACGATGTCGTAGGTGCCGGTGTCCCCGGCGAGGGTGGCGGTCGTCTTGGTGACCTGACCGCCGAAGTCGATGGGGTCGTGCTTGACGGTGACGTCCCCCTTCGTGCAGCTCGACACCATGGTGTCGGTGAAGGGGTCGATGGCCGAGGAGTTGTAGGCGAGGACGTTGACCGTCGTCTTCTCGCTGGGGGCCTCGTAGTCGCAGGTGACCGAGGTCCCGTTCTCGTTCCCGACCCGGCTGCCGGCACCGCAGCCGGTGAGGGCGAGGGCACCCGCGACGGCCGCGGCGATGAGGGCGAAGGTGCGCTTCTCTGTGGGCATGGCCAGAGGGTATGCGTATGCACACGGAGAAGGGAAGCCTCAGCCGGGAGAAACCGGGAACGCTCCCCCGCGCGGTCACGGAGGGGTTTCGGCGGGGTTCCGGGGCTGTTTCAGGACAGCGGCAGGCGCAGTTCCCGCAGGTGCGCCACGAGCGCGTGCGCGAGGTTGTAGACGACCAGGTCGGCCCCGTCGGCGAAGGCGGCGGCCGCCGCCGCGGCCCCGCCCACGATGTCCAGGCGCAGTCCCCCGCCGCCGGCCAGCGCGGCGTGGACCCGGGCCGTCGACTCCGCCGGGGACGGGTCCCCCGGACCGGTGGCCGCGGCCAGGTCGGCCGGTCCCACCATGATCCCGTCGAGCCCGGGGGTGCGCAGGACGTCCGCGGCCGCGGCCGCCCCGGCCGGGGACTCGACCATCGCCATCACCAGCGTCCGGCGCAGCTGGTCCTCCTGGTACGCCTGCGGATCCACCGTCCCGAACCGGCCCGCCCGGCTGTAGGTCGCGAACCCGCGGTGCCCCAGCGGCGGGTAGTGGGCCGAGGCGACGGCCGCGGCGGCCTGCGCCGCGTCGTCGACGTGCGGCACGAGCACGCCCTCGGCGCCCTGGTCCAGGACCCGCAGCACCATCCCGGGGTCGCCGCTGCCCACGCGCACCACGACCGGAACCCCGTGGACGGCGGCGAGCAGGAGGTGCTGGCGCAGCGGCACGACGTCGCCCGGCCCGTGCTCGCAGTCCAGCAGCACGTAGTCGAACCCCGCGACGGCGGCCATCTCGACGAGTTCCTCGCAGGGCATGCGCACCAGCACCCCGAGCAGCTTCTCCCCCGCGTGCGCGCGCTCGCGCAGCGACGCCCCGGCCCCGTCCGCCCCCACGCGACTCCCCCCGTCGATGCCTGCCCGTGCTGTGCCTACGTATACCTGCTGCCCCCGCCGGTCGGCTAGACTCCCGCGGGGCCCGAGGGAGGCCGACGGGGTCACGCAGTCACGGGGGGTCGCAGGCATGGCGGTCACGAGCCGCGACGTCGCGCGGGTGGCGGGCGTCTCGCAGCCCACGGTCTCGCGGGCGCTGCGCGACGACCCCCGCCTGTCGGACCGGACCAAGCAGCGGGTCCGCGAGGCCGCCGACCTGCTGGGGTACGTGCTCAGCGACGCCGGTCGCGCGCTGTCGTCGGGGCGCACCCGCCGGATCGGGCTGCTGGTCACCGACCTGGGCAACGAGTTCTACCACCACATCATCGCCCCCATGCACCGCGAGCTGGAGCAGCACGGGTACCAGCTCGTCCTGCACACCGAGTCGACCGACGACGGGAACGTGGCCGACCGCCTGCTGGCCAACGGGATCGACGCCGCGATCCTCGCCACGACGACCGTCGACTCGATCGCCCCCCTGCGGCTGCGCGACCGGGGGATGCCGTTCGTGTACCTCAACCGCACGAGCACGCAGGTCGACGCGGACGCCACGGTCGTCTCCCCCGCGGCCGGTTTCGCCGCCGCCGCCCGGCGGGCCCGGGAACTGGGGCACGAGCGGGTCGGCGCCGTCCTGGGGCCGAGCAACACCAGCACGGGCCAGGACCGCGAGCTCGCCCTGCGCGCCGCGCTGGCCGACCACGGCCTGGGCCTGGAGTCGCGCTACGTGCGCCGGGGGACGTACGACACCGCCGTCGGCGACGCGGCCGTCACCGAGCTCCTGGCCCTGCCCGAGCCGCCGACGCTCGTCTTCTGCGGCAACGACGTCGTGGCCTACGGCGCGCTGAACGCCGCCAGCCGGGCCGGTGTGCGCGTCCCCGAGGACGTCTCGATCGTCGGTTTCGACGACCTGCCGCCGGCGGCCTGGCCGGTCCTGCAGCTGTCGACCATCGCCTACGACTTCCACGAGATGGCCCGCGAGGCCGCGCGGCTGGCGGTCCGGCGCCTGGACGGACCGCAGGAACCGTTCTCTCACAAGACGTTCCCGAGCACGTTCGTGGAGCGCCGCTCCCTGGGGCTGGCCCCCGCGCACTGACCCTCCCGCCGTGGGGCAGCCCCTTGCCACCGTCTGTGCATACGCATACCCTGGCGTGGCCGTGGGGCGCCGAGGCTCCTCGGACCGCCAGCGAAGGGATGTTCTCCAGTGGCTCTCGACCCGGTGGCGTACAAGCCGTACGCCGACCCCGACGACTTCATCCGCGAGGTCACCGACCTGATCTGGGTCGATCGCGCGATCAGCTTCATCCGCGAGAACTACGAACCGGACTCGATCGTGCACGGCGCCTACGGCACCTCGACCACCCGCGACGAGGTGATCGAGGGGACCCTCATGCGGATCGCCGCGTCCCCCGACCGGACCGGGCAGGCCGAGGACGTCATCTGGGAGGCCCGCGGCGACGACGCCTTCCTCAGCTCCCACCTGGTCCTGTCCGGGCACCTGCAGACCTCCGAGCACAGCCGCACCATCGCCAACTGCCTCTACCGCCGGGGCCGCATGGTCGAGGAGTGGGTCGTCCGCGACTCCCTCGCCGGCGCGCTCGCCCACGGGCTCGACCTCGACGAGCTCGCCCGCGCCCAGGCGTTCCGCGGGTACAGCGGCTCCTGGACGCGCCCCGCGCCCGCCGACGTCATCGCCGCCGGGGACTCCGGCCCCCGTCCCGACGAGCACCGCTCGGAGGTCGAGCGCGTCCTGGACCTGATCCAGACCGTGTGGAACGAGCGCGACCTGCAGAAGACCGAGAAGTTCTTCGCCCGCGACCTCGTCCTGCTCACCGTCGGCAACCGGGTCGTCATCCGGCCCGAGGGGTACCGGCGCGCGCTGCTGCGCTTCCTGGAGTGCTTCCCGGCCGGGCAGTTCGAGGTCCGCGACGTCCAGACGAACTTCGACGTCCGCTACGCCGGGCTCCGCGTCGCCGTGACCTGGAAGTTCGTCGGCGACTACACCGGCGTGCCGACCTACGGCCCCCGCACCGGGCGACCGGTCGACGTGCTCGGCATCTCCCAGTTCACCTTCCACCAGGGCGCGCTCGTCAAGGAGGTCCGCCTGTGGGACGACATCGCCCTGCGCGCGCAGATCGCCGGGACGCGCGGCGACGTCGACCCGCTCGACGCCACGCGCCCCACCAACATCTACTGACCGCCCGCCCAGGAGGAACCACCATGACCACCGACCACGCGCAGACCGACCTCACCGTCGACGCGGCCGAGGTCGAGCGCCGCACCATCCGCAGGAGCGACTGGGTCGCCTGCAACGCGGCCTTCATCGACTGCCGGACCCCCGGGTCGGACCGCAAGGAGAACTACGCCTTCATCGGCGGCGGCGTCTCCCAGAACGCCGCCCAGTTCGTGAACCTCACCGAACCGCACGGGTTCAACACCGGCGCGGCCGGGATGCCCAACGGCATCTCCAACAACCTGCACCTGCACTTCACCGCCGAGGTCTTCATCAACCTCGGCGGGCGGTTCCGGCTGCGCTGGGGCGTCGACGGGAAGCAGGGCGAGTACGTCAGCACCGACGGCGACGTCATCTCCGTCCCGACGTGGATCTTCCGGGGCTTCACCAACGAGGGCCCGGACGACGGCATCCTGTGGACCGTGCTGGGCCGCGACGTCACCGGCGGCATCATCTGGGGCCCGTCGGTCCTGCGGGAGGCCGAGTCGTACGGCCTGCACCTGACGGCCGACAACCGCCTCGTCGACACCGTCGCCGGCGACACCCTGCCCGAGGGCGTCGCGCTCATCAAGCCGATGAAGCAGGAGTACATCGACGAGCTCACCGCGTACTCCGTGGAGGAGATGCGCCGCCGCGTCGTCCAGCCCGCCGACCGCGTCTACAGCCGCAACGCGCTGCTGTGCTCGACGCTGCCGGGCGGTGCCGCCGAGCTCAGCCTCGTCATCGGGTACGGCATGAGCGAGGACCGCCGCCAGGTCCCCGCCATCACCGAACCGCACTCGTTCAACGTGGCCTGGGTCCGCGCCGCCGCCGAGGAGGGGCTGCTGCGGCACCGGCACGACCGCTCCCAGGCGCTGCTCGTCAAGAGCGGCCGGTGGGCGGTCACGCTCAACGGGGACCCGGCCACCACCGTGGAACTCGGCCCGAGCGACTCGTTCTCCGTCCCGCCGGGGGCCTGGCGCGCGTTCCGCTGCGTCGAGGAGGGCCCGGCCGGCGCCGGGGAACTGCTCGTCGTGAACTCCGGCGACGACCGCGTCCACCTCGACTGGGCGCCGGAGGTCGTGGACGCCGCCCGGGACACCGACCGGATGATCGACCCGAACGGCTACCTCGCGCCCGTCGGCGTCATGGTCACCGCCACCGAGGACGACTGAACCCCGCTCAGCGCCCGCCGGCGTCCTGCGCGAGCAGGCGCCGGCGGGCCAGCCGTACGAGTTCTGCCGTCGCGGGCGACAACGCGATCCCCTCCCGCTGCACGAGCGCCAGGACGTCGTGCAACGGCTCGGCGAAACCCGCGGTCCCCAGGTTCGCGGGAAACCCGGCGCTGCGCGCCACGGCCCGGCTGACGAACGTGTCGCCGATCCCGCGCGCGACCAGCCCGAGCGCCGCCTCGACGTGCTCGACCTCGATGAGCGGTTCCAGCCGCACCCCCTCCAGCCGCGCCCGGTCGGCGACCTGCCGCCGGGTCGGGTCCCGCCAGCCGTGGTGCGCGTCGTAGAGGACGAGCGGGACCGCGGCGAGGTCGGCGACCGTCACCGGCCGCGTCAGCCGCCCGGGGTCGGCGCTGACGTACAGCACCTCGTCGCGCAGCAGCGGCGTCACCGTCAGGCCCGCGTCGTCGACGGGCAGCACCACGATCCCCGCCTCGACCTCCCCCGCCGCCACCGCGGCCGCGACCGCCACGGAGTTCAGCCCCACGAGCCGCACCCGGACGCGCGGGTGCCGGGCGTGGAAGTCCTCCACGAGACCGGACAGCAGGTAGTGGTCGGCGTTGCGCAGCACCCCGAACGTCGCGACCCCGCCGCCGAGGTCCCGCAGCGACCGCACGGCGTCCGAGCCCGCGTCGGCGGCCGCCACGGACTGCCCGGCGAACGGCAGGAGCTGCTCCCCGGCACCGGTGAGCACGAGCCGGCGCGGGCCGCGGTGGAACAACGCGATGCCGTGCTCCTCCTCCAGCCGGCGCACCAGTTCGGACGCCGACGCCGAGGCGATCCCCAGTTCCGCCGCCGCCGCGGAGAACGACCCCGTGCGGGCGGCGGTGAGGAAGGCCCGCAACTGGTTCAGCGTCACGACCGACAGGTTAGTCCTGCCGGTCCCGGAGGAAACCTCGCTCTTGTCCGGGGGTCCGGGGGGTTCCTAGCCTGCTGGCATGCAGTTCACCCCCAGCCTCCTGACCGCCCTCGCGGGCCGGTTCCGCCCGGTGAAGACGCCGGCCGTCAGCACCCCGCCCGCCCAGCGCGACCCCGCCGTCGCGGCCCGGGTCTCCGGCATGCTCACCGACATCGAGAAGGGCGGCCTGGACGCCGTCCTGCGCTACGCCGCCGAGCTCGACGGCTACGACGGACGCCCGGTGGAACTCGACGCCGGGACGATCGCCCGCAGCGGTGACCGCCTGCCCGCCGACCTGCGGGCCGCCGTCGAACTCGGCGGGGAACGCACCCGCGCGTTCGCCGCCGCCCAGCGCGAGCACCTGACGGACTTCTCCGTCGAACTCACCCCCGGGCTGGTCGTGGGGCAGAGGTACGTCCCCGTCGGCCGGGTCGGCGCCTACCTGCCCGCCGGGCGGTTCCCGCTGACGGCCAGCGCGTTCATGACGGTCGGCGTGGCCAAGGTCGCCGGGGTCCCCTCCGTCGTGGCCTGCACGCCCCCGCAACCGCACGGCGGCGCCAACGACGCCGTCCTCTACGCGGCCGCCGTCTCCGGCGTCGACCGGGTGTTCGTCCTGGGCGGGGTGCAGGCGCTGGCCGCGATGGCGTTCGGCCTCGTCGGGGACGGCCCCGTCGACATGCTCGTGGGCGCGGGGAACGCGTTCGTCGCCGAGGCGAAGCGGCAGTTGTTCGGGACCGTCGCGATCGACCTGCTCGCCGGCCCGTCGGAGGTCGCGGTCCTCGCCGACGAGACCGCCGACCCCGTCCTGGTCGCCGCCGACCTGCTGGGCCAGGCCGAGCACGGGCCGAACTCCCCCGCCGCGCTCGTGACCACGTCGGAGGAACTGGGCCGGGCCGTCGTCGCCGAGGTCGAGCGGCAGCTCGCGACCCTCGCCACCCGAGACATCGCCGGGCCCGCGTGGCGCGACCACGGCAGCGTCACCTGGGCCGCCGACCGCGAGACCGCCGCGACGCTCATGGACGACCTCGCGCCCGAGCACCTGGAGGTCCTCACCGCCGACGACGACTGGTACCACGACCGGCTGACGAACTACGGCTCGCTGTTCCTCGGCCCGTGGTCCACCGTCGCGTACTCCGACAAGGGGATGGCCGGGACGAACCACACCCTGCCGACGGCGGGCGGGGCCAAGCACAGCGCCGGGCTGTCGGTCTCCCGGTACCTCAAACCCCTCACCTACCAGCGGATCTCCCGGGAGGCGACGCCGGACCTCGCGACCGCCGTCCAGGTCATCTCCGACTCCGAGGGGATGGCCGCGCACAGCGCCACCGCGACGCTGCGCACCGCCCGGTGGCGGTGAGACCGCGGTGACCCTCATCGCCTGCTGGACGGCGGCCCCCCGCATCGGGGACCTGGCCGGGAACTGCGCCCGGTCGGTGACCGCCGTGCGGGAGGCCGCCGCCGCGGGCGCCGACCTCGTCGTCCTGCCCGAGCTCGTCACCTCCGGGTACGTGTTCACCTCCGCGCAGGAGGCGGCGGACCTCGCGGTCCCCGCCGACCACGAGGTGTTCGCGCAGTGGGCGCGGGCCGCCGGGGACGCCGTCGTCGTCGGCGGGTTCTGCGAACGCGGCCCGGACGGGGAGGTCTTCAACAGCGCCGCGGTCGTCGACGCGACCGGCGTCCTCGCGGTCTACCGCAAGGTCCACCTGTGGGACGAGGAGGAACGGTTCTTCACCGCCGGGGACGAGCTCCCCCCGGTCCTGGACACCCGGGCCGGCCGCGTCGCGCCGCTGGTCTGCTACGACCTGGAGTTCCCCGAGTTCACGCGCGCGCTCGCCCTGGCCGGGGCCGAGGTGCTGGCCGTCCCGACGAACTGGCCGCTGGTCCCCCGCCCCGACGGCGAGCGCCCCCCGGAGGTCGTCATCGCGATGGCCACCGCCCGGGTGAACCGCGTGGTGGTCGCCTGCTGCGACCGGACCGGGACCGAGCGCGGGGTGCGCTGGACCGCGGGCACCACGGTCGTCGGCGCGGACGGCTGGCCGGTCGCGTCCGGCGGCGCCGAGGGCCTGCTGCTGGCGGAGGTCGACGTGGCCCTGGCGCGGGACAAGCAGCTCACCGCCCGCGCCCACGTGTTCGCCGACCGGCGCCCGGACCTGTACTGAGCGCCGGGCCCGGCGCGCTCACGCCGACGCGGCCCCGGCGCCGGCGAGGTCGCCGGCGGGCGTGAGGTCGCGGTCGAGGCGGTCCAGGACGCGGGCCGCGGCCCGCCCGTCGCCGAACGGGTTCGCCACCGACGCCATGCGCCGCAACCGGTCGGGGTCGTCGAGCAGGTCGAGGGCGTACCGGCGGACCTCGTCGGGGTCGGTGCCCACGAGCGCGGCGGCCCCGGCGTCCACGGCTTCCCGGCGTTCGGTGGTGCGGCGCAGCACGAGGACGGGGACGTCCAGGGACGGCGCCTCCTCCTGCACGCCACCGGAGTCGGTGAGGGCGAGGTCGGCGTCGGCGAGGGTGGCGGTGAAGTCGAGGTAGTCCAGCGGTCCGGTGACGCGGACGCGCGGGTGGTCCCCCAGCACCGGCAGCACCGCGTCGCGGACGGCGGGGCTCAGGTGCAGCGGCAGCACGACCTCGGCGTCGCGGGCGTCGGCGACCTCGGCGATGGTGCGGGCCAGCGCGGCCATGGTGGCGCCCTGGTTCTCGCGGCGGTGCAGGGTGACGACGACGCGGGGTCCGGTGCCGGTGCGGGCGGTGGGGAACGCCGAGGTGCCCAGGCCGCGGTCGACGACCCACAGCAGGTTGTCGATGACGGTGTTCCCGGTGACCTCGACGTCCTCGGCCGGAACCCCCTCGCGCAGCAGGTTCTCCCCGGCCGGCCGGGTCGGGGCGAAGTGCCAGCGCGCGAGCCGGGCGACGAGGCGGCGGTTCAGCTCCTCGGGGAACGGGTCGGTGGCGACGCCGGAACGCAACCCGGCCTCGACGTGCGCGACGGGGATGCCCTCGTAGAACGCGGCGAGCGCCCCGCTGTAGGCGGTGGTGGTGTCGCCCTGGACGATCGCAGCGTCGAACGGGGCGCTGGTGACGACGGCGCCGATCTCCCGCGCGAGGCGGGAGGTGAGGCCGTGCAGGTCCTGGCGCTCGCGCATGACGTCGAGGCGGACGTCGGGGACGACGTCGAGGGCGGTGAGCATCTGCTCGAGCATCTCGCGGTGCTGCCCGGTGGTGACGACGACGGGTTCGAAGCGCGGGGAGGCGACCATGGCCCGGACGACGGGGGCCAGTTTCACGGCCTCGGGCCGGGTGCCGAGGACGACGAGCACGCGGTGGGGCGCGGACGGGTGCGTGGCTTCGGTCACGACGGGGCTCCGGTGGAGGTGCGGCGGTGGGTGCGGTTCCTGCCCCCGAGGTTGCCGCACCCCCACCGTCCGCGCGGGCGGTTCGGCGGGATTTCACGAGGCCGGCGGAACCCGGACGCCCCGACGTACCGGTTCCGTCGACCCGACGTCACGCTCCGTGCCCGGTCGGGCGGTGACGTTGCGGGAGAAGCCCTTTCAGGCCCGCACTCAGCGTGAGTGCATCACGACCCGCGGTCAGGTCCGGTGGCGTCGCTCCACCGGACCGACCTCCGCGCCGACGGCTCAGCGACCGCCGAGGATGTTGCGGATCTGCTGCATCTGGTCGTCGCCGACCCCCAGCTGACCCATGACGCCCTGCAGCCAGTGCGGTTCACCGTCGCCGAACAGGTCGCCGAGGACGTCGTCCTCCTCGTGGCTCTCGGCCGCCGCGGCGACCGCGGGCCAGAACCCGCGCGCGAGCGTCCACGGCGCCGACGCGCTGAGCAGGCCCAGGACACCGAGGTCGGACAACCGGGCCCGCAACTCCTCCACGGCCACGCCCGCGGCCGGCCCGAGCCCGGCGGCGCTGTCCACGAGCTCGTCCAGGGCCGCGTCGTCGAAGGGGTGGCCGGTGACGGCCGAGGCCAGGATCGTGGGCAGCACGGCGTCGGAGATCGAGAAACCCTCGTCGAGGGTCTCGGGGTCGTCCAGGACGAACCGCCCGACGAGGTGGCGGCGCAGCTCGCGCGGTTCCGGTTCGCGCGCCAGCCAGCCCTCGGCCTCGGGGCCGGGGGCCAGGAACGTCTCGTCCTCACCGTCGAGCAGGTCCAGCGCGATCATCAGCAGCACGACCTGCCGCAGCCACGGCACGTCCTCCAGCTCGGTGGGTTCGCCGTCGGCGTCGACGGTGCTGGGGATGCGGTGCTCGAACGACGCCAGGACCGCGGTGACGTCGTCGGCGGACAGCTCCGCGTCGTCCGGCACCGCGATGCCCTCCCCGACGTGGGCGAGGACGGCCTGCGCGGCCCGCACCGGGAACGAGGCGAGGACCGCGTCGTCCTCCTCGTCGGCGTCGACGTCCTCGGCCGCCGCGGCCAGCACCTCGGCGATCTCCGGGGGTTCCCCGGCGACCAGCACCAGGCACGTCTCCAGGTCCCCCGCGGACCCCTGCCAGCGCCCCGTCTCCCCCAGGAACGTCAGCAGCTGCCACCAGATCGCGGCCAGGTCCTCGGCCATCTCCTCCGGCTCGGGCGTGCCGCTGTCCTCCACGAGCGCGGGGATGACGCGGGTGACGAGCACGTCGACGTCCTCGGGAGTCAGCCGGGTCAGCACCGCGCCCGGGCGCAGCGTCAGCAGCCCGCCCGCGCCGACGGTGAGCGCCTCGACGACGGCCTCGGGGCCCACCTCCTCGTCGACCTCGACGTTCTCCTCCAGCCAGGCGGTGAAGGGGCCGCGCAGCTCCGCCATCGCGCGCTCGCCGAGCGCGTGGGACTCGGTCACCGGGTTCGTGTCGTCGTGTGCCACCGGGCCAGCCTGTCACCCCGGGCGTGATCGCCTCCACCGCCCGCGAGGAGCGGCGGCCGTGCAGCCCCTGTGAAAGGCTCCGGAGGTGAGTGGAACGTTCCTCGACGGCGTGCGAACCCTGGCCCGCGGCATCCGCGAGGAGCCCCGCCCCTTCCGCATCGCGATCGTCGGCTCGGTCGTCTTCGGCGCCGGCAACGCCCTGTCCGGTTTCCTCGTCGGCCGCGTCACCACCGACGTCGTCGTCCCCGCCGTGAACGGTTCCGGGCAGGTCACCGCGGGCGACGCGTGGCTGGCCGGCGCGACCTTGATGTCCGTGACCGTCGTGCTGGTGGGCGGGGTCCTGCTGCGGCGGATCTTCGGCGGCGCGTTCACGTTCGCCCTCCAGGCCCGGTACCGCCGGCGGCTGGCCCGGCGCTACCTGGACCTGCCGCTGGCCTGGCACCACGCCCACCCCGCGGGCCGGTTGCTGGCGACGGCGAGCTCGGACGTGGAGGCGACCTGGCAGGCGACGATGGTCCTGCCGTTCGCGCTGGGCACGGCCGTGCTGATCCTCTTCGCGGGGGTCGCGATGGTCCTGGCCGACCCGGTGCTCGCCGCGGTCGGGCTGGTCGTGGTGCCCGCCCTGCTGGCCGCGAACATCGTCTACCAGCGGCGGATGTCGCCGCTGGTGGTGGCCGTGCAGCGGCTGCGCGGGGAGGTCTCGACCACGGCCCACGAGAGCTTCGAGGGCGCGCTGGTCGTCAAGACGCTCGGGCTGGCCGACGAGGAGGTCGCGCGGTTCCGCGCCGACGCCGAGCGGCTGCGGGACGCCAACGTCGCCGCCGGCCGCACCCGCGGCGCGTTCGAGCCGATCATCGAGGCGCTGCCGTCGCTGGGGACGCTGCTCGTGCTGGTCGTCGGGTCGGTGCGGGTCGCCTCCGGCCACACCGGCGTCGGCGACCTCGTGCAGATCGCCTACCTGCTGAGCCTGCTGGCGTTCCCGGTCCGGTCCTTCGGGTGGCTGCTGGCCGACCTGCCCCGCACGGTCGCCGGGGACGCCCGCCTGCAGGACGTGCTGCGCGAGAGCGCCACGACGCCGTGGGGCGAGCGCGCGGTCCCCGACGGCGGCGCGCTCGGCGTGGCGGCGTCGGGCCTGTCCTACCGGCACCCGGCGCCGGCGGCCGACCCGCTGTCGGGGCCGGGCACCGAGCACCCCCCGCCGCCACCGGTCCTGACGGACGTGACGCTGGACATCGCCGCCGGCACGACGGTCGCGGTCGTCGGCGGCACCGGCGCGGGCAAGTCGACGCTCGCCGGGCTGCTGGTCCGCCTCGTCGACCCCTCGACCGGGCAGGTGCTGCTGGACGGCGTCGACGTCCGCGAGCTGGCCGAGGGCCGGATCGCCGGGGCGGCCGCGCTGGTCCCGCAGTCGACGTTCGTGTTCGACGACTCGGTCCGCGGCAACGTGGCCCTGGGCCTGGAGGTCTCCGACGACGAGGTGTGGCAGGCGCTGCGGCTCGCGCAGGCCGACGGGTTCGTCGCCGCGCTGCCGGGCGGGCTGGACGAGCTCGTCGGCGAACGCGGCTCCACCCTGTCCGGCGGGCAGCGGCAGCGGCTCGCGCTGGCGCGCGCGCTGGTGCGCCGCCCCCGGCTGCTCGTGCTCGACGACGCGACCAGCGCCCTGGACCCCGCGGTCGAGCGGGCCGTCCTGGACGGCCTGGAGCGGACGGGCATCAGCACCACGGTCGTGGTGGTCGCCTACCGGCCGGCGACGATCGCGCTGGCCGACGAGGTGGTCCACCTCGACCGCGGCCGGGTCGTCGACCGGGGGCCCGCCGCGGAGGTCGCGGCCCGCGACGAGGGCTACCGCGAGCTCGTCACCGCCTACGCCCGCGCCGCCGCGGACCGGGCCGCCGAGGAGGGCGCCGCGTGAGCACCACCACCAGCACCAGCACCACCCGGGGGCCGGCGGTGGAGCGGGGCGTCATCGCCCGCGCCCGCGAGCTGACCCCGGAGTTCGCCGAGGGCCTGGGGGTGACCCTGGCCATCGCCGCCGCGACGACCCTGGGCAAGGTCGCCGTCCCGATCGCCGTCCAGCAGACCATCGACACCGGCGTGTCCGCCGACGGCGGCCCCGACGTGACCCGCGTCGTGCTGCTGTGCGCCGCGGCCGCCCTCCTGGTGCTGGTGACGGCCGGCACCGCGTGGATCGTCAACGTCCGGTTGTTCCGGGCCACCGAGGCCGGGCTGGCGACGCTGCGCGTCCGCGCGTTCCGGCACGTCCACGACCTCGCCGTCCTCACCCAGAGCGGGGAGCGGCGCGGCTCCCTGGTGAGCCGGGTGACCAGCGACGTCGACACCATCTCGACGTTCCTGCAGACCGGGATGCTCGTGCTCGTCCTGTCCGCCGGGCAGGTGCTGCTCGCGACCGGGCTGATGTTCTTCTACTCCTGGCAGCTCGCCCTGGTCGTCATCGGCTGCTTCGTGCCGCTGGTGCTGGCCCGCCAGCGGCTGCAGCGGCCGGTGACCCGCGCCTACCGGGCCGTGCGCGTGCGCATGGGCGACCTGCTCGCCGCGGTGTCCGAGACGGTCGTGGGCGCCGACGTCATCCGCGCCCACGCGGCGTCGGAACGGTCCTGGCGGCGCATCGACGAGGCCATCGAGGCGCACCGCAGGCAGGCCGTGAAGGCGCAGACGGCGACGGCGGTGACGTTCTCCTCCGGGGTGTTCGTGTCCGGCCTGGTCGTCGCGCTCGTCATCGTCGTGGGGACGCTGCTGGGCCTGGACGGGGACATCACCCTGGGCCGGCTGCTGGCCTTCCTGTTCCTCGCCCAGCTGTGGGTGGGGCCGGTCCAGGCCGCCACCGAGGTCCTCAACGAGCTGCAGAACGCCCTCGCCGGCTGGCGCCGGGTCGTCGACCTCATCGACACCCCCGTCTCGGTGCCCGAGCCGCGGACCCCGCGCCCGCTGCCCCGCGGCCCGGTCGACGTCCGCGTGCAGGACGTCGCCTACTCCTACCCGGGGACCTCGAAGGTCGTGCTGTCCGGGGTCACGCTGCACTTCCCCCCGGGCTCGCGCACGGCCGTGGTGGGTGAGACCGGGTCGGGCAAGACCACGCTGTCGCGGTTGATGACGCGCCTGGTCGACCCCGTCGCGGGCCGCGTCCTGCTGTCCGGGGTGGACGCCCGCGACCTGCCGTCGGCCGAGCTGCACCGCCGCGTCGTCGCCGTCCCGCAGGAGGGTTTCCTCTTCGACACGACGGTCGGGGACAACGTGCGGCGCGGTCTGCCCGGGGCGAGCGACGCCCAGGTGCGGGAGGCGTTCGCGGACCTGGGCCTGACGTCGTGGCTGGACGGCCTGCCCGAGGGCCTGGACACCCCCGTCGGGCAGCGCGGGGAGCGGCTGTCCGCCGGTGAGCGCCAGCTCGTCGCCCTGGCCCGCGCCCACCTGGCCGACCCGGACCTGCTGGTCCTGGACGAGGCGACGTCGTCGGTGGACCCGGCCACGGAGGTCCGGCTGCAGCGGGCCCTGGAGGGCGTCCTCAGCGGCCGCACGTCCGTCGCGATCGCCCACCGCCTGTCGACCGCCGAGGCCGCGGACACCGTGGTCGTCGTGGACTCCGGCCGGGTCGTGGAGGTCGGGCCCGCGTCCGAGCTCGCCCACGCGGGCGGGCCGTACTCGCGGCTGCACGCCGCCTGGACGGCCCAGCACGGCTGAGGCCGGGTCAGTCCCGCAGGAGCCCGCGCAGCACCCGCAGGTTGTGCTCCTGGTCGGCCGCGAACTGCGCCAGCTGCGGCCCGCCGTGCGGGGCGGCGTCCTGCTCCACCACGAGCCACCCCGCGTAGCCGGTGCGGCGCAGCGCCGCCAGCACGCCGGCGAGGTCGACGTCGCCGGACCCGAACGGGACGTTCGCGTCGGCCCACCAGTCCCGCAGCGGGACCGGCCCGCCGCGGCGGGCCGCGCGGAGCACGTCGAGGCGGACGTCCTTGAGGTGCACGTGGTCGATCCGCCCGGCCCAGCGCCCGACCGCGGCCACGGGGTCGGTGCCGGCGAGCAGCGCGTGCCCGGTGTCGAGCGTCACCGTGAGCGGGGTCGTCGCCAGCAGCCGGTCGACCTCGCGGGTGGACTCCACGAACGTGCCCAGGTGGGGGTGGAACGTCGTCCCCAGCCCGTGCCCGGCGGCGGTCGCGGCCGCCTCGGCGAGCAGGTCCACGGCGCGGGCCCAGGCCGCGTCGTCCAGGCCCGAGGCCCGGTCCGCGGGGTCGCGCGGGGCGTCGAGGCCGGGGGCGCCGTCGTCGGCGAGGACGATCCGCGCCGCCGGGGCGCCGGAGGCCCCCGCGGTGAGGACGTGCCGGTCCACGGCGGCGCGCAGGGTGCGGCAGGTCAGCGCGAAGGCGGCCCGGTCCTGCGCGCTCCACCGCCCCCGCACGAGAGGCAGGCCCACGTAGACCCCGGCGGGCGCGAGCCGGTGCGCGGCGAGGGCGTGCGCGGTGCGGCCGGGGTCGCCGAGGAACCCGGGGTCCCCCAGCTCGCTGCCGGTGTACCCGGCCGCGGCGAGCGCGGACAGGACCGCGTCGCCGTCGCCGTCGGGGGCGCCGGTGTGCGGGCCCCAGACGCCGAAGCTCACCGGGGCCCCGGCGATCCAGCGGCCGGTCACCGGGCCAGCTCCACGACGCGCTGCAGGACGGCCAGGTCGCGCAGGGCGCCCTCGGGCGCGGAGTGCGGGTGCGGGGCGGAGCCGGTGACGGCGGCCGCGAACGCCTCGAGCTGGCGCTGGAACGCGCCGTCGGCACCGGGCGGCGGGCGGTGGGTGCCGTCGGGTCTGGTTACGGTCACGGTGCTGGCCGCGTCGAGGCGGTACGGCGGGGCGACGTCGACGACGACCTCCCCGGCGGTCGTGGTGATGCGCACGGTCTCGGCGTAGTCGGGCCGGTCCGGCGTCCACGCCCAGTCCAGGACGAACCGCGCGCCGCCGTCGAGGCGGCCGGTCGCGAACACGGTGGGCGGGGCGCCGTCGTCCCCGGCGAGCAGGTCGACGTGGTCGAGATCGGGCGAGCCGAACCCGAGCCCGCGCAGCAGCGACAGCTCGTGGACGACGGACCCGCACAGCACGGACCGGAACAGCCGGCGCAGCCGCGGTGGGGTGCCCGCGCCGACGGACGCGTCCAGCGCCCGCTCCTCGGCGGCGTCGTCGGCCGCGACGAGCGGGGCGGCCGCGGCGGGCAGCGGGCCGGGCGGGGCCAGGCGCAGGTGCTCGACCTGCGGGGCGTCGGCGGGGTGGCGGACGCTGATCTGCACGAGCCGGACGGCGCCGAGGCCCGGCAGGGCCGCGCGCACCACGTCGACGGAGCGGTCGTGGACCTTCATGTACCCGACCTGCAGGTGCAGCCCGGTGCCCGCGGCGACGGCGGCGGCTTCCCGGACCTCCTCGGCGCACAGCGCGAACGGCTTCTCGGCCAGGACGTGCTTGCCGGCCCGCAGGGCGGTGACGGCGTGCGCGGCGTGCCGCCCGGGGGTGGCGACGAGCACGGCGTCGACGTCCTCGGCCGCGAGCAGCTCCTGCGGGGTCGACGCCCGCGCGCCGTACGCGGCGGCCAGCTCGGCGCAGCGGCCGGGGTCGAGGTCGGCGACGGCGGCGAGCTCGTGGCCGGGCAGGCGGGCGATGAGCGGCAGGTGGACGGCGCGGCTGATGGTGCCGAGCCCGAGGACTCCCCAGCGCAGGGTCACGGTGCTCTCTCCTCGGAGGGGGTCAGAAGGGGCGGTCGAGGACCGCGGGTGGGCCGGCGAAGAACGTGCGCAGCAGCGCGACCGCGTCGTCGTCGCCGTGCAGCAGCCCCGCGTGCCGGGCGGTGAGCGGGTCGAGGTGCCCGGCGTAGACGGACGCGAGGTCGGCCGGGCCCACCCGCACGGTCGGCGCGCCGCCGGGGGTGACGGCCGCCCGGCCGCCGGCGACGTCGAGGGTGTGGACGCCGTGGCCGGGGACGTCGAGGACGACCCGGCCGGTGACGCCGCGGGGGTAGCCGCGCGCGGCGAGGGCGGCGGGGACGTCGAGGAGCCCGAGCATCCAGCTGGCGTCCTCGACGGTCTCGGTCTGCCGCCGGACGTGCTGCTCCAGCAGCCCGCCGGGGCGGACGAGGGCGTGGACCTCGCGGGCGCTGGGTTCGTCGGCGGCCAGGTCGCGCCACAGCCCGAGCTCGGCCGCGGGGTCGGCACCGACGAGGTCGTGCACGACGACGGCGTAGTTCCCGCCGTGGCCGGGCCGGGCGGGCCGGCGCCCCAGGGCGCACCAGCCGACGACGGCGCCGTCGCGCTCGGCGACGTACGGGACGGCGGACCCGGTCGCCTCGTCGTGGTCGAGGACGCCGTTGGTGCGGGCGCCGTGCGCGGCGACCAGCTCGGCGACGCGCGGCGCGTCCTGCGGCGTCGCCTCGCGGTAGGTCAGCGAGCGGTCCCGGGGCAGGTCGCGCAGGTCGTGGGTGCCGATCGCGTACACCGGGCGGCGGCCGGCGACCCCGCAGCCGGCGCCGCGGTAGAAGGCGTGGGTGGAGGGGATGAGCGCGACGACCGACGCGCCCGCCTCGCGGGCGGCGGCGAAGGTGTCGGCGACCAGCGCGCGACCGACGCCGCGGCCGCGGGCCGTGAGGTCGACCGCGACCCCGGCGAGGGCGGCCGCGGGCACCCGGCGGCCTCCCCACCACTGCCCGCACAGGCGGGCGACGGCGGTGGCGAGCACCTGGCCGGTGTCCTCGTCCACCGCGACGCGGGCCACGCCGGGCCGTGCGCCGTCGTGGGCCTCGGCGCCGCCCGGCGTCCGCCGCCGGGGTGGTTCGGCGGAGAACGCGGCCCCCACGAGCGCGCCGGTCTCCTCCTGTTCCTCCGGTCGCGCGGCCCGCACGACGGTCCGCCCCATCAGCGGACCGCGCCCTTGACGGAGTCGGCGACGAACTGCTTGGCGAAGAGGAGGAAGACGACGACGAGCGGGACGATCGCGAGCAGCGCGCCGGCCATGACGACGGCGTAGTCGGTCCCGCGGCTGGCGTTGAGCTGGGACAGCGCGACCTGCAGCGTCAGCATGTCGGGGTTCACCAGGACGATGAGCGGCCAGACGTAGTCGTTCCAGGCGGCGACGAAGGTGTAGATGCCGAGGAACGCCAGGCCCGGGCGGATGACCGGCAGCACGACGAGCAGGTACTGGCGGAAGAACCCGCACCCGTCGACGGTGGCCGCGTCGAGGATCTCGTCGGGGACGGCGCCGGCGATGTACTGGCGCATCCAGAAGATGCCGAAGGCGTTGGCCGCGGCCGGGACGATGAGCGCCTGCAGCGTGCCGACCCAGCCCAGGTTGATCATGGTGATGAACTGGGGGACGGTGGACAGCTGGGCCGGCAGCATGAAGAACAGCATCATGAGGCCGAAGAGGAGCTTCTTGCCGGGGAACTCGTACTTCGCGAAGGCGAAGGCCGCCATCGAGTCGAAGAAGAGGACGAGCACGGTGACCGAGGTCGCCACGATGAACGTGTTCGCCATCGAGCCGAAGAAGTTCAGGCTCGTGAGGACCGAGGAGACGTTCTCCAGCAGGTGCGTCCCGGGGACGACCACCGGCGGGGTGCGGTAGAAGTCGCTGTTCGTGTTCGTGGCCATGACCACGGTCCAGTAGAACGGGAACAGCAGCAGGAGCGCGGTGAGCCCCAGCGGGACGTGCGCCCACCGGGCGGGGTCGCGGACGGTGCGGCTCTCGGCCGGGCGGGCCCCGACGGTGGCCGGGGGGACGGTGCGCAGCGCCATCGGCTCACTTCTCCGAACGGGCGACGAGGCGCCAGTTGACCAGGGCGAAGATCCCGACGATGGCCAGGACCGCGTAGGCGATGGCCGCGCCGTAGCCGTAGTTGTTGTTGTTGAAGGCCTGCTGGTAGAAGTACAGGACCATCGTGAGCCCGGCCTGGCCCGGTCCGCCGCTGTTCGGGTTGACCGCGTCGTTGGACCCGAAGAGGACCTGCGGTTCGGTGAACGTCTGCATGCCGGTGATGGTCGAGATGACCACCGTGAAGAGGATGATCGGGCGCAGCATCGGCACCGTGATCGACCAGAAGGACCGCAGCGCACCGGCGCCGTCGAGCTTGGCCGCCTCGTAGACCTCCCCGGGGATCGCCTGCAGCCCCGCGAAGTAGATGATCGCGTTGTACCCGACCCACTGCCACGTCATGAGCAGGGCGAGGACGATCTTGATCGTCCACCACCCGTTGAGCCACTCGACGGCGGGCAGCCCGATCGCCTCGAGGACCTGGTTGACCAGCCCGACGCGGCTGTTGAAGATCGCCTTGAAGAAGATGGCGATGGCGACGATCGAGGTGACGCTCGGCAGGAACAGCACGACCTGGTAGAAGGTCTTGAACCGGCGCACCGAGTTGAGCAGCGAGGCGATGACCAGCGACAGCACGAGCATCGGGACGGTCGACAGGAGCCAGATGACGATGGTGTTGACGACGGCCTTGCGGAAGGTCGCGTCCTCGGCGAGGAAGCGGAACTGCTCGAGGCCGGCGTAGGTGACCGGGCTGATGCCGTCCCAGCGGTGGAAGGCGAGCCAGGCGGAGAACCCGACGGGGAAGAGCCCGAACACCGCGAACAGCAGGAAGAACGGGCTGACCGCCACGTACTGCGGCCAGAACCGCAGGGTCCCCCGCGGGCGGGGGGTGCCCGCCCGGGCCGGGGGCCGGGCGCTGACGCGCCGGAACCCCCGGTCCACGCCGGCCGAGCTCACTTCACGCCCTGCCGCTTCGCGATGTCCTTCGCGGCCGCGACGGCGTCCTCCCAGGCCTGGTCGGGGTTCTTGCCGGCGGTCTCGACGTTCGTGAGCTCGTTGAGGTAGGCGGTGGAGACGGCGGAGTCGGACGCCGCGACGTACTGCTCGGGGACCTGCTGGCCGGCGGGGCCGAAGACGTCGATGGTCTTCTGGCCGCCGAAGAACTCGTCGCCACCGGTGAGGGCGGGCAGTTCCCACGCGGCCGGGTCGGCGGGGAAGATGCTGGCGTCGGTGTAGGCCTGGGCCTGGTTGTCGGTGCCCAGGATCCACTTGACGATCTCGAACGCGGCTTCCTTGTCCTCCGTGGCGGCCGGGATCGTGAGGAAGGACCCGCCGAAGTTCGTGGGCTTGACGGGGTTGTCCGTGACCCGCCACTGGCCGCTGGTGTCGGGCGCGGCGTCCTTGAGGTCGAGGGCGTGCCATGCGGCGCCCATCTCGATCGCGATGGCGCCGCTGGCCAGGGCCGCGTTGGCGTCCTGGGAGGCGTTGGCGTTGAGGCCGAGGGTCTGCGCCTTGACGGCGGTGTCCCAGGCCTGCTTCATCTCGTCGCTGTCGCCGACGAACGCGCCGTCCTGCGAGACGAAGCGCTGGGAGATCTGCCCGATGACGATCTGGAAGACCGTGGAGAGCTGGCCGACGGGGAAGCTGGCCGGCACCTTGGCGTGCAGTTCCTGGCCCAGGGCGTAGAAGGCGTCCCAGGTGGAGGTGGCGGCCGCGAGCGCCGCCGGGTCGGTCGGCAGGCCGGCCTGGGCGAGGATGTCGGCGCGGTAGAACATCGCGGTCGGGCCGATGTCGATGGGGAAGCCGAGCTGCTCGCCGTCCGGCGTCTGCGCCTCGGCCCACTTCCAGGCGAGCTGGCTGGAGGCGATGTCCTGCGCGCCGAGGGTGTTGAGGTCGGTGAACTTGTCGGCGACGGTGCGGAAGAAGGGCATGTCCTCGCCCTTGACCCCGGTGATCTGCGGGATGAAGGACCCGCCGGTGAGGGTGGTCTGCAGCTTCTGCTTGAAGTCGCCGCCCACGACGGACGGGGTGATGGACGCGTCGGGGAACTGGGTCCGGGCGGCGGCGACGACGTCGTCGCTCAGGCCGCCGGCCCAGTACCAGAGGGCGGTGCCGTCGCCGGCGTCGCCACCGCCGCCGGACCCACCGCTGGTGCTGCTGGTGGAGCAGGCGGACAGCGCTCCGGCTCCCAGGGCGGCCAGCCCCGAACCGAGGAGGAGGTTGCGACGGGACAGGTTCATGGCGAGACCTTTCTCGACATCCGGCGCCGTGATCGAACGGTCATCCTCGGCCACCATCTTCGGCGTTGTTGCGCGAACGCTACTTGCCTTCTGCGCGAACGCGCAAGGTATTCTGTCGAACGTGCAAGCGAAGGAGCGGCGCGAGGCCATCGTCGAGGTCATCCGCCTGAAGGGTCCGGTGGCCGTCGCCGAGCTCGTGGAACGGCTCGGCCTGTCCGAGGCGACCATCCGGCGGGACCTGGTCAAGCTCGACGACGCGGGACTGCTCAAACGCGTCCACGGCGGCGCCCGGCCCGTGGACGTGCGCGACGACGTCTACGCCGACCTCGTCGACCGCCAGGCCGAGCCCAAGGAGGCGATCGCCCGCGCCGCGGCCGCCCGCGTGCGCGACGGCCAGTCGGTGCTGCTGGACATCGGCACCACCGTCGGCCGCGTGGCCCGCTACCTGCACGGCCGGCCCGTCACCGTCATCACCCGCAACCTCGCCGTCTACGCCGAGCTGTGCGAGGACCCCGCCGTCGACCTCGTGCTGCTGGGCGGCCAGGTGCGCCCCGCGCACCGATCCCTCGTGGGGTACCTGACCGAGGAGAGCCTGCGGCAGCTGCGCGCCGACGTGCTCCTGCTGGGCACCAGCGGCATCCGCCGCAGCGGGCACTCGGTGGACACCGTGGCCGAGGAGGTCCCGGTGAAACGGGCGATGATCTCGGCCGCCGACGAGGTCGTGCTGCTCGCCGACGCCTCGAAGTTCCCCGGCAGCGGCACGGCCACGGTCTGCGACGTCACCGCCTACCGCCACCTGGTGACCGACGCCCGCCCCGACGAGGAGACGGTCTCGGTCCTGCGCGGCGCCGGGGTCGCGGTCGAGCTCGTGGACGGCACGCAGGTCACCTGACCGGCTCACCACTCGAAGCGCGGGTCCCGGGTGGGCCCGGCGGACGGGACGTCGCGCAGCTCCCCGACGGGGTGGTCGGCGGCGTAGGACCCCGGTCGCACGCCGACGGCGGCCAGCAGCACCGGCACGACCTCGTGGCTGCGCAGGGTCCGCAGGTCGAGCAGCTCCCGCGGCAGCGGGCCGCCGAGGCGGTGCAGCAGCAGGAACGAGCGCCGCACGACCACCTCGTCCTCCCCGTGCCCGCCCTCCGGCTTGTGGCCGTGGTCGGTGGTCACCGCGATCAGCCAGTCCTCCCCGAGCCGCTCGTACCGCTCGGCGACGGCCTTGACGAGGTACCGCACGTGCTCGTCGGCGCTCGCGAGCGCCTCCAGGTACTCCGGGCCCGCCGAGCCGTGGCGGTGCGCGGCCTCGTCCGGGCCCTCCAGGTGAACGAACGCGGCGTCCGGGCCCTCGTGGTTCAGGACCCAGGCGGCGCGCGTGCGCACCTGCCGGTCCGCCGATCGGCAGCCGTCGCGGACGTCGGTGGCCCCGAAGAGCTGGTGCTGCCCGCCGACCTGCTGGTCGGGGCGGGTGTGGATGACCGGCCCCGGCCCGCTGGGGTCGACGAGCGCGGGCCACGTGCACGCCGCGAACGTCCGCGCCCGCGGGTCGGCGGAGAACACCTGCGAGAGCAGGTCGGGGCAGCGCGCCAGGCGGTGGCCGACGAACTCGTTCCACCACACGTTGTTCTGCTCGTGCGTGGTGCCGGTGAGCAGCGACGCCCACCCGGGACCGGAGTCGGTGGGCGGCGTCATCCACACCGGCACCACGCGCCCGCCGGCCGCGAGCCGGGCCAGCGTCGGCGCGACGCGTCCGGTCGTGCCCTCCTCGACGGGCGTGCGGCGGGCAGCCGCGGCGAACCTGGGGTCCGCCGGGTGGTCGGGCGCGGCGAAGGCCGGGTCGGCGGCGACGGCCTCGGGCAGGGCGAGGTCGGGGCGGACCCCGTCCAGCCCGACGAGCAGCAGCTTCACGGCCGGCCGGCCTCCCGGTCCTGCTCCGAGTGCTGCACCGACCAGGACCACCGGTGCGTCCCGGGGGCGACGCGGTACGGCGGCAGGGCGTTCGGTCCGCAGGACGCCGACCCCAGGCCGCGGTGCGCGGCGTCCACGACGACGGCGTCGGGGTGGACGGTCACCGTCACGGGCTGGGCGAACGAGAACCGCAGAACCCCGGCCGTCGTGGTCACGGCGAGTTCCCGGACGTGGGTGCGCGCGCCGTTCTCCTGCGGGCGCACGTACGGGACGGCCAGGTCGGCCACCGGGAGTTCGTGCCAGCCGACGGGCGCGGTGCGCCGGTCCGGGTACGTCTCCCAGGGGCCGGTGCCGAACCAGCGGGCGCTCGTGGCGGTCCCCGCCAGCGGCACGCGGACCCCGACGCGCGGAACGTCGTCGAGCCCCCTGGGCAGGTCCACGGTGTCCTCGACGTGCAGGACGTCCCCGTCACGGCGGAACACCTGGGTGTGCCGGGCCTCCCCGGCGGTGGTCCCGAGGACGGACACGACGGTCGGTTCCTCGACGGTCACGACGGCGGGCCGGGCGTCGCGCAGACCCGCGGCCACCCAGCGCTCCCCGTCCCCGGCGATGTCGTCGTTGTCCGTCGGGTCGCGCCACAGCGTGAGCTCGGGCCGGGCCAGACCCGGGAACTCGAAGGTTCCGGTGGCGTCGAGCACGACCGCGGAGGCGACGTCCTCGACGGGGTCCTCGACGAGGTCCCGTTCCCGGTCGGGAAGCCGCACGCAGGGGCGGCTGACCTCCGCGCCCGCGGGGTCCCACGCCGTGTCCTCGGCCCGGGTCACGACGAGCTGGAGCCAGCGTTCCCCCGTCCCCGCCGCGGCGAGCGCGGCGGGCAGCTCGACGGTGGCGCTCTCGCCGGGGCCGAGGTCGGGGAGGTCGGCGGGCGCCGACACCGACGTGCCGTCGCTCGCCTCGAGCACCCACTGCCCGCGCAGGTGCCCCCACCCGGTGAAGTCGTACGCGTTGCGCACGCGCAGGACACCGTCGTCGAACGACAGCCGCACGGGCGAGGCGAGTTCACGGTGCTCGAACATCACCGGTTTCGGGGTTCCGTCGGGCAGGACGACCCCGTCGAGGCAGAACGCGCCGTCGTGCGGGGTGTCGCCGAAGTCGCCGCCGTGGGCCCAGCGGAACCCGTCCGCCGGGACGCCGCCGGCGAACCCTCCCGCCCCGGCCCGTCCGGCGGGCAGCCGGTCGTCGGTGCGCTGCAGGATCCCGTGGTCGGCGAACTCCCAGACGAACCCGCCCTGCAACCCCGGCAGCGACTCGATCGCCGCCCAGTAGTCCGACAGCGACCCGTTGGAGTTCCCCATGGCGTGGGAGTACTCGCACTGGATGACGGGCCGGGTCGGCGGGTTCCGCGTGACGTGCTCGACCACCTGGTCGAGGTGCGCGTACATGGGGCAGACGATGTCGCTGGCCGCGAACCCCGCGTCCCAGTCGTCCTTGATCGCGCCCTCGTACTGCACGGGCCGGGTCGGGTCGTCGCGGCGGATCCACGCGGCGACGGCGTCGTGGTTCGCGCCGTAGTCGCTCTCGTTGCCCAGCGACCACACGAGGACGCTGGGGTGGTTGCGGTCGCGGCGCACCATCCGCGCCACCCGCTGCGTGAACGACGGCAGGTAGGCGGGGTCGTCGCACAGCTCGTGCGCCCACGCGTGCGACTCGATGTTCGCCTCGTCGACGACGTAGAACCCCAGCTCGTCGGTGAGGTCGTAGAACGCCGGGTCGTTCGGGTAGTGCGAGGTGCGGACGGCGTTGAACCCGAACCGCTTGAGGGTCAGCAGCTCCTCGCGCACCTGCGCGGTCGTCACGACGCGGCCCGTGAGGGGGTTCCGGTCGTGCCGGTTCACCCCGCGCACGAAGACGCGGCGGCCGTTGACGAGCAGGTCCGGGCCGACGACCTCCACCGTGCGGAACCCGACGCGCTGCACCTCGGAGTCCACGAGGATCCCCTCGGCGTCGCGCAGCTCGACGGTGAGGTCGTGCAGCACGGGCGTCTCGGCCGTCCAGGTCGCGATGCCGGGGAACTCCCCGCGGAACCGGGCCCGGCCCCGGTACCGGGAGATGCGCTCGTCGTCGAGGTCGCGGGCGTGCGCCGCGGCGTCGAACTCCAGCGCGGTGTCCCCGAGGCGGACGGCGACGCGCCAGCCGTCGGGCAGGTAGCCCCGGTGCGCGCCCTCCCCCGCGTCGCAGCCGGCGCGCACGTCGACGGCCAGCCGCCCGTCGGCGTCCGCGACGGCCCGCACGTCGGTCAGGTGCAGCGCGGGCCGGGTGAACAACCGGACGGAGCGGGTGATCCCGCCGTGCCACCACTGGTCCTGGTCCTCGACGAACGTGGACGCCGACCACTTCACGACGGTGAGCTCGACCCGCACGGTCGCCCCGGGCGCCGCCCAGGCGGTGACGTCGAACTCGGCGGCGAGGTGGGAGTCGGTGCTGGACCCGACGGGTTCACCGTCGACGCGCACCAGCAGCAGGGACTCGGCCGCGCCGACGTGCAGCAGCACCCGCCGGCCGGCCCAGTCCGCCGGGACGGTGACGTCCCGGCGGTACACGCCCGTGGGGTTGTGCGCGGTGGGCGGGTTCGGCGGCAGGTCCGGCCACGGCATCCGGTCGTTCGTGTACCAGGGCGGGTCGGCGACCTCCCCCCACAGCGAGGGTTCGGTGGTCCAGCACCCCGGGACCCGGGCGGTCCGCCAGGCCGGGAGTTCCGCGGCCTCGGGGTGCGGCCGGAGCTGGAACTCCCAGTCCCCGTCGAGGTCGAGGCAGGTGGACCCGTCGTCGGGCACGGCCCGCCGGATCGTGCCGACGGGTTCGCGGCGACGACCGACGTGCTCGGGTTCCAGCCACTCCCTCACGCGCGGGCCAGCCGCAGGCTGAGCACCTCGAACGGGCGCAGCGCGAAACCGACGGTGCCGTCGTCCAGCAGCGAGGCGACGCCGCGGGCCGCGGCCGTGCCCTCCTGCGCCGGGTCCTCGAGCAGGTCGACGACGGTGGCCTCGGCGACCGGGAACGAGGTCCGCAGGACGCCCTTGGCGCGAGCGCCCCACGCCTCGTAGACGCGGACGACGACGTCGCCGGAGCCGTCCTGGGCGAGCTTGACGGCCTCCAGCGTCGCGCCGTCCCCGGTCACCGTCACCGGGGCGGCGGGCGGTTCGGCCGGGCCGTCGACCTCGCGCAGCGGCAGGTTGACGTCGTAGCCGGTCCGCACGGCGTCGGCGATCCGCGCGCCGGGCACGAGGGAGTACGACAGGACGTGCCGGCCCTGGTCGGCCTGCGGGTCCGGCATCCTCGGCCCGCGCACGAGGGACAGGCGCACGGTCGTGGTGGAGCCGCCGTCCTCGCGGGCGGAGCGGGTGGTGTCGTGGCCGTAGGTGGAGTCGTTGGCCACCGCGACGCCGTACCCGGGTTCGGCGACGTGCACCCAGCGGTGCATGGCCGTCTCGAACCGGGCGTGGTCCCAGCTGGTGTTCGTGTGCGTCGCGCGCTGCACGTGGCCGAACTGGATCTCCGAGGAGCTCACCGCGGCGTGCAGGTCGAGCGGGAACGCGGCCTTGAGGAACTTCTCCTGCTCGTGCCAGTCGATCTCGGTCCGCACGTCGAGCCGGTCCGACCCGGCCGCGAGCACGTACTCCTGCACGATGCGGGACGTCCTGACGGTGCGGACGACGCGGACGCGGGCCCGCAGCGGCCCCTCCTCCACGACCGCGACCTCGTCGGCGTCCACGAGGTCGACGACGCGGTTGCGGTAGTGCTGGTCGACGTCCCACGCGTCCCAGTTGTTCGGGAAGTCGCTGTGCAGCTGCAGCAGGTTGCCCCGCGCGCCCGGGGCCAGGACCTCGCGGTCGTTCACCTCGTCGACGACGGAGGACAGCAGCCCGTCGGCGTCCACGACGACCGTGAGCGTGCCGTTGGCCAGGACGGTCGTGCCGTCGGTGCGGGTGACCGTGACCGGGGTGGGGTCCTCCCGGGCCGCGTCGGCGAGGACGACGGCACCGGAGGCGGGCACGTGCACGAGCCGGTCGCCGACGACCTCGGTCCGGTCGTGCGGGGCGGTGTTCAGCAGCACGCGCGACCCGCTGCCGAGCGCGTGGACGGCCTCGGCGACGAGCGCCTCGAGGTCGGCCCGGACCTGGCCGTACGTCTGCTCGGCCTCGCGGTGCACCCACGCGATCGAGGACCCGGGGAGGATGTCGTGGAACTGGTGCAGCAGCACGACCTTCCACAGCCGGTCCAGCTCGGCGTGCGGGTAGGCGTACGACGGCACGTTGAGCGCCGCGGTCGTCGCCCACAGCTCGGCCTCGCGCAGCAGGTGCTCGCTGCGGCGGTTGCCGGCCTTGGTGCGCGCCTGGCTCGTGTACGTCGCGCGGTGCAGCTCCAGGTACAGCTCCCCGGCCCACACGGGCGGTTCGGGGTACTCGGCGCGGGCGTCGGCGAAGAACGTGTTCGGGTCCTGCACCACGACCTTCGGCGAGCCCTCCAGGTCGGCGAACCGGCGGGCGCGCTCGAGCATCTCGCGGGTGGGGCCGCCCCCGCCGTCGCCGTGGCCGAACGGCGCCAGCGAGCGGGTGCCGCGGCCCTTCTCGGAGTAGTTCGCGACGGCGTGCGTGAGCTCCTCGGCGGAGAAGATCGCGTTGTAGGTGTCGACGGGCGGGAAGTGGGTGAAGATCTGCGACCCGTCGATGCCCTCCCACCGGAACGTGTGGTGCGGGAACTTGTTCGTCTGGTTCCAGGAGATCTTCTGGGTGAGGAACCAGTCCATGCCGGCCAGCCGCGCGATCTGCGGGTAGGCGCCGGAGTAGCCGAAGGAGTCGGGCAGCCACACGCCCCTGCAGTCGACGCCGAACTCCTCGCGGAAGAACGCCTTGCCGGTGACGAACTGCCGGACGAGGGCCTCCCCGCCGGGCAGGTTCCCGTCGGCCTCGACCCACATGCCGCCCACGGGCACCCACTGGCCGGCCTTCGCGGCGGCCTGCATCCGGGCGTACACCTCCGGCGAGCGCTCCTTGACCCACGCGTACTGCTGGGCCTGGGAGCAGGCGAAGACGAACTCGGGGTACTCCTGCGCGAGCGCGGTGACGTTGGCGAAGGTGCGCGCGGTCTTGCGCTGGGTCTCGCGCAGCGGCCACAGCCACGCCGAGTCGATGTGGGCGTGCCCGACGGAGGACAGCGTGTGCGCGCTGCCGACGGCCGGGGACGCCAGGACGCCCGCGAGCTCGGCACGCGCGGCGGTCGCGGTCCCGGAGACGTCGTCGAGGTCGAGGGCGTCCAGGGCGCGGTCGAGCGCGCGGGCGATCTCGTAGCGGCGGGGTTCGTTCCCGGGCAGGTGCCGCATGAGGTCGTCGAGGCACTCGACGTCGATCGCGAGCATCCACACCTCCTCGTCGAGGACGACGAGGTCGGCGACCTTCATGGTGTACAGGTGCGCCCGGCCCGCGGTGGACTTGTCGCCCAGCGGGGTGGGCCGCATGTCGTCGGCCATGATGTCGGGGTTGGCCGCCATCTCCAGCAGCCAGTCGACGCTCTCCCCGCCGCGCGCCTCGCGGACGACGGGCACGATCTTGTTGTCGGGCGCGACGCCCTTCACCGGCACCCCGTCGAGGGTGTGCACGAGCGCCTCGGCCTGGTTGCCCGGCCAGTCCCCGATGAACCCCAGGTCGAACTGCGCCTCGACGCGCTTGCCCGCCCACTCGGCCGGGACCTGCGCCTGCGCGCGCACCCACGTCGTCGACCACGGCCGGCCCCACGTCGTGCCGACGGAGAACTCGCCGAACTCCCCGGCCTCCAGCGCCGCGACGGCGTCGCGGGCGGGCACCGGCTCGTCCGGGACGAGCCACGCCGACAGGGTCATGGGGACGCGCTGCGGGTGGACCGCCGGGCGGATGCGGTGGGTCAGGACGCGGTGGACGCGGCCTTCGACCAGGGAACGGTCGTCGTGCACGGATGCTCCTCGTGGAGGTTCGTTCGGAGGTGGGGTCAGGCGCGGCCGAAGACGGCGGCGACCTCGGGGATCCGGTCGACGTACCCGGCGAGCAGCTTCTCGGCGATGTCGACGGACCGGACGAGCGGGTGCGTCGCGAACGCCAGGAGCGCTTCGGACTCGTCACCGTGCAGGGCGGCGGCGATGACGTGCCGCTCGACGGCCTTCACCTGCTGCATGAGCCCGAGCTGATGCAGGTCGGGCGCGGCCGTCGCGAACGGGCGCACCCCGGACCCGTCCACGGCGACGGGGACCTCGACGACGGCGTCGGCGGGCAGCCCCGCGATCGTCGCGCCGTTGCGCACGTTGAGGATCGCGGTCGACGGCTCGTCGCGGCTGATCGCGGCCATGACGGCGAGCGCGACCCCGGCGTAGCCCTGCTGCGAGGGGTCGGTCTCCGGCGGCTCGGGGTTCTCCGGTGCCCCCTGCTCCCCGCCCTTGGCCTCGGCCATGTAGCTGGCGCTGCGGTCCAGGACGGTCTCGCGCCACAGCTGCGCGGCGCGGGACCCGGCGTTGGGGAGCTGGTCGAAGAAGTCGCCCTGCGTCTTGAGCAGGAACTCCCCGCGGGTCAGGGAGGACGCACGGATGCGGGCGACCGCCTCGGCGTTGCGGTACCAGTAGTAGAGGTACTCGTTGGGGATCGCGCCGAGCGTCTTGAGCCAGGGGGCGCCGAAGACGTGCTGCTCCTCGAGCTGGGCGAGCAGCCCGTCGTCGCCGAGCAGGTCGGGCAGGACGTCGCGGCCGTGGACCTCGACGCGGCGCAGCCAGCCGAGGTGGTTGAGCCCGACGTAGTCGAGGCGAGCGTGGTCGGGGTCGTGCCCGAGCAGCAGGGCGACCCGGCGGCCGAGGCCGGAGGGGGTGTCGCAGATCCCGAGGACCTTGTCGCCCAGCACCGCCTGCATGGCCTCGGTGATGATGCCCGCGGGGTTGGTGAAGTTCAGGACGTACGCGCTCGGCGCGAGGCGCTTGACGCGCTCGGCGACGTCCACCATGAACGGGACGGTGCGCAGCGCGTAGGCCAGGCCCCCGGGGCCGGTCGTCTCCTGGCCGAGGACGCCGAGGTCGAGGGCGACGCGCTCGTCGGCGCAGCGGCCGGCGAGGCCGCCGACGCGGACGGCCGAGAACACGAAGTCGCTGCCCTCGAGCGCGACGTCGAGGTCGGTGGTCGTCTGCAGCGCGGGCGGTTCGGCGAACCCCTCGGCGAGCTGCTCGAGCACGGTGCGCATGCCCGCGAGCCGGGACGCGTCGGCGTCCTGGAGGGTCACCGTGGTGATCCGCGGGTCGCCCTGGTCGCGCAGCAGCGCCTGCCACACGAACGGAGTGCGGAAACCTCCACCCCCGAGGATCGCCAGCTTCACGCGCCCACCCCTCGCTGCTCGTTCACGCAGGAAGACTATGACCGAACGCGCATCCCTGACTAGTCTGTTGCGCAGTTCCCTGCACGATCGATCACCCGCCTCCGAGGAGCCCGCCTGTGCCCGACCTCGACCTCGTCTTCGGCGGGCGCGTGTTCTGCGACCTCGTGATGTCCGGCGTCACCGCCCCCGCCGCCGGGGCCGAGGTGTTCGCCGACGGGTTCGCCGTGGCCCCCGGCGGGACCGCCACCCGCGCGGTCGCCGGCGCCCGCCTCGGCTTCCGCACGGCGCTCGTCGGCGCGACCGGGACAGACCTGTTCGGCGCGGCCGTCCGGTCCACCCTCGCGGCCGAGGAGCGCCTCGACCTGCGCTGGCTGGCCAAGCTCCCCGACGCCCACACCGCCGTGACGGTCGCGCTGACGAACGCCGCCGACCGCAGCTTCATCACCTACGAGGAACGCGCGACGTGGCTGCCGGACGTGCTGCCCGTCCCCCTGCCGTCGGTCGGTGCCTGCCACGTCGGGATCGCCGAGGGCGTCCCGGCGTGGGTGGCCGACGTCCGCGCCGCCGGGACCCTCGTCGTCGGCGGAGTCGGCTGGGACGAGACCGAGCAGTGGGACACCGCCCTGCTCGACCGCCTCTCCGCGGTCGACGCCTTCGTCCCCAACGAAGACGAAGCCCTCGCCTACACCCGGACGTCCGACGCGGAGGCCGCCCTCGACGCCCTCGCGCGGCGGACCGGGCTCGTCGTCATCACCCGCGGGGCCGCCGGCGCGATCGCGGTCGACGCCGGGACCGGGGAACGCTGCGAGATTCCCGCCCCACGAGTGGCCGCAGTCGACCCCACCGGCGCCGGCGACTGCTTCGTCGCAGCGTTCTGCGGAGGCCGGACGGCGGGGTGGTCGCTGACCACCTCAGTGGCGTTCGCGGTACTCGCGGCATCGCTGTCCGTGCAGCGGCTGGGCGGGTCGTCCGCCGCCCCGACGCGGACTGAGCTCGTCGCGGCGATCACCTGGCACCGGGAGCACGGCAGCTTGCCGACCGCGGACTGGGGGCAGGTCCTGGAGCACCTGCAAGGCTGACGCCTGACCGAACCGGTGCCCAGCCGGGCCGAAATGGCCCACAAATGCGTGTAGGGGAGCAGCCCTTGACGGGCTGCTCCCCTACACGTTCTCACTACTCAAAGAGTGAGTGGCCGGCGGTGACCTACTCTCCCACCCAGTCTCCCGGGCAGTACCATCGGCGCTGGTGGGCTTAGCTTCCGGGTTCGGAATGAGACCGGGCGTTTCCCCACCGCT
>NZ_JBJLSK010000018.1:0-112959 GCF_050871965.1 Kineococcus lubricus
GATGGTAAGGGTTGCCTCAGTCTCGCAGGTCACGGATCGGTCTCGATTCGGCCGCGCCCCGTCGAGCGCGCGTCACAGCCCGGCTGCGGGGATCAGTAGGGTCGGGGCGGGGGGGGGGCCGCCGGCCCCCCCCCCCCCCCCCCCCCACGCGCAGGACTGCCTGCGGGGGACGGTGTCCGCGCGGTACGCGCAACTGGGCGGCGAGCAGGGCCCGCTGGGCGCGGTGACGGCCTGCGAACGGGCGACGGCGTCCAGGACGGGGTCCTTCGCGACCTTCCGCGGCGGCGCGATCTACCAGAGCCCGGCGACGGGGGCGTGGGACGTGTCCGGTTCGTTCCTCGGCCTGTGGCGCTCGCACCGGGCCGAGAGCGGTTTCCTCGGCTACCCGCGGTCGGGTGAGGTCTGGACGAACGGGGGCGTCGTCCAGCAGGCCTACGACGGCGGTGACCTGTACTGGAGCTACCGGACGGCCGCCGCCGGCCCGCACTCGATCTCGGGGGCGTTCCGGGGGCTGTACGCCGACCAGGGCGGCGTGTACGGCCGCCTCGGGCTGCCGTTGACGCAGGAGGTCGGCGGCGTGGACCGCGGGGTCCACCAGAACCACGAGTTCGGCGTGTCGTACTGGACGGCGGCGACGGGCGCGCACAGCGTCACCGGTTCCTTCCTGGGGCTGTACCGCGCCAACGGCTGGGAACGGGGACGGCTGGGGTACCCGCTGACCCAGGAGCTGGCGATCCGCGACGGCGGGGTGTTCCAGAACTACCAGGGCGGGGTCATGTACTGGACCGCGGCGACGGGCGCGCACGGGCTGACGGGACCGGTGCTGAGCGCCTACGCCTCGGTGCAGTACGAGAACGGGCCGCTGGGTTACCCGACGTCCGACGAGTACCCGGTCGCCGGCGGGACGCGGACCGACTTCCAGCACGGGTACGTGAGCTGGACCCCCCGGGAGGGCTGGTTCGTCGTGCTGGCCGGACCCGAGCGGCCGCTGCCGTGAGGCCACCCGGGCGCGGACCTGGAGGAGCGGGGTGATCCTCCGGGTCTGGCGCACCGAGGTGGACGAGGCCCGCGCCGCCGAGTACGAGCGTTTCGCGCGCGAGGTGTCCCTGCCGATGTTCACCCGGCACGAAGGTCACCTCGGTGTCCTCATGGGGCGGCAGGGGAGCCGGTGCGTCGTCATCACGTGCTGGCGCACCGCGGCGGACGTGGCCGCGCTGGAGGCGTCGGAGGACTACCGGGACGTCGTGGCGCGCATCGTGGCGGCCGGTTTCGCGGAGCCCGGGCAGTCGACGGAGACCTTCGACGCCCACCTCAGCGAGGTCGGCGGGCTCGTGCGGTGAGGGCCGGTCGTGAACTCAGCGGTGACCCGCCGACGGCTCGGGGTCCGCGGCCGTCGCAGTCCCGGCGGCCCGCTCGACCAGCCGGGCGAGCCGTTCCCACGTCGCCCCGGTCGCCTCGCCGGTCAGCGCGTACGACGTCGGCCACAGACCGCCGGCCTCGTCGAGCTCGGCCTGCGGGCTGAACCCGAACGTCGAGTACCTCAGCCCGTCGGCCTCACCGCTGCGGAAGAAGCACACGACCTTCCCGTCCCGGGCGTACCCGGGTTGCCCGTAGTAGAGCTTCGGCGCCAGGTCCGGCGCGGCCGCCGTGACGACCTCGTGCACCCGCCGGGCCAGTGCTCGGTCCCCGTCGGGCATGCCCTCGATCTTGGCGAGGACGTCCGCCGCGTCGGCCGCGGCCTTCTGCGCGGCCTTGTCCGACGCGCGGCCGCGCCTCGCCTGCGTCCGGAGTTCCGCCGCCCGCTCCCGCATCGACGTCTGCTCCTGCTTCGAGAAACCTGACTCCACGGTCACCCTCCCCGGTCGTCTCCCCGTCCCGCGACGGGGCCTCAGGTCGACGGTAGGGCCGGAGAGGGCGCGACGGCTTCTCCGATCCTGACCGGACCTCGCGACGCCCCGGCAACGGGTCACGTCCACCGGACCCGCCCGACGGCGGCGTCGAGACCCGGGCCCTCGTCGTTGGACAGGACGACCAGGTCGGCGTCGCCGCCGCGCGGGTGCGCCAGCAGCGACCGGTACCCCGGGTTGTCGCCCGGCACGAACCACGCCGGACGGTCCAGGACCCGGCCCAGGAAGGTCCCGTACCCGTAGGCGGTGGCCGCGGTGGTCCCCGGCCCGCCGGCCGGGAGCCGCACGTGGGGTTCCCACACCGCGGCCGCCGTGGACGGGTCGAGCAGCCGCCCCGAGCGCAGCGCGCGGGCGTAGCGCAGCAGGTCCTCCGCGGTGGTCCACAGGTCCCCGCTGCCGGGGATCCGCGTCCACCCGGCGTCCACCCGGCGTCCACCCGGACGCGCTGCCCGTCGCGGTGGCCGGCGGCCGCGTCGCCCCACCCCGGCGGGAACTCCCCCGAGGTGGTCGACGTCATCGCGGCGGGCGCGAGGACGAGGTCGGCGACGAGGTCGCGGTACCGCTGCCCGGTCGCGGCCTCCAGGACCTCCGCCGCCGGGGAGAACCCCGGGCCGCTGTACCGCCACGTCGTCCCCGGTGCGGTGGCGAGCCCCGCGCCGAGGGTCAGGGCCCGCAGGTCGCCGGGGGCGGGGGGACGCACCGGCCCTGCGCCCCGCCCGGGCAGGTCGGCCCAGTGACCGGTGCCCGCGGTGTGGGTCAGCAGGTGGTGCAGCGTGACCGCGCCGAAACCGCCCGGCAGGCCCGGCAGCCACCGGGCGATCGGCTCGGCCACGTGCAGCCGGTCCCGCTCCTGCAGGGCGAGGGTGACGACGGACAGGACCTGCTTGCTGATCGAGGCGGCCTGGAACCGCAGGCGCGGACCGCACGGGGTGCTGCCCGGGCCGTCGGCCCAGCCGCCGGAGTCCTCGTGGACGACGCGGCCGCCGTCGGCCAGCACCGCCGTCCCCGACCAGGGCGGGGTGCCGCCGGGGGAGTTCACCGCGTCAGGCACCGGGGCCCCCCGGCGGACGCCGGGACCGGGCGAGGAACCCGGAACCGTGGGCCAGGAGGTGCAGGACCGTGAGGGCGACGGAGGACTGCGCCGGGTCCCGCACCACCCGGAAGACCCGCAGGGCCACGAGCACCGCCACGACGACGAGGACCCGGTAGCGAGGTGCCAGGCCGGACAGGTCCACGCGTCCCGCGCTGTCCACGGCTCTCCCGTCGATCGGTGCCCCGTCGGCGGCAGTTTCGCCGTCGTGCGGTCGTCGCGCTCCCCGGCCGCACCGACTGGCGGGCCCGGGGACCGGGGCCGAGGGTTGGACGGTGCCCACCCCCTCACCCGTCCCCGCGCCCGTCACCCGCGCCGATGTCCTCGTCGTCGGCGCCGGCAACGCGGGGATCTCGCTGGCCGCGAAGCTCCTGCGCGACGGCGCCCGGGACGTCGCGATCGTCGAACCGTCCCCGGTGCACCGCTACCGGCCGCTGCTGAACTACGTCGGGGCGGGCCGGGCCACCCCCGCCGACGTGGAACGCCCCACCGCCTCGGTGATCCCGCCGGGGTGCGGCTGGGTGCAGGACGCCGTGGCCTCGGTCGACGCCGACGCCCGCACCGTGCGCACCCGGCGGGGCCTGGACATCGGGTACAGCACCCTCGTGCTGTGCCCGGGGATGCGCGAGGACTGGGCCGCCACCCCCGGGCTGCAGGACGCCTACGGCGCGGGGTGGGCGGGGTCGACGTACGTGCCCGGTTCCGCGCCGCTGGTGTGGCCGGCCCTGTCGGGGCTGCGGGAGGGGCGCGTCGTCTTCTCCGTCCCGCCGGAACCGGCGCCGTGCGGCCCCACGGCCCTCAAACCGGCCCTGATGGCCTGCGACCACTGGCGCCGCCGCGGGGTCCTGGCCGGCCTCGACGTCACCGTCGTGCTGCCCGAGGACCGGGCGCTGGGGGTGCCCGGCGCCGACGAGCACCTGGAGGCGGCGTTCGCCGACTACGGCGTGACGGTGCTGCGCCGATCCCGGGTGCTGGCGGTGGACCCGGTGCTGCGGTCGCTGGACGTCGCCACCCCCGCCGGGACGCGGCGGCTGGACCCCGTCGCCTACGCGCACGTCGTGCCGCACTACCGCGCCCCGGAGTGGATCACCCGCAGCGGCCTGGGCGACGGCTCACCCGCCGGGCTCGCCGACGTCGACCCGGCCACCCTGCGGTCCCCGCGGCACCCCGACGTGTGGGCCCTCGGGGACGCCGCTTCCATCGCCACCCGGTCCTCCGGCGGTGCGCTGCGCAAGCAGGTGGGGGTGCTGTCCCACAACATTGCCGCCGCCCGCTCGGGCCGCCGGCTGCACCGCTACGACGGGTACACCGTGATGCCGGTGACGACCTCGCGCGACCGGTTGATGCTGGTGCAGTCCGACCGGCGCGGCCCGCGCCCGCTGCCCCTGCCGGACGCGTTCGCGCCGCGCCGCTGGGCGTGGTCGCTCGACCGCCACGTCCTGCCGCGGATCTACTTCCAGCGCCTGCTGCGCGGCAAGGTCTGAGCCCGGCGCGACGGGCCCGGCGGTTTCGAGTGGCGCGCCCGTCGGGAGGGCGATGGACTGGAGCGGAAGCACTCGCCCCCCGTCAGCCGCGGACGAAGGAGAACCATGATCAAGGCACTGCACGAAGCCGGCGTGAAGTCGGAGTGGGCCTACACGGCCGGGTTCGCCAGCATCGGCCTGTCGTTCCTGGCGTGGGGCATCTCCCGCCAGGCCGAGAGCGCGGGCATCGACCGCGCCGACCGGTGGGGCATCTTCGTCGGGCACTGGGCGCCCACGTTCTTCGGCGTCGGCCTGGCCCTCAACACGTACGAGAAGTGACGACCACCACCACCCCTGCAGGAGGAGTTCCCCGTGCCCGACTTCGGTGACATCAGCGAGAAGGCCAGCGACGCCGCGATCGACAAGGCGGGCGACGCCGCCGACGAGAAGACCGGTGGCAAGCACGCCGAGCAGGTCGACAAGGCCCAGGAGGCCGCGGACGGCAAGATCGGCGGCTGACGCCGCGACCCCCAGGAGAACCCCGGCCCGTCGGGCCGGGGTTCTCCTGCGTCCTACGAGTTCGCCGGGGCGGGGGAGAACACCGCGCGCAGGCATCCGTCGGTCTTGTCCTTGAACATCTCGTAACCGCGCACCGCGTCCTCCAGCGGCATCGGGTGGGTCGCGAGGAAACTCGTCTCCAGGTCCCCGGACTCCAGGTGCTGCAACAGCTTCGGGACGTAGCGCTGCCCGTGCTGCTGCGCCGCCCGCACCGTCAGCCCCTTGTTCAGGACGATGCCCGTGGGGAAGCTGTCGGTCAGCCCGTACACCCCCAGCACCGCCACCGTCCCGGCCTTGCGCACCGCCAGGATCGCCTCCCGCAGCGGGGTGGCGCGGTCGGTCTCCAGGCGCAGCGCCTGCTTGGCCTTGTCCACGACCTGCTGCGCCCCCGTCCCGTGGCCCTCCATCCCCACCGCCTCGATCACGGCGTCCGGGCCGCGGCCCCCCGTGGTCTCGCGCAGGAACTCCTGCACGCTGTCGACCTCGGAGTAGTCCAGCGTCTCGGCCCCCACGCGGGTCCGGGCCAGCTCCAGCCGCTCGGGCAGCCGGTCGACGACGATGACCCGCTCGGCGCCCATCAGCCGCGCCGAGGCTGCCGCCATCAACCCCACCGCGCCGGCACCGAACACCGCGACCGTGTCGCCCGGGGTGATGTCGCACAGGTCAGCGCCCGTGTAACCCGTCGGGACGGCGTCGGAGACGAACACCGCCGAGGCGTCGTCGACCCCGTCGGGCACCGGGAAGCAGTTCACGTCGCCGAACGGCACCCGGATGAACTCCGCGTGCGAGCCCGCGTACCCGCCGAACGGCTGCGTGTACCCGTAGATCCCGCCCGTGGGGTACCCCAGCAGCGGCTGCTGCGCCGCGGCGTGCGGGTTCGTCGTGTCGCACAGCGAGAACAGCTCGCGCTCGCAGTACCAGCAGTTCCCGCAGGCGATGAACGAGGGGACGACCACCCGGTCCCCGACGCGGACCCGCGACACCTCCGGCCCGACCTCCACGACGCGGCCGGTGAACTCGTGACCGATGACGTCGCCCGGCAGCGCGCCCGGCAGGTAGCCGCCGATGAAGTGCAGGTCCGAACCGCAGGTGCTCGTCAGCGTGACCTGCACGATGACGTCGCGCGGGTTGACGAGGACCGGGTCGGGCACGGTCTGCACGGCGAGGTCGTTCACGCCGTTCCAGCACAGCGCGCGCATCAGAGCCCCACCCCCGCGCGGCCGCTGGGGTTCGCCGCGAGCGTCGGCACCTCACCGGTCTGCAGCAGCGCCCGCAACCGGTAGACCATCGTGAACGCCAGCGCCCCGTCCAGCAGCCCCGGCGCGGCCGGCACGGCCAGCCGCAGCACCACCTCGCAGCCGTCCCACCGCGGCGCCGGCCACGCCTCCACGACGAGGGGCTCGACCGGGTCCTCCCCGGCCGTGGTGAACACCACCCGGTTCGGTTCGGCGTGCACCTCGGTGGTGCCGCTCCAGCCCGCCACGTCCCACTCCAGGCGACCCGGACCCGTCTCGCGCACGCTGCCGGCGTCCCCGAGCAGGGTGGACAGCACCTGCGGGTCCTGGCAGGCGCGCAGGACGTTCCCGACCGGCCGGGCCACCGTCAGCGTCTGCCGCTGCGCCCCCGGAGGCCCCTCCCGGTGCAGCAGCGCCCGCCCTGCGGACACCGCCGCCTCCACGACCCGCTTCCCCGTCCCGCTGGCGTTCATCGGTCCCCGTCCCCGTGCTCGTCTCGGTGGTCGTCTCGGTGGCTCCACTCTCACCGCGCCCCCCGTCACCTGCACCCCGGGGACGGGCGGTTGACGCGCCGCGTCGGCGGGTAGGGGCCCTTCATGCGCCGCACTCACGCAATGCTCGGCATCGCCGCCGCGACCCTGGCCCTGCTCGCCGGGTGCACCCGCAACGCGAGCAACCAGGACGACGAGCCCAGCGCCGTCCCCTCGGTGAGCGACGTCCCCACCACCGTGACGGCGCCCGCCCAGCCCACCCAGGGGCAGCCCGCGACGGAGACCGAGCCTCCCGCGGTCGTCACCGCCAGCCCGGACGCCGCCCAGACCACCGCGCTGATCACCGCCCTGAACGCGATCTCCCCCGGCCTCGCGGACGACCGGGAACGCGCGGTCCTCGCCGCCACCGCCGTGTGCCGCCAGGTCGTCCAGGGCGACGACGAGACCGCGCTGTCCAGCGACGCGGCGCAGCAGTTCGCCGCCGACGGGGGACCGCAGCTGACCGACGAGCAGAGCCGCGCCGTGGTCGACGCCGTGCAGTCCACCTTCTGCAAGCAGTGAGGCCGGTGGGAGGATCCTCGGGCACGGAACGAGGACTCCCAGGAGGCACAGCGCATGCGGTTCGACGCCGACGTCATCGTCGTGGGGGGCGGGGTCATGGGCTCGGCCGCCGCGTGGCAGGCGACGCGGCGCGGGCTGTCGGTGGTCCTGCTCGAGCGGTTCGAACCCGGTCACACCCACGGCGCCTCCCACGGGGCGGCCCGCAACTTCAACACCGCCTACGCCACCGACGACTACCTCCGCCTCGTGCTGGAGGCCCGGCGGCTGTGGGACGACCTCGCCGAGCAGAGCGGCACCGTCCTGCTGGACCTCGTGGGACTGGTCAACCACGGGCACGTCCCCACCCTGCGGGACACCGCCGAGGCCCTGGACCACCACGGCATCGCCCACCACGTCCTGCCCGCGCGGGCCGCCGCCGAACGCTGGGCCGGGCTGCGCTTCCGCACCGACGTCCTGCACGTCCCGCAGGCCGGGCGGGTCCGCGCCGCCGACGCCCTCCACGCCTTCCGCGCCGCCGCGACGACCGCCGACTTCCGCTACCGCACCCCCGTGCGGGAGATCCGCACCGACGGCGGCACCGCCCTGGCCGTCACCGACACCGGTGAGCTGCGCGCCCCCCGCGGCATCGTGACCGCCGGGGCGTGGACCCGCGCGCTCGTCCCGCCCGACGTCCCGCTGCCCCGGATGGTCGTCACCCAGGAGCAGCCCGCGCACTTCGCCCCCGTCGCCGACGGCCTCGACTGGCCCAGCTTCAACCACACCCCCGACCCCGGCGAACCCGGCGACGACTACTGGTACAGCCCCGTCTACGGGATGCTGACCCCCGGCGAGGGCGTCAAGGCCGGCTGGCACGGCGTCGGCCCCCGCACCGACCCCGACCACCGCACCCACCGGCCCGAACCGGTGCAGCTGGCCGCCCTCCAGCGGTACGTGGCCGAGTGGGTCCCCGGCGTCGACCCCGCCACCGCCGCCCCCATCAGCTGCACCTACACCAGCACCGACGACACCGACTTCGTCCTCGACCGCGCCGGGGCGTGGGCCGTCGGGGCGGGGTTCTCCGGCCACGGGTTCAAGTTCGCCCCCGCGATCGGGCGGACCCTCGTCGACCTCGCCCACGGCGTCGTCGCCCCCTCCCGGTTCCACGCCGCCCGCGCCGCCGCGGGAACCGCGCCCGGGCTCCGGTGAACCGCCGTGGACGGGACCGCAGGGGTCGTCGAGGGGCTCGCGCGGACGCTGCGTGACGCCGGGGGCGGCACCGTCGACCGCCCCCTGCGCGGCGGCGGCACGTTCCCGCTGTCCTACGTCCGCACCGGGCCCCGCACCGGCACCCCCGTCGTCGTCGTCCCCGGTGGCCCCGGCCTGGCCTCGGTGCTGCCGTACTGGTCGCTGCGCTCGGCCGCGACCCGCCGCGGCCTGGACGTCGTCATGGTCGAGCACCGCGGCGTCGGGCTCTCCCGCCGCGACCACCACGGGCACGACCTGACGCCGGCCGACGTCACCGTCGAGGACGCCGCCGACGACCTCGCCGCCGTCCTCGACGCCGTGGGCGCCGACCGGGCGGTCGTCTACGGCAGCTCCTACGGCACCTACGTGGCGCAGACCCTCGGCGTGCGGCACCCGCAGCGGGTGGCGGCCATGGTGCTCGACTCCCCGCTGCTGTCCGTCACCGGTGACCTCGCCGCCGGCCGCGCCCACCGCCGCCGGCTCCTGTGGGACGGCACCGACCCCACCGCGCGCGCCGTCCGCGCCGCCGACGCCCCCGCTGACGAGCTCGCCGCCGTCGTGCAGACCGTGCACGAGTTCGCCGGCCCCGACGTCCTGCGCCGCCTCCTCACCGCCCGCGACCACGGCCGCCTGGGGCGGACGTGGCGGTGGGCCGCGCGCTTCGGCGACCTCGGTGACCGCGTCGTCCGGTTCGTCGACGAACCCGACCTCGTCGCCGGGATCGCCTACGGCCAGCTCGGTTTCGGCTTGCCCCCCGACGGCGGACCCCTGGACCCGCAGCTCGCGCCCGCCGGCGCCGCCGCCCACCGCCCGCCCTACCGCGGCGAACCGTACGACCTGCCCGCCCTGCTGCCCGCGTTCACCTGGCCCACCGTCGTCGTCTCGGGGGAACGGGACCTGCGCACCCCGTCCCCGGTCGCCGAACGGCTCACCGGCCTGCTGCCCCACGGCGTCCTGCTCCGGCTCGACCGCCTCGGGCACAGCGCCCTCGACAGCCACCAGCTCGCCGCCCTGCTCGTCGCCGCCGCCGCGGTCGCCGGGACCGTGGACCGGCTGCCGGCGCTCGCGCCGCGGATCAGCGCCCTGCCGCGCCGGGGCGCGTCCCGGTTCGTCGGGACCGCGATCTCGGCGGCCGTGCGAGTCGGGGGCTGAGCGGGGCCGTGCTCAACTCGCCCCCTTGGAACCACCGGGGGTGGGGGCGTCCAACTCGCCGAGCCGGCCGCCGCACACCGCTGGTGACCCCGCGACCGATCACCACCACCTGAGCTCGATCAGGCGTTCGCCCAGTTCAGGCTGTCCTGCACCCGCCAGTTGAACGCAGCAGAGGCCGGGTGGGTCAGGTAGCGACTGACCGCGATGTCCCAGGCCTCAGCCACCGATTCCGCGTCCTGAACCTGCCGCCGCACGGCCAGGTTCTCGAGGATGGCGCGAACAGGAGTGCCTGCTTCGTCCATCTCGTCGTCTTCCTTCTCGGAGACTCGCCAGATCTGCCCGCGCACGAAGTAGTGGTAGTGGTCGTCATCGTCCTCGCCCGTGCTGTGGACGAGGATCGCCTTGTTGCACGCGGCCTCGACGAGGGTTCGGCACTGGATCTCCAGGTAGTCCTCCAACGTCACGTCAGGCTTGTCGGAGAAGCCCGGTGGCGTGAAGTCCAGGAAGTCGCAACTGGTGTAGTAGAGGATGTCGTTGTTGCCCTTGACCACGGTGGTGCTCACGCCGAAGGAAGGCAGCAGCAGTTCCCTCTGGTTTCGTGGCACACGCATGTTCCCTCGCGCTACCTGCTTCATCGGGGTTTCCGCCTTTCGATCGGTTGCTGGTCCACGGAGGAGTCGGGGTCTTGGGTGGCGGTGGAGCCACCCGGGAACGCTGGGACCCGGTCGACGTCGGGTCGCGACTTTCGCCGTCAGGGACGCGCTCGCCCCCTGGCCTCGAGGACGTGCTCCTCGTGAGCCGGGTGCGCGCGGGCGATGGGCCGCTACCGGTGGCGCTGGTCGAAGGACTCCGCGTCGCTGTCGGCCGCGCCCACCGGTGTCAGTGGCAGGTGGTCACGAACTGTGCACCAGCCAAGCGATGAAGAGCACGAAGCCGACGATGAGGCCCAGGACGAGGAGGCAACCCGTGAGTGCGTCGCCGGTTCCGCCGTGGTTCGGGATCAAGTCCGGGTAGTTCAGGTCAGGCTTGCCGCGGACCGTCGTGTTGCAGACGGGGCACGTCCACTCCCCCGAGACCTCGTAGGTGTTGAGGATGTTGAAGAACGGCGCGGGTGTACCACTGCCGGCGCAGAATCCCTGGTTGTTCACCCGCTGGGGCATCGGCTGGGGGGTGTAGACGTTGCTGGTGGGCACCACGGGAGCAGACTTCACGTAAGGCACAGGCTCCATCGGAGGCAGTGGCGTGTCGTTCTTCAGGTGTTCGACACGGTGTCCCAGACCAGCCTGCTCGATCACGTTCTGGGCGTGGGACAGCGTCCTCGTGTTCGCGGCCTCCCGTTCCAGAGCCGCAGCCAGGATCAGCGTGTCGCACTCAGGGTCGTCGGCTTCCGTGGCCGACAGCAGCCACACCTGCCCACGGATGAAGTAGGCGACGGCGCCGTCGTCGAGCACAGTCATCAGCACGGGGCGTTCATCGGCCTCCGCAGCCGTGCGCTCGACCGCTGCCAGGTACCCGGGGTTGTCGCGGTACGAGGTCACGTCGAACTCCTCACCGTCGTCGGTGACGATGACGTACTTCAGAGGCATACCGTTGAAGTCCGACTGCCCTGGCGCTGCAGGCCGCAGTTCGGCCCGGTACACGAACTCCATGTGGATGTGTCTCGGTGAACCGATGAGCAGGCTGCAGCTGGATCACCCGCTTGGCGTACGGATCAGTTGACTCATCGCCACGTGGATGCGTGGAGCCCGGCGGCAGCGCGGCTAGCGTCACGGACGAGAGACTCGGTCAGCGGCGGCGTGGAGCAGCTGCTGGGCTGGACGTCGAAGGTGGCGGGGCGCGCAGGACCGGGATGAGACGAGGACGAACCCGCAGGAGTCGCGCTCAGCGGGCCTGGCCGCGACGTCCAGGGGCCGGCCTCACTCCCCGGCGGCCAGCACGAACGGGAACACCGCCTCCGCCCCCGCCCGCCGCAGCTGCCGCGCCGCGACCGTCAGCGTCCACCCGCTGCGGGTCCGGTCGTCCACCAGCAGCAGCGTCCGGCCCTTCACCGCGTCGGGGTCGGGCAGCTCGAAGCGCCGGGCCACCTGCGCGAGCCGGTGCGCGGAGTTCACGTCGGTGCGGGTGGGGGAGTCGTCCAGCAGCCGGAACGTCGTCACCAGCGGGAGGCCGGTGTACCGGGCGAGCCCGTCGGCCAGGTGCGCGACGAGCTGCGGGCGCGACGCCGAGCACATCGCCACGACACCGTCGAGGCCGAGGTCGCGGGCCCAGTCGTCCAGGACGGTCGCGGCGGCGTGCCGCAACGGGACCGGCGTCTGCCCGTCCTCGGCCCCCGGGGCGAACAGTTCCCGGACGGCGTTGCCCCAGCCGAGGTCGGTGACCCGGGCCACGGCCCGGCCCGTCCCGGGCTGCTCGGTGGGCGCGATCCGCCCCGACACGGCGACGTCGAGGCCCTTCATGCCCGTCGGCCACACCTTCTTCGGTTCCAGCGGGACGCCCGGGCGGTCCAGGTCCGCCCCGGCCGCCGCCACCGCCGACTCCGGCACGTCGCGGGGCACGTCGTAGCCGCCGCAGTTGTCGCACCGGCCGCACGGCGCCGCGTCGGGGTCGTCCAGCGCCCGGCGCAGGAACTCCAGCCGGCACCCCGTGGTCGCGACGTAGTCGACCATCGCCTGCTGCTCGACCTCGCGGGTCTGCGCGACGCGCGCGTACCGCTCGGTGTCGTAGGCCCAGTCCCGGCCCGTCGCCTGCCAGCCGCCCCGGACCCGGCGGACCGCGCCGTCGACGTCCAGGACCTTCAGCATCATCTCCAGCCGGTTGCGGCGCAGCGTGACCCGCGACTCCAGGGCCTGCGTCGACAACGGCTCGCCCGCGTCGGCCAGCACGCTCAGCGCCAGCCGGACGTCGTCCTCGGCGGGGAACCCGATCGAGGCGAAGTACCGCCAGATGTCCCGGTCCTCCGCCCCCGGCAGCAGGACCACCTCGGCGTTCTCGATGCCGCGGCCCGCGCGCCCGACCTGCTGGTAGTAGGCGATCGGGGAACTCGGCGCGCCCAGGTGCACCACGAAACCCAGGTCCGGCTTGTCGAAACCCATGCCCAGCGCGCTCGTCGCCACCAGCACCTTGACGCGGTCGTTGACCAGGTCGTCCTCGGCCTGCAACCGCTCCGCCGGTTCCGTCTGGCCCGTGTACGGCACCGCCTCCACCCCGTGCGCCCGCAGGTGCTGCGCCACGTCCGCGGCCGCCGACACCGTGAGGACGTAGACGATCCCCGACCCCGGGAGCTTCGGCAGGTTCTCCACCAGCCACGCCAGCCGGTGCGCGTGCGAGGGCACCCGCACCACCGCCAGCCGCAGGGACTCGCGGTCCAGCGAACCGCGCAGCACCAGGACGTCCTCCAGCGTGCGCGTCCCCGTCACCGACAGCTGCTCCGCGACGTCGGCGGTCACCCGGGCGTTCGCCGTCGCCGTCGTCGCCAGCACCGGGATCCCCTCGGGCAGGTCCGCCAGCAACGTCCGGATCCGCCGGTAGTCCGGGCGGAAGTCGTGGCCCCAGTCCGAGACGCAGTGCGCCTCGTCGACCACCAGCAGACCCGTCGTCGCCGCCAGCGGCGGCAGCACCTCGTCGCGGAAACCCGGGTTGTTCAGCCGTTCCGGCGACACCAGCAGCACGTCCACCGCGCCCGCGCGGACCTCGTCGTACACCTGCGCCCAGTCGTCGGCGTTCGTGGAGTTCACCGTCACCGCCCGCACCCCGGCCCGCTCCGCGGCGGCGATCTGGTTGCGCATCAGCGCCAGCAGCGGCGACACGATGACCGTCGGGCCGGCGCCCCGGGCCCGCAGCAGCGCCGTCGCCACGAAGTACACCGCCGACTTGCCCCACCCCGTGCGCTGCACGACCAGCGCGCGACGGCGGTCCGCGACCAGCGCCTCGATCGCCGTCCACTGGTCCTCGCGCAGCGACGCGTCGGGGCTGCCCACCAGACGGCGCAGGACCTCCTCGGCCTCTGCGCGCAGCGCGGTGCGGTCGAGCGTGGCGGACGGCTGGGGCGACATGGCGACGATGCTGCCACCGCGCTCGGACACGGCCCCCGACCGGCCCCGCCCGTCCACAGGGGGCACGCCCCCCGGGGGCTGTGCAGCCCGACCCACCCGTTCGGAGCCCCGGGACACCGGACGCCGGGCGCGAGCCCCCGGCGCTCGTTACGCTCCTGCGACGGGACCGCACTCCGCAGGGACGTCCCCGACGGAGGGGGAACCGGTTGGCGCCACTGCCCGAGCCCGACTTCCAGCGCGTCTTCGACGAGACCCCGGCCCCGCTCCTGCTGCTGACACCCGACTTCGTCATCGTGCGGGCCAACCGGGCGCAGCTGGAGGCGACCGCCACGACGCTGGAGGGCACCGTCGGCCGCGGCCTGTTCGAGGCCTTCCCCGGGAACCCCGACGACCCCGACGCCGACGGGGTGGCGAACCTGCGCCGCTCGCTGACGACGGTCCTCGACACCCGCCGCCCGCACACGATGGCCGTGCAGAGGTACGACATCCCGGTCGCCGGCGGCGGGTACGAGGAGCGGTTCTGGAGCCCGCGCAACGTCCCGGTCCTCGACGAGCACGGCGAGGTCGTGTTGCTGCTGCACCGCGCCGACGACATCACCGACTACGTCCGCACCCGGGCCGAGGCCCAGGTCACGGCCGAGCTGAGCGAGCACCTGCGCGAGCGCGCCGAACGCGTCGAGCACGACCTGTTCGCCCGCACCCGCGAGCTGGAGCAGCTCGTCGCCCACCTGGGGCGGGCCACCGCCCGCGCCGAGCTGCTGGCCGGCGTGACCAGCGAGCTGACCAGCACCCTGGACGGCGAGGAGGCCGTGGGGCGCCTGGCGTCGTTGGTGGTCCCCGTCCTCGCGGACTGGTGCATCGTCAGCCTGGTCACCGACGAGCGGCCGGGGGCGGCGGGCGCCCGCGCCCTGCGCGACGTCGGGAGCTGGCACGCCGACGAGGCGCTGCGCCCGGTCGTGGCCGAGTACGCCGCCACCCGCCTGCAGGTGCTGCGGCCCGGGTCGCTGCTGGACCTGGCCCTGTCCACCGGCCGGCCGCAGGCGCAGCCGGCCCGGGCTCTGGAGTACCTGACGTCGGTGCTGCCGCCCGGCCGGGCCCGCGACCTCGTCACCGAGCTCGCGCCGGAGTCCCTGCTGGCCCTGCCGCTGCGCGCCCGCGGGCGCACCCTCGGGGTGATGATGCTGGCCGGCGGCGCCGTCCGCAGCCCCCTCACCCCCGAGGAGACCGCCACCGCGGCCGACATCGCCGGACGGGCCGGGCTGGCCCTGGACAACGCCCGCCTCTACCGGCAGCAGCGCGAGCTCGCCGAGACCCTGCAGCGGTCGCTGCTCACCGAACCCGTGCAGCGGGACCAGCTCGAGGTCGTGGTCCGCTACACCCCGGCCGCGGAGACCGCCCAGGTCGGCGGGGACTGGTACGACTCCTTCGTCCAGCCCGGCGGCGCGACGATGCTGACCGTCGGTGACGTGCTGGGCCACGACACCGAAGCGGCCGCGGCCATGGCCCAGATCCGGTCGCTGCTGCGCGGGATCGCCGTCGCCGGCGACGCCGGGCCCGCCACCGTCCTGACCGGTGTCGACCGGGCCGTGGTGACCCTCGACGTGGGTACGACCGCGACGGCGGTCGTCGCCCGCCTGGAGCAGACCGAGCAGGAGGCCCGGCGCGGGGTGCGGCGGTTCGCGTGGTCCAACGCCGGGCACCCGCCGCCGGTCCTCCTCACGCCCCGGGGCGAGGTGTCGTCCCTGCAGGCCCGGTCCGCCGAGCTCCTGCTCGGGGTGCTGCCCGACGCGCCCCGCAGCGAGAGCGTCGCCGTGCTGGAAGCGGGCTCGACCGTGCTCCTGCACACCGACGGCCTCGTCGAACGCCGCGGCGAAGCCCTGGACGACGGCTTCGCCCGCCTCGCGCGGTGCCTGGAGGAGGTCGCCGCGCAGGACCTCGCCCTCGACGACCTGTGCGACGCGGTCCTGGACCGGATGCTGCCGCAGCGGCCGGAGGACGACGTGGCGCTGCTGGCCGTGCGGCTGCACCCGCTGGACTGACGCGGGCGCCGGGCGGTGGCCGCGCACCGGGGGTGCTTGACTGCCCCGGTGCGCTACGTCGTGATCGGGGCAGGGGCCATCGGCGGGACCCTCGGCGGCCGCCTCGGCCAGCACGGCCACGAAGTCGTCCTCGTCGCCCGCGGCGCCCACGCCGACCGCCTGCGGGACAAGGGGCTGCGCCTGCTCACCCCCACCGGGCCGGTCGAGCTGCACGCCCCCGTCGCCACCTCGCCCGCCGACGTCGACCTCACCCCCGACGACGTCCTGCTGCTCGCCGTGAAGGTCCAGGACGCGGCGGGGCTGCTGCCCGACTGGGCCGGGGCCCGCGTCGGGGGCTCCACCGCCGGGGCCACCCTGCCGATCGTCTGCGCCCAGAACGGCGTCGAGGGCGAACGGCTCGCCCTGCGCTGGTTCCGCCGCGTCGTCGGCGCCTGCGTCTACCTGCCCGCCAGCCACCTCGAACCCGGCGTCGTCGTCTCCGAGGGCGCCCCCGTCTCCGGCGGGCTCGTGCTGGGCCGCTACCCGCACGGGCGCGACGACGTCGTCGCGCGCGTCGCCGCAGACCTCGCCTCCGCCGGGTTCGCCACCGCCGTCAGCGACGACGTCATGGCCGCCAAGCGCGGCAAGCTGCTCGACAACACCGGCAACGCCCTCGACGCGGTCTGCCGCCCCGGCCCCGGCTGGGACGACCTGCACGCCCGCGCCCGCGCCGAGGGGGAGGCCGCCCTCGCCGCCGCCGGCACCCCCGCGCTGGACCGCCGCCGGGCCCTGCCGCAGCTGCACGAGCTCGGGTTCGGCGCCGCCGCCGTCGCCGGCCTCGAGCGCGGCGGCTCCTCCAGCTGGCAGAGCCTGCACCGCGGCGGCTCCATCGAGACCGACTGGCTCAACGGCGAGGTCGTCCGCCTCGGGCGCACCCACGGCGTCGCGACGCCCGTGAACGAGGCCCTGCAGGTCCTCGCGGCCGTGTCCGTGCGGCGCGGGCTGGGGCCGCGCGCGTTCGACGTCGCCGACGTCACCGCGCTCGCCGACGCCGCGCCGGGTGACCCTCGCGGGTGACCCGCGACGAGCCCGGCGGGACGAGCCTGAGAAGCTGACCGGCATGCGTGTCGACCACGTCGGCTACGCCGCGGGACCGGGAGGTCTGCAGGAGACCGCGCGGTCCCTCGCGGCGCGACTCGGGGTGCGCGTCGTCGACGGCGGCCCGCACCCCCGCTTCGGCACCCGCAACGTCGTCCTGCCGCTGTCCGGGGGCAGCTACGTCGAGGTCGTCGAGGTGCTCGACCACCCCGTCGCCGAGAAGGCCCTGTTCGGCCGCGCCGTGCGCGAGCGCAGCGAGGCCGGCGGCGGCTGGTTCGCGTGGAGCGTCACCGTCGACGACCTCGACGGCTACGGCGAGCGGCTCGGCGAGGACATCGAGGAGGGGGTGCGCCGCCGCCCCGACGGCGTGGAGCTGCGGTGGCGGCAGATCGGCGTCCCGGCGCTGCGCACCGAACCCCAGCTGCCGCTGCTCATCGAGTGGTCCGGCCCGGCGACCCAGCACCCCTCGGCCCTGTCGCTGGCCGGCGGCACCCGGCTGACGGGGCTGACCATCGCCGGCCAGCGCCAGCGGGTCCGGGACTGGCTGGGGCTGCCGCCGGAGTTCAGCTCCGACCACGTCCGCTTCACCTGGCTCGACGTCGTCGGCAGCCCTCGCGCGACGGGGCTGCGCGCGGCCACGTTCGAGACCCCCCGCGGCACCGTCGAGATCTGAGCCCGATGGACTGGCTGCCCGAGTGGGCCCCCTCGCTCACCGTCTCCGCCGTCGTGCTGCTGGTCGTGGACCTCGTGGTGCGCGTCACCGCCATCGCCGTCGTGCCGGTGAACCGCCGCCCCAGCTCCGCGCTGGCGTGGCTGCTGACGATCTTCTTCATCCCCTACGTGGGGGTCGTCGCGTTCCTGCTCATCGGCAGCCCGAAGCTGCCCCGCGCGCGCCGGCGCAAGCAGCGGGAGATCAACGACCTGATCCTGTCCAGCACGAAGGGGATGGACCTGGTCTCCTCCGACCACCCGTGGCCGCCGTGGCTGCGGGGGATCGTGGAGCTGAACCGGACCCTCGGGGCGATGCCGCTGGTCGGCGGGAACTCCGCGGACCTGTGCGGGGAGTACGACGAGGCGATCCGGGCCATGGCCCGCAGCATCGACGGCGCCCGCGAGTACGTGCACGTCGAGTTCTACATCATGACCAAGGACGCGACGAGCGAGCCGTTCTTCACGGCCCTCGAACGGGCGGTGGACCGCGGCGTGAAGGTGCGGCTGCTGCTGGACCACGTGGGGTCGCTGCGCTACCCGGGGTACCGGCGGACCATCCGGTTCCTCGACGACATCGGCGTGGAGTGGCACCCGATGCTGCCGGTGCAGCTGCACAAGCTGAAGTACCAGCGCCCGGACCTGCGCAACCACCGCAAGCTCCTCGTCGTCGACGGCGAGGTCGCGTGGGTGGGTTCCCAGAACGTCCTGGACCGCAGCTACAACAAGCGCGGCAACATCCGCCGCGGTCTGCAGTGGCAGGACCTCATGGTGCGGCTCGAGGGGCCGGTCGTGTCGGGGGTGGAGGCCATGTTCATCACCGACTGGTACTCCGAGACCGACGAGCTGCTCGAGGCCGAACGCCCCGAGGTCTCCGCGGTCGGGTCGCCCGGCCGCCTGGAGTGCCAGGTCGTCCCCAGCGGCCCGGGGTTCGACGGGGAGAACAACCTCAAGCTGTTCAACTCGCTGCTGTACTCCGCCCAGCGGCGCATCTCCATCACCAGCCCCTACTTCGTGCCGGACGAGTCGATGCTGTCGGCCATCACGACGGCCGCCGAACGCGGCGTCGACGTGGAGCTGTTCGTCTCCGAGTACGGCGACCAGTTCTTCGTCCACTACGCCGAGTGCTCCTACTACGAGAACCTGCTGCGCGCGGGGGTGCGGATCTTCCGCTACCCGGCGCCGTACGTGCTGCACGCCAAGCACATGACGGTCGACGAGGAGGTCGCCGTCATCGGCTCCTCCAACATGGACATGCGCTCGTTCCTGCTGGACCTGGAACTGACGCTCATGGTGTGCGGCCGCCAGTTCTCCGACGACCTGCGGCGCGTGGAGGACGAGTACCGCGCCAAGTGCACCGAGCTGACCCTGGAGCAGTGGCTGGCCCGGTCGCGCTGGGACGTCATCAAGGAGAACGTGGCGCGGTTGACGTCGGCGTTGCAGTGACGCGGCGGCGCACGCCGAGCGCCGTCAGCTCCAGGTCCGCCAGCGCCCGCACCGCGCGGGCGTCGTCGTCGCGCCACGCCCCCGCGGGGTCGGGGTCGACGGCCAGCAGCGGCCCGGCGTCGCGCCGCTGCAGCGCCCGCAGCGCCAGCACCCGGTCGCCGGCGAGGTCCGCCGCGAGCGCGCGGGCGTCGCGGACCCGCCGGGCCCAGCGCACCCGCTGGGCCGCCCGCACGGCCACCACGAGCAGCACCGGCACCAGCGCCACCAGGACGCCCAGGGTCGTCGCCAGGTCCAGCAGCGCCTCGTGCTGACCGGCCGCGGCCCGCGCCAGCGACGACGCGCTGCCGGCCGAGCGGTCCAGGACGTCGGCCACCTCGTCCCCGACCAGCGGGGTCCCGTCCACGGCGTCCCCGGCGTCGGTCAGCCGCTGCGCGAGGGAGGCCGACCCGTCGGCGAAGCGCCGCGCCGGCTCGGCCGCCGCGGCGACCGTCCCGTGCACGGTGCGGCCGGCGAGGACGGCGGCCGCGACGAGCGCGAGGCACCCGGCGTCGGCGAGGACCTGGCGGGTGCGGCGGGCCGGGACGTCGGCGTAGAACGGCACCCGCCCAGTGTTGGCCGCCCTCAGCCCAGTCGCTCGTCCACCCAGCACCAGCGCCACGCCTCACCCGGCTCCGCGCTGACCATCGCCGGGTGCGCCGTCCCGGCGAAGTGGGCGCGGGAGTGCTTCAGCTCGGAGGAGTCGCAGCAGCCGGTGTGCCCGCAGGCCAGGCAGGTGCGCAGGTGGACCCAGGTGGCGCCCGCGGCGACGCACTCGGCGCACTCGGTGGGGGGCTCCCCCCAGCGGGCGGTGACGTCGTCGCGGGTGCCGGCGGTGCGCAGGTGCGCGCACCCGCCCTCGGCCGCCCCCAGGCGCCGGTCGGCCGCCAGCGGTTCGAGGTCGTCGAGGCGGTCCAGCAGCGCCTCCTCGAAGTCGACGTCGGCCAGCGCCCGCTGCAGCACCTCCGGTTCGGCGGTGCCGCGGTCGCGGGCGGCGACCACGACGTCGCGCTCGGCGGCCAGCATCTCCAGCCGCAGCCGCGTGTAGAGCGCCGAGGGGGTGGCGACGTCGGCCTCGGGGCGGCCGAGGCGTTCCCACGCCGCGTGCGAGCGCGACTTGGCCCGCCCCCGCAGCTGCGCCACGACGTGCCGGGGTTCGTCACCGGTGAGGAGCTCCTCGAGGCGGCGCAGCCCCGCGGCGGTGGCGGCGTCGCCGAGGGCGGCGGCCTGCAGGGCGTCCTGGGCGGGGTCGGGCGCGGGCAGCCCCACGCGGCGGACCACCCACGGCAGGCTCAGGCCCTGGACGAGGAGGGTGCCGACGACGACGGTGAACGCCACCAGCAGCAGCACGTCGCGGCCGGGGACGCCCTCAGGGATCAGCTGTGCGGCGGCGAGGGTGACGACGCCCCGCATCCCGGCCCACGACACCAGCACCGACACCGGCGCCGGCCACGTCTTGCGCCGCCACGGCGGGACGGCGGTGAGGACCCCCGCGACGGCGAAGACGAACGCGAAGCGCGCCGCGATCGTGGCGACGAGAACCCCCGCGCAGACCAGCGCGATCCGCCCGCCCGCGAACCCGCTGTCGGCGGCCCCGCGGACCAGCAGCGGCAGTTGCAGGCCGATGAGCAGGAACACCGCGTTCTCCAGCAGGAACGCGACGGTCCGCCAGTTCAGCGCCTCCGCGACCCGCGACGCGGCGGTCTGCACCTCCGGGGAGACGTGGGCCATGGCCAGGCCGGTGACGACGACGGACAGGACGCCGGAGACGTGCAGCGCCTCGGCGGGCAGGAACGCCAGGTACGGCGCGACGAAGGAGACCGCGGTGTCCAGGACCGGGTCGTGGATCCGGCGGCGCACCACGGCCAGCACCGCCGCGACGGCCCCGCCGATGAGGACGGCCCCCACGACGGCCAGCACGAACTCCCCGCCGATGTGCAGGGGGGACAGCTCGCTGGTGAGGGCCGAGGTCGCCGCGGCGAGGGCGATGAGGGCGGTGGCGTCGTTGAGGAGGCTCTCCTCCTCCAGCAGCGTCGCCACCCGCCGCGGCAGGCCCAGGCGCTGGCCGATGGCGCTGGCCGCGACCGCGTCCGGCGGGGCGACGACGGCGCCCAGCGCCATGCACGCGGCCAGCGCCACCCCCGGCAGCAGCCACGCCGTCGTCCAGCCCACGACCAGCGTCGTGAACACGACGAGCACCACGGACAGCAGCACCGTCGCGGTCTTGTTGCGGGTGAAGTCGACCAGCGAGGTCCGCGCCGTGGTCGCGTACAGCAGCGGCGGCAGCAGCCCGTTGAGGACGAGCTCGGGCCCCAGGCTGAACGAGGGGACGGCGGGGACCAGGGCGACCGCGGCCCCCACGACGACGAGGACGAGCGGCGTCGGCCACCGGAACCGGTCGCAGACCGCCGACACCAGGCACACCCCGACGGTCAGCGCCACCAGCGCGATCGCGACCTCCACGCCGGGAGCTTAGGGGGAGCGCCGGGGCCCGTCCCCGGGCGGGAACGGCTCGGAGCGGGAACGGCTCAGAGGACGGAGAAACCCGGCGCGAGCCCGGGGCGCCCGGTCGCGGCGAGCAGCAGCGGACCGGCCGCACCCGCCGCCACGGCCAGCTCGGTCACCAGGTGCAGCGCCTGCCGCGCCGCGGACGCGGGCACGTCGGGGGCCACGCCCAGCGCCGCGGCCAGGTCGGCGGTGTGGACGACCAGCTCGAACGTGCGGGTCGGCAGGTAGTCCGCGAGCCGCATCCCGCCCGCGAACGTCGTGACGAGCTCGTCCCCGCCGCAGCCCTCGACGAGCGCGAGCACCCGCGCGGCCAGGGCGGCGACGGCGCTCGCGGGGTCGGGGCCCAGGTCCCGGCCGGCGTCGCGTCCGCGCTGGGCGACCCCGGCGGCGGCCGCGGCGGCGCTGACGGCGCGGAAGTACTCCGGCGCGGAGGGGACCTCGACGGTTGCCGCCGGCCGGGCGAGGTACGTCTCGACGGTCAGCAGGGAGCGGCTGGTGTGGCCGACGAGGGCGCGCACGTCCCACTCCCCGAGGCCGGGGGCGTCCCACCGCTCGCCCACGGACGCCGCGGTGCGCGTGAACCACCCGGCGGCGTCGTCGAAGGCGCGGCGGGAGTCGGCCCAGGTGGGGTTCACGCCCCCAGGCTAGAGCGGGGAGGGCCGTCAGGGCCGCAGGACGGTGATCCCGGCGGTGGTGGCGTCGGCGACCTCGGCCAGCGCCCGCGGCCCGGCCTCCAGCGGCAGTTCGCGCGTCACGAGGTCGGCCAGCGGGAACCGCCCGGACGTCACCAGGGCCAGCAGTCGCGGGTAGTCGTGGGCGGCCATGCCGTGGCTGCCGAGGACCTGCAGCTCACCGGCGATGACGAGGTCCATGGGGACGGCGGGCTTCCCGGCCGCCGCCGGGAGCAACCCGATCTGCACGTGCCGCCCGCGGCGGCGCAGCGACCGGACGGAGTTCTCGCACGTCACCGGCAGGCCCACGGCGTCGACCGAGACGTGCGCGCCGCCGCCGGTGAACTCCCGGACCGCCTCCACGGGGGAGTCGGCGACGGTGTGCTCGGCGCCGAACGCGCGGGCGAGGTCGCGGGCCGGGCCGGAGGGGTCGACGGCGACGACGCGGGCACCGGCCGCGGCGGCGATCGCGATCGCCGACAGCCCCACCCCGCCGGCGCCGTGGACCGCGACGAACTCCCCGGGCTTCACGGCGGCCACGTCGGTGACGGCGCGGAACGCGGTCGCGACCCGGCAGCCGAGGGCGGCGGCGGTCGCGGCGGGGAAACCGTCGGGCAGGGCCACGAGGTTCACGTCGGCGTGGTCGAGGGCGACGAGCTCGGCGAACGAGCCCCAGCCGGTGAAACCGGGCTGCGTCTGGTCGCGGCACACCTGCTGCGCCCCGGCGGCGCACTCGGGGCAGGTGCCGCAGGCGGTGACGAACGGCGTCGTCACGCGGTCCCCGACGCGCCAGCCCCGCACGTCGGCACCCACCGCGGCGACCGTCCCGGCGAGCTCGTGCCCGGGGACGTGGGGGAGGGTCACGTCGTCGTCGTGGCCCTGCCAGGCGTGCCAGTCGCTGCGGCACACCCCGGTCGCCTCGACCGCGACGACGACGCCGTGCGGGGCGGGCGCGGGGTCCTCGACACCGGCCAGGACGGGGGTGCCGCCGAACTCGGTGACGAGGACCGCGCGCATCAGCCCTCGTCCAGCACCGAGACGAGGGCGGAGGCGTCGCCCACGTAGTCGCCCGGCGTCAGCTGCGCCAGCCGCTCGGCCTCACCCTCGGGCAGACCCAGACCGGCCACGAACTCCTGGAGCCTGACCTGGTCGACCTTGCGGCCGCGGGTGAGTTCCTTGAGGCGCTCGTAGGGTTCGGGCAGGCCGTGGACGCGCATGACGGACTGGACGGCCTCGCCGAGCACCTCCCAGTTCTGGTCCAGGTCGGCGGCCAGCGCGGCCGGGACCGCGTCGAGGCCGGCGAGCCCGCGCTGGGCGTTCTCGATGGCCAGCAGGGAGTGCCCGAACGCGACACCGATGTTGCGCTGCATCGAGGAGTCGGTGAGGTCGCGCTGCATCCGCGACGTCGTGAGGGTCTCCTCCAGGACGCGGAACAGGCCGCCGGAGACCTCCAGGTTCGCCTCGGCGTTCTCGAACCGGATCGGGTTCACCTTGTGCGGCATCGTGGAGGAACCCACGGTGCCCTGGCCGCGCACCTGCGCGAAGAAACCGTAGGAGATGTACGTCCAGACGTCGGTGCACAGGTTGTGCAGGACCCGGCCGAAGCGCGCGACGTCGGCGTACAGCTCGGCCTGCCAGTCGTGCGACTCGATCTGCGTGGTCAGCGGGTTCCAGGTCAGGCCCAGGCCGGTGACGAACTCGCGGGAGACGGCGGGCCAGTCGGTGCCGGGGACGGCGGCGCGGTGCGCGGCGTACGTGCCGGTGGCGCCGTTGAACTTGCCCAGGTACTCGGCGCGGCCGATGCGGGTCAGCTGCCGCTTGAGGCGGTGGGCGAGGACGGCGAGTTCCTTGCCGAGGGTCGTCGGCGTCGCGGGCTGGCCGTGGGTGCGCGAGAGCATCGGCAGGTCGCGCAGGTCGTGCGCCATGCGGGACACGTCGTCGACCAGGCTCGCGGCGGCCGGCGCCCACACCTGCTGCACGGCGTCGCGGACCATGAGCGCGTAGGACAGGTTGTTGATGTCCTCGCTGGTGCAGAACAGGTGGGTCAGCTCGGCGACGTCGGCCAGCGAGGTGCCTTCGAGGCGGCGCTTGATCCAGTACTCGACGGCCTTGACGTCGTGGACGGTGACGCGCTCGATCTCGCCGAGCTCGGTGACGGCGGCGGCGTCGAAGCGCAGCGGCAGTTCGCGCAGGAACGCGATCTCGTCGCCGGTGAGGCGGCGCACGCCCGGGACGACGTCGTGGGTGCCGAGGAACACCAGCCACTCGACCTCGACGTGGATGCGGCGCCGGTTCAGCGCCGCCTCGGACAGGTGCTCGGCCAGCGGCGCGACGGACCGGCGGTACCGGCCGTCGAGCGGGCCGAGCGCGGGTTCTCCGAGGCTGGCGGGGGCGGTGAGGGCAACGGCCGGGTCGGTCACGTGCCTCATGGTCCCACGCCCCCGCAGCCGGTCAGGTCTCCTCGACGGAGGACTCCTTGTGGGCCGCTTCCTTGCCGGACTTGTCGCTCTCCACGATGACCTGGGGGTCGTCCTCGGAGGCCTTGCGGTGCTTGCCGTACAGCTCGAAGTCGTCGGTCTTGCGGTCGGTCACCTTCCCCTCGGTCGTGCCCTGGGAGGTGTTCCACTCGACGTGGTCGCCCTTCTTCACCATGCCCCCAGCCTGCGCCGGGACGCGGGGGTGCGCACGTCAGGGCAGCGGCGTGCGGCGCAGCACCGGCTCCCCGGCGCGCGCGGGGTCCAGCGCGACGGGCGAGCGCAGCAGGCCCGCGCCGCGGGCCAGCGCGCCGTCGGTGGTGGGGGTGCAGCGCAGCCCCCCGCGCCCGCGCAGCGCCCGGTGCGCGCCCGGGGCGACGACGCGGTCCATCCACGCGCACGGGTTCGCGGGCCGCCCGCCGTGGAGGGTGACGGTGCCGGCCGCCGTCACGACGTCGAAGTCGTGACCGCGCAGCGGGTCCAGCTCGACCCCGCGCACGACGACGTTGCGCCGGGCCAGCAGCGGGTCGGGCAGCGCGCCGAGCTCGAGGTCGCGGGCCACGCCCTCCCACGCCTCGATCGCCAGGAACGTCACCGCCGCGTCCATGTGCGCGGCCTTGCCGAAGAACCGGTCCCCGCGGATCCCCTTGCGCGCCACCACGTCCACGACGTCGGGGGTGTGCGTGACGACGTCGGCGGCGCCGTCGCGGGGACGGCCGAAGTAGGCGTGCTCGGGGGAGACGAGCAGGTGCAGGACCTCGATCGGGTACTCGTGCATCACAGCGCCAGGGTGTCGCGGGCGGCGCGGACCGCCTGCCCGGCGTACCCGCCGCCGAACAGCACGGTGTGCACCAGCAGCGGGTGCAGCTGGTGCAGCGGGACCCGCCGCCGCCACCCGGGCGGCAGCGGCCCCGCCTCGGCGCGGGCGTCCAGCACCCGGTCCAGGTGCGGCAGCCCGAACAGCGCCAGCATCGCCAGGTCCGTCTCGGGGTGCCCGCCGTGCGCGGCGGGGTCGATGAGAACCACCCCCCGCGGCGACCACAGCACGTTGCCCGACCACAGGTCCCCGTGCAGGCGGGCCGGTGCGGTCACCGCACCGGGGACCTCGCCCGCCGCGAGGCGGTCGCAGACGGCGTCGAACAGCGCCACGTCCGCGGCGCTGAGGGTCCCGGCGTCGCGGGCCGCCCGCACGTACGGGCGCACCCGCAGCTCGGCGTAGAAGACCCCCCACGGCTGCGGCGAGGTGGCCGACGGCAGCTCCAGCGCCCCGATCCGGCCGGGACCGTCGACCCCGGGCGGGGGCGCCCCGAAGCGGTCGGCGCCCGCGGCGTGGGTGCGGGCCAGGTCGCGGCCGAACGCCTCCGCCGCGGCCGCGGTGGGCGCGGTCCGCTCGATCCGGGGCAGCAGCAGCCCCTCGTCGTCGGCCCGCAGCACCGGGCAGACCGCGACGCCACCGGCCTGCGCGAGCCACCGCAACCCGGCGGCCTCGAGGCGGGCGTGCGGTCCCCGCTTGAGGAACGTCTCGCTCACCGGCCCATCCTCGCGGTGCCGGCGACGGGCCGCAGGCGGCGCCGGGGTCTCCACAGGCCCCCGCGGGCCGTCACCGGTCCACAGCCGCCGGGCGGGCTCCGGGGCGGGCGGGGCCGGCGACCTAGCGTCGCCGGGCAGTCCCACCCCACGCTCAGGAGGTCGTCCCGATGGATCCCGTCCAGACCCACGTGGAGGCGCTGGCGCGCCGCGTGGCCGCCGAGGCCGACGACGTGCACGGCGCGCGCCGGCAGCTGCTGGCCACCGGCGACGTCGACTGGTCCGGCACCGGGGCCGCGCGGTTCCGCGCGCGGCTGGACGGCACCGGCCACCGGGTCGGGGCGCTGGCCCTGGCCTGCGCGGAGGCCGCGGACGGCCTGCGCGCCCACGCCCGCGCCCACGCCACGGCGCCGGTGCAGCCGTGAGCACCCGGCTGACGATCGACTCGGGTCTGGCCGTCGACCCCGACCAGCTCGACGCGGTCGCCGTCCGGCTCGCGGGGGTCGCGGCGACCTGCGCGGACGCCGGGCTGACCGCCGCGCTGGCCGCGGCCGACCCGGTGCTGGCGCTCAGCGCCGTCGCGGCCCCGGCCACCGCCGCCCGTGCCGTGCACGACCTGGCCCGCGTGGTCGCCGGGGCGGGGTCGGCCGCGGCGGTCGCCGCGGAGGTGCTGGCCCTGGCGGGGCAGGTGGAGGTGGCCGCGCTGCGGTACCGGGCCGGGGACGAGGTGGCCGACGCGGTGGTGGCGCTGGCCCGGCGCGCGGTCGCCGAGGCCGTGGTCGCGGCGGCGCCGCAGATCGCGGGGGTCGCCGCCACGGTCGTCGCGGCCGACGTCGCCCACCGCGTCCAGGAGGCGGCCCACCGGGTGCTGGCCACGGCCGCCGGGCAGGCGCTGCACGGCGAGGTCGACCTGTCCGTGCTGGGCCGGATCGCCGAGGCGGAGGCCAGGGCGGTGCCGCGGCGGGTCGCCGACGACGTCGCGGGCGTCGGCCGGTTCCTGGCGGGGCACCCGGAGGTCGTGGAGGAGCTCGTCGCGCTCACGCCCGACCTCCTGGCGGCGGCGGACCTGCCCGCTCCCCGGACCGTCGCCGGGGTCGCGGGGGCGCTCACGTCGCTGGGGGCGGTCACGCCGCTGTTCCGGGAGACGGCGGTGCGGGTGACGCCCGTGGCGCAGGCGCGGGCCACGCCGAGCCGCCCGCCGCGGGGGTTCGCGGAGGTCCTCGACGGGGTGGCGCACCAGTCGACCGGGTACACGGCGGCGGCGGGCTCGGTGGGCGGGCGGCTCGCCCCGGCGGGCACCCCGCCCCCGGGCGGGATCCGGCTGGAGCGCGTCACCCAGGCCGACGGCCGCGTCGGGTGGGTCGTGGAGATCCCCGGCACCCAGGACTGGACGCCGCTGCCGGCCTCGACGACCACCCCGATGGACCTGACGACGAACCTGCGGGCCGTGGCCGGGCAGCCGACCGCGACGGGCGCGGCGGTCGTGGCGGCCCTGCGGCAGGCCGGGGTGGGGGCGGGCGAGCCGGTGCTGCTGGCCGGGCACAGCCAGGGCGGCCTGACCGCGGCGTCGCTGGCCGCCGACCCGGCCGTGCGCGCCGAGTTCCACGTCACCCACCTCCTGACGGCCGGGTCGCCGGTCGACGGGATCGCGGTGCCCGAGGGGGTGCGGACGGTCTCGTTCGAGCACACCGGGGACGTCGTGCCCGCGCTGGACGGGCAGGCGGCGGCCGGGTCGGCCGGGCGCACGGTGGTCTCGCGGGACGTGGGGGACGACCCACGGGTGGCGGCCGACCCGCTGCTGGCCCACGGGTGGTCGGGCTACCGGCGGACCGCGGCGCTGGCCGACGCCTCCGACGACCCCGCGCTGCGGGCGTTCCGGGAGTCCGGCAGCGCCTTCTTCGACGCTCCCGGGGCCCGGGTCGACGTGTTCGACTACCGCGCCGAGAGGGTGCCCTGACGGGCGGTGGCGGCGGCGGTGGCGGTGGCGCGCGGCGTCTGCCCCCACCGTTCGGCGTGGGCGGCGAGCGCCGGGGTCGAGGCCCCGTGGGCCTGCACCCCGGTGCCGACCAGGTGGAGGCCGGGCGCGGGCGTGGCGGCACCGAGCTCGGACCGGACGGGTTCGAGCAGCAGGACGGGGGTGGCGACGTCGAGGGCCTGCGCGACGGGGCCACCACCGGGCAGTTCACCGGTGGCGACGGCGGCCGTGCGCAGGGCCGGGGTCACCGGGCGTGGTCGCGGGGGGTGAGTGTGCGGAAGCCGGAGGAGTGCCACACGAGGGGTTCGGTGTCGGGGGCGGTGCCGGAGGCGTGGACCTCGAGCAGGACGACGTCGTGGTCGCCGGCGGGGAACTCGGAGTGGATGGACGCCTCGATCCAGACGGGGGCGCCGTGGATGAAGTGGGCGCCGGAGGCGGTGGTGGTGGTGTCGATGCCGGCGAAGCGGTCGGCGGCCTTGGAGGCGAGCTGGCGGGCGGCGAGGTCGTGGGCCTCGCCGAGGACGGAGACGCCGATGCGCGGGGCCGTCTTGAGCCGGGGCCAGCTGGTGGAGGTGTGCTGGACGGCGAACAGGACGAGCGGGGGGGCCAGGGAGATGCCGACCTGGAAGGAGGAGGCGACGAGGACGACGGGTTCGCCCTCGACGACGGCGGACAGCGCCGCGACGCCGGTGGGGAACAGCGCGAAGGTGGTGCGCAGCGCCATCGGGTCGGCCTCGACGGCGACGAGCTCGGGCGGGGTGGTGTCGGTCACGGTCGGGCCTCCAGCCGGTGGGGACGTGGCGTCAGAGTCAACCGCACGCCGTCGCCGCGGCTTCCGCCGAGGTGACCGGTGTCTCAGCGGCGCGGTCCGTACGCTGGCGCGCATGACGATCCCCAGCACCCCCCCGGCCCCGCGGTTGCGGGCCAACATGGCCAAGGTCCCGGCGTACGTCGCGGGGAAGCCGGCCGTGGCCCGGGAGGGCCTGGAGGTCTTCAAGCTGTCCTCGAACGAGAACCCGTACCCGCCGCTGCCGAGCGTCCTGACCGCGATCGCGCGGGCCGCCGCGACCGTGAACCGCTACCCGGACCCGGCGGCCACCGGGATGGTCGCGGCGATCGCGGACGCGTGGGGGGTGGCCCCGGGGAACCTCGCGGCCGCGACGGGCAGCGTGCGGCTGCTGGCGCAGCTGGCGGAGATCACCTGCGCCCCGGGCGACGAGGTCGTCTACGCGTGGCGGTCCTTCGAGGCGTACCCGATCACGGTCGCCATCTCCGACGCGGTGCCCGTCGAGGTGCCCCTGACGGCCGGGGCGCGGCACGACCTGCCGGCGATGCTCGCCGCGATCACCGACCGGACGCGGCTGGTGGTCCTGTGCTCGCCGAACAACCCGACCGGCCCGGCGCTGCGCCGCGACGAGCTGACGGACTTCCTCGCGCAGGTCCCCGGGGACGTCCTGGTCGTCCTGGACGAGGCCTACCGCGAGTTCGTCGACGACCCCGAGGTGCCGGACGGCCTCGACGTCTTCCGCGCGCACCCGAACGTCGTGGTGCTGCGGACCTTCTCGAAGGCCTACGGGCTGGCGGGTCTGCGGGTGGGCGTCGCGGTGGCGCACCCGGAGGTGGCGGGCACGCTGCGCAAGGCCGCGACGCCCTTCGGGGTGTCGGCCATCGCCCAGGCCGCGGTCGTCGCCTCGTTGCAGACCGCGGCCGAGGCGGAGCTGATGGACCGGGTCGCGGGGATCGTCGCCGAGCGCCGGGTGCTGGTGGAGGGTCTGCGCGCGCAGGGCTGGGACGTCCCGGACGCGCAGGGCAACTTCTTCTGGCTGCCGGTGGGGGAGCGGGCGGTGGAGCTGGCGGAGGCGTTCGGGGCCGAGGGGCTGGTCGTGCGGGCCTTCGCGGGGTCGGGGGTGCGGGTGACGGTGGCCGAGCCGGCGGCGAACGCGCGGTTCCTGCAGGTGGCGGCCGGGCTGGTCCGGTAGTCCTCCCCCGCGTGGGTGGTTCACAACCTACGGTCCCGTAACGTACGCTCGCGTCACCTACGGAACCGTAGGTTGGTGGCGGGCGTCGGAGCGCCCGTCCCCGACGCCCGACGGAGGAAGAGTACGTGACGGACACGGCGGCCGGCCCGGTACGGACCCCCCAGCACGCTCCCGCACCCGGGTCCTGCGCCCCGGAGGGCATGGTCCAGCTCCTGGACCGCCACGGGGTCCGGCACCCCCACCCCGAGCACGACGTCCACCTCACCGGCGCCGAGCTGCTCGACCTGTACCGCGACATGGTCCTGCTGCGCCGCTTCGACGACGAGGCCGAAGCCCTCCAGCGCAAGGGCCAGCTCGGCCTGTGGGTCGGCAGCCGCGGCCAGGAGGCCGCCCAGGTCGGCGCGGGCCGCGCCACCCGCCGCCAGGACCACGTCTTCCCCAGCTACCGCGACCACGGCGCCGTCCTGGCCCGCGGCATCGACCCGCTGCACATCCTGAGCATCTTCCGCGGCGTCGACCACGGCGGCTGGGACCCGGTCGCCACCGGCGTCCACCCGTACACCCTCGTCATCGCGGCGCAGATGCTGCCGGCCGTCGGGTACGGCATGGGCGTGCAGCGCGACGGGGCCGTCGGCACCGGCGACCCCGACCGCGACACCGCCGTCATCACGTACTTCGGCGACGGGGCGACGTCCCAGGGCGAGGCCGCCGAGGCCCTGAGCTGGGCGTCGGTCTACAACGCCCCGGTCGTCTTCTTCTGCCAGAACAACCAGTGGGCCATCTCCGAGCCGGTGTCCCGGCAGTCGTCCGTCCCGCTGCACCGGCGCGCCGAGGGGGTGGGGATGCCCGGCGTCCTCGTCGACGGCAACGACGTCCTGGCCGTCCTGGCGGTCACCCGCGCGGCGATGGAACGCGCCCGCACCGGCGGCGGCCCCACCTTCGTCGAGGCGTTCACCTTCCGGATGGGCGCCCACACCACCTCCGACGACCCGACGCGCTACCGGCTCGCCGCCGAGGTCGACGCCTGGCGCGAGAAGGACCCGATCGACCGGTTCCGCACGTACCTGCGCGCACAGGGCGTCCTCGACGACGACGCCGAGGCGCAGCTCGCGGCGGACAGCGACGCGCTCGCCGAACGGGTCCGGGCCGGGGTCCCGGCGATGACCGACCCGGACCCGGTCTCCATGTTCGACCACGCCTACGCAGAACCCCACCCGCAGGTCCTCGCCGAGCGCGACGAGTTCCTCGCGGCGTGGGAGCAGCACGACGCCGACCTTCGACACGACGCCCACGCTGGAGGGGTTGCCTGATGGAACAGATGGCGATCGGCAAGGCGATCAACGCCGGCCTGCGCGCGGCCCTGGACCGCGACCCGCGCGTCCTGCTCATGGGTGAGGACATCGGCGCCCTGGGCGGGGTGTTCCGCGTGACCGACGGCCTGCAGAAGGACTTCGGCGAGGACCGCGTCCTGGACACGCCGCTGGCCGAGGCCGGGATCGTCGGCACCGCGCTCGGCATGGCGCTGCGCGGGTACCGGCCGGTGTGCGAGATCCAGTTCAACGGTTTCGTGTACCCGGCGTTCAACCAGATCACCACCCAGCTCGCCAAGCTGCGAGCCCGTTCCGGCGGGCGGCTCGCCGTCCCCGTCGTGATCCGCATCCCCAGCGGCGGCGGCATCGGGTCGGTGGAGCACCACTCCGAGAGCCCCGAGGTCCTGTTCGCGCACACCGCCGGGCTGCGGGTCGTCGCGCCCAGCAACGCGCACGACGCCTACTGGATGATCCAGCAGTCCATCGCCTCCGCCGACCCGGTGCTGTTCCTCGAACCCGAGCGCCGCTACTGGCAGAAGGGCGACGTCGACACCGACCTCGGCCCCGGGCAGGTGACGCCGCTGCACAAGGCGCGGGTCCTGCGCGCGGGCACCGACGCGACGGTCGTCGCCTACGGCCCGACGACGCAGCTGGCCCTGGACGCCGCCCGCGCCGCGGCCGAGGACGGGACCGAGCTGGAGGTGATCGACCTGCGCTCGATCTCCCCCCTGGACGTGGACACCGTCGCGGAGTCGGTGCGCCGCACCGGCCGGCTGATCGCGGTGTCGGAGGCCCCGACGTTCCACGGGCCGATGTCCGAGGTCGCCGCGCGCATCCAGGAGTCGTGCTTCTACTCCCTGGAGGCCCCGGTGAAGCGGGTCGGCGGTTTCCACCTGCCGTACCCGGCGGCCCGCGTCGAGGAGCACTACCTGCCGTCGGTGGACCGCGTCCTGGACGCCGTCGAGCAGTCCCTCGCCGCCTGACGCCCCGCCCGACGACCCCGCCCGAAGACCCGCCCGAAACCCCTAGGAACGAGAAGGACTCCGTTGAACCAGCGGTTCGCCCTGCCCGACGTCGGTGAAGGACTCACCGAGGCCGAGATCGTCGCCTGGAAGGTGAAGCCCGGCGACGCGGTCGCCGTGAACGACGTCCTCGTCGAGATCGAGACCGCGAAGTCGCTCGTGGAACTGCCGAGCCCGTGGGCGGGGACGGTGAGCGAGCTCCTCGTCGCCGAGGGGGACACCGTCGACGTCGGGACGCACATCGTCGTCGTGGACGACGGGACCGGCCGGACCGCCGAACCCGCTGCCCCGCAGAGCGAGGAGGGGTCCGGGGCCACGCTCGTGGGGTACGGGACGAAGGAGACCGCGCCCCGCCGCCGGCGCGGTGCGCCGGCGGCCGCCCCCGTGCGGGAACCCGCACCGGCTCCCGCCGCGGAACCCGCCCCGGAACCCGCCGTGGCGGCGCGGCCGCACGTCCTGGCCAAACCCCCCGTCCGCAAGCTCGCCCGCGACCTCGGCGTCGACCTGGCCTCGGCCCGCCCCACCGGCCCGGGCGGCACCGTGTCCCGCGCCGACGTCCTGGCCCTCGTCCCGGCGGCACCGGCCGAACCCGAGCGCCGGTTCGAGAAGCACGAGCGCGAGCGGCACGTCCCCATCCGCGGCGTCCGCAAGGCGACGGCGGCGGCGATGGTGGAGAGCGCGTTCTCCGCCCCGCACGTCACGGTGTTCACCACCGTCGACGCCACCCGCACGATGAAGCTCGTCCAGCGGCTCAAGGCCGATCCCGAGTACGCCGGGATCCGCGTCTCGCCGCTGCTGCTGGTGGCCAAGGCGTTGCTCGTCGCGGTGCGCCGGAACCCGGACATCAACTCGACCTGGGACGAGAAGAACCAGGTCATCGTCGTGAAGAACTACGTGAACCTCGGCATCGCCGTGGCGACCCCGCGGGGCCTGCTGGTCCCGAACGTCAAGGACGCCGACGAGATGTCCCTCAAGGACCTCGCGATCCACCTCAACGACCTGGCCCTCACCGCGCGCGAGGGCAAGGCCAAACCCCGGGACCTGGCCGAGGGCACGATCACGATCACGAACGTGGGGACGTTCGGGATCGAGACCGGGACGCCGATCCTGAACCCGGGGGAGGCGGCGATCCTGGCCGTCGGGAAGATCGCGCAGCGGCCGTGGGTGCACAAGGGCAAGATCAAGCCCCGGTACCTGGCGACGCTGAGCCTGTCGATCGACCACCGGATGCTGGATGGCGAGAGCGGTTCGCGGGCGCTGGCCGACATCGCCGCGGTGCTGGAGGACCCCGCCCGCGCGCTCACCTGGAGCTGAGGCGACCCCCTTCCGGGGGCTTCTCACGGCTGCCGCACAGGGTCTACTGTGCGGCGCCGTAGGTAGCCCTGAGGCTCCCCGGAGGAGATCGCAATGACGCACCGGCTCCGCTCAGCAGCACTCGTCCTCGCCGCCGCCACCACCACGTCGCTGGCCCTGGCCGTTCCCGCGCACGCCGCCCCCGGTTCCGGCCCCGGGGGCGTGACCGTGATCGCGCAGGGGCTGGACGACCCGTTCGGCCTGGCGTCCGAGAACGGCAGGTTCTACGTCGCCGAGAGTTCCGCCGGCGAGATCAGCGGGATCATCCCCGGTGGCACCCCGTCGGTCCGGCTCGCCGGCTTCGCCGGGCCCTCCGGCGTCGACCGCCGCGACGGCACGCTCTACGTCGTCACCGGCGAGGCGCAGCAGCCCGGCGCGTCCGGCGGGTCGCTGCTGTGGTCCTCCCGGCGCGGGGAACCGCGCCGCGTCCTGGCCGACCTGATGGCGTACGAGCTGGCGAACAACCCCGACGGCCAGCGGCAGTTCGGCGACGACGGCGCCCCGCTGGACGCCCTGAGCAACCCCTTCGCCGTCCTGGCCGGCCGGGGAGGGGACGCCAGGGTGTTCGTCGCCGACGCGGGGGCGAACGCCGTCCTGGCCGTCGGCCCCTCCGGCCGGGTGAGCACCTTCTTCGTCCCGCCGGTCGTGACGACGGGCGCCTGCGAGGGGGTGCCGAACAACGACCCGGAGCACACCGGCTGCGACTCCGTCCCCACGGGCCTGGCGTGGGGTCCGGACGGGCACCTGTACGTGTCGACCCTGTCCGGTGAGGCCCCCGGGGAGGGGCGCGTGTACGCGCTCGACGCCGGTGACGGGTCGGTCGTGGACGAGGTCAGCGGGTTCACCGCACCGACCGGGGTGGCCGTCGGCGACGACGGGACGGTGTTCGTCTCCGAGCTGCTGGAGGGAGCCCCGGCCGGTGACGGCCCGCCGCCGCCGGACTTCGACCCGGCGAGCGTGGGCCGGATCGTGGCGGTGGCCCCGGACGGGAGCCGGTCGGCGGCGCAGGTCGCGATGCCGCTGGGGCTGCGCTTCACCGGCGGGCACCTGTACTCGACGGCGTTCAGCGTCGCCGGGTTGTTCCTCGGTCAGCCCGGGCTCGGGCAGGTCGTCCGCGTCGACGACTCGGCGTTCGCGCCGCTGGACGACCCCGCCAGCTGACACCACGGGGACGCCGGGGGTCCGGCTCGTGGACGCGTCGCGCCGAACCCGTCGGCGCGAGGCGTCCACGAGCCGAACCCTGAGCCGAACCCCTGAGCCGGCCCCCGGTCCGAGCCGGGGTGGGGCGGTCAGAGCGGCCGGATGCCGAACGCGTCGGCCAGTTCCTGGATCCGGCGGGCGCGGCCCAGGCGGGGCAGGTCGGAGCCGTCGCGCACGACGCCGCCGCTGCGCTCGAAGTCGGCGATGAAGTCCCGCGCCCAGGTGGCGTCGGAGACGTTCGGGCTCATGACCTCGTTGATGACGTAGGCCTGCTCGGCGTCGAGGCAGAGCTTGCCCATCATGCCCATCGCCACGCCGACGCCGGAGGCCTCCCGCAGCTCGGGGTGGCCGCCACCGGTGGTGGGGCCGTCGATCGGGCCGGGGAGCTTGCCGATGGCGCTGGCCACGACGAGCTTGGTGCGCGGGTAGGCCATCGCCATGTCCTCGGCGCTGGCGCCGGTGTCGCGGCGGTAGTCGCCGGACCCGAAGGCGAGGCGGAAGGTGCCCTTGGCGCAGGCGATCTCGCGGGCGGCCTCGATGCCGAGGGCGGACTCGCACAGGGCGACGACGGGGACGGAACCGCCGAGGGCGTGCCAGGTGGCCTCGACCTGCTCACCGGCCTCGGTCTTGGCGAGCATCACGCCGAGCAGGTTCGGGACGCCCTTGAGGGCGTCGACGTCGTCGCGCCAGTGGGGGGTGGTGACGTCGTTGATGCGCACGAAGGCCCGGCCGCCGGCGGCCAGCCACTCGATCGACTCCGCGCGGGCGGAGTCCTTGCGGCTGGGGTCGACGGCGTCCTCGACGTCGAGGACGACCTGGTCGGCCCGCGAGCGCGCGGCGACGTCGAACAGGTCGGTCCGGGTGGCGTTCACCAGCAGCCAGGTGCGGGCGTACCGGGGCTCGACGAGGTGGACCTCGCGTTCGGTGGTCATGGCAGACGACCGTAGCGCCCGCCGGGGCGCGGGAACGGCCGTGGCGGGTCGCAGTGGCACGTCTCACGTCCGGCCCGGGACCGGCGGGAGGCGTTGCGGCGGACGAGGTTCACGCCTCGTGCGTGCGAAGGCGACCGCCCGCCGCACCGGAACGCGAAGATCTGCGTTTCTTCCGGTGCGACGGGCGGGATCGCGGGGTTCAGCGGCGACGCGGCGCGCGGTTCTCCGAGCCGATCAGCCAGGCCTGCTTCTCCAGGCCGAGGATGAAGCCGTGCAGCAGGTCGGCGGTCGAGGGGTCCTCGGCGTCGATCGGGTCGTGCACGCGGCGGATGGTGTCGACGGTGCGGCGGACCATCGCGACGATCGCCTCGGTGGCGGCGGTGGTGGAGATCTCGTCGGCGCCGAAGTCGCCGATGGTCGTGGTCGCGGCGACGGTGGCCGGGCGGGCGTCGGGCACCCCGCCGACGGCGCGCATGCGCTCGGCGGCCTCGTCGGCGTAGCCGCGGGCGGCCTCGATGAGCTCGTCGAGCTGGAGGTGCAGGTCGCGGAAGTTGGTCCCGACGATGTTCCAGTGGGCCTGCTTGCCCTGCAGGTGCAGCGCGGTGAGGTCGACGAGGACCTCCTGCAGGCCGCTGTTGAGGCGGGAGCTGGCGCCGAACCCGGCGACCTCCTCCTGGGTGAGGCCGGCGGTCTTGACGTCGTCGATGGTGGTCACGCGTTCCTCCTGGGGTGTTCTGCGGTGGTGGTCTCGGTGTCGGGGGTGGCTGCGCAGGTGGTGCACAGCCCCCACCAGGTGATGTCGGCGTGCTCGACGACCGGGAAGCCGGGGGTCGACGCCGGGGTCAGGCAGGCCGCCGATCCGACGGCGCAGGGGACGTCCTGCACGGACCCGCACCCGCGGCAGACGATGTGGTGGTGGTTGTCGCCCACCGTCGTCTCGTAGCGGGGGGCGGAACCGGCGGGCTGGATGCTGCGCAGGACGCCGGCCCCGGTGAGGTCCTCGAGGACGTTGTAGAGGCTCTGCCGGGACAGGTGGTGGCCGGCGGTCCGGAGCAGTTCGCCCAGACCGGCGGCCGTCTCGTGGGGGTGGTCCTCCAAGGCCTGCAGGACCGATCGGCGGGGGGCGGTGCTGCGCAGACCGGCGGCGCGCAGCAGCTCCTCGCTCTCGGTGTGGTCCAGCGGGCTCATGACGGAGATCCTACGCCTTCTTTGGACTCTGTCAAAAGAAGGTGAGGCTTGGTTTCGCTTGGTGAGCCTTCGCTCAGCCGCCCCGGGCCTCGACGCCGGGACGGGAACGCACAGGGCCCCGGAGCGCGTCGCTCCGGGGCCCTGCGGTCGATCGGGGTGGGTCAGTTCTGCGCGCCGAGGTGCTCGGGCGCCGCCTCGTCCGCGGTCTCCCCGGCGGTCTCGCCGGCGGTGCGGCCCGCGTGCCGGCCGGGTCGCGGGGCCGCGTCCTCGCCGAGGGCGGCTTCGATGGAGTCCTCGTCCAGACCCAGGTCGCGCAGGTTCTCCACGGCGGCCAGGAACGCCGCCTCGCGGCGCTCGGCCTCCTGCGCGAGCTCGGCCACGGCCCGCTGCGCGGCCTTCGCCTGCTGCACCCCGCTGCGGAGGCGTTCGGCCAGTTCCCCGGGAGCCATCGAGTCGGTCACGGCGGCGACGCTAGCGGCGGGGACCGCGGCCCCGCCAGCAGCGCCCTGCGCCGGGTCCTGCGCCGAGTCCTGCTCCGAGCGCTGGGCGGCGACCTCCGCGGTGGCCGACGCGGTGGCCGAGGTGCCGTCCGCGGCGGTGCCCGGCGAGGCGGCCGGGGCCGCGGTGGGCCCGCCGCCCTTCAGCGGCAGCGACGGCAGGAACAGCGCGGTCACCAGCCCGGCGACCATGACGATCGCGGCCACGAGGTAGATCAGGCTCGTCGACTCGGTGAAGCCGACCTTGAACGGGTGGGCCAGGACGCCGGGCAGCTGGCCGAGGACCGACGTGTCGTCGGTGGCCCGGGCCAGGGTCGCCTGCAGGTCCCCGCCCCAGCTGCGGGCGGCCTCCTGGAACTCGGTCGTCCGGCTCGCCGCGGTGTACGACGAGGAGATCCTCTCGCCCAGCGTGGAGAACAGGATGGACAGGAAGACCGCGGTCCCCAGCGTGCCGCCCATCTGCCGGAAGAACGTCACCGAGCTGGTGGCGACGCCCAGCTCGGAGCGCTGGGCGGCGTTCTGCACGGCGAGGATGACCGGCTGCATGTTGCCGCCCAGGCCCCAGCCCATGATCAGCATCGCGGCCATCGTCTGCCACAGCGGGGTGTCGGCGTTCACCCGGGAGAACAGGAACAGCGCGACGACCATGAGGGCGTTGCCGACGACCGGCAGCACCTTGTACTTGCCGGTGCGGGCGATGAAGCGGCCCGAGAACATGCTGCCGGACATGATGCCGACGACGACGGGCAGCATCGCGAGCCCGCCCTCGGTGGGGCTGAGGTCCTTGACGACCTGCAGGTACTGCGGCAGGACCGCGAACACCCCGAACATCCCCATCCCGAGGATGAACGAGCCCAGGGAACCGACGACGAAGGTGCGGCCGCGGAACATGCGCAGCGGCAGCAGGGCCTCGTCGCCGTAGGCGCGCTCGGCCAGGACGAACCCGACGAGGCCGACGACCCCGATCACGTAGCAGGCGATGGACTTGGCGTCGCCCCAGCCCCACTCGCGGCCCTGCTCGGCGACGATGAGCAGCGGGACGAGGCAGGTGATGAGGGTCAGCGCGCCGGGCCAGTCGATCCGGTGGTGGCTGGACCGCTTGGGCAGGTGCAGGTTCTTCGTCACGACGACCAGCGCGAAGGCGCCGATGGGGATGTTCAGCCAGAAGATCCAGCGCCACCCCTCGAAGCCGAGGAGGGAGTCCAGACCGGAGAAGAACCCGCCGGCGACCGGCCCCAGCACGCTGGAGGTGCCGAAGACCATCATGAAGTAGGCCTGGTACTTGGCGCGCTCACGCGGCGGGACGATGTCGCCGATGATGGTCAGGGCCAGCGACATGAGGCCGCCGGCGCCCAGCCCCTGCAGCGCGCGGAACCCGGCGAGCTGGTACATCGACCCGGCGAACCCGCACAGCGCGGAGCCGACGAGGAAGATCCCGATGGCGGCGATGAAGAACTTCCGCCGCCCGTACATGTCGGACAACTTCCCGTACAGCGGGGTGGAGATCGTCGACGTGATGAGGAACGCCGTCGTCGCCCACGCCTGGAGGGAGAACCCGTCGAGGTCGTCGGCGATGGTGCGGATGGCCGTGGACACGATGGTCTGGTCCAGGGCGCCGAGGAACATGCCCAGCAGCAGGCCCGACAGGATCGCCATGATCTGCCGGTGCGTGAAGACCGGTGCCTCCGGGGTGGCCGGTGACGAACCGGCGGTCGTGGTGCTCATGCGTTCTCCTGGGGGGATCCGGTGGGCCTGAGGCTGTCGGTGCGGGCGCGTTCGAGCCCGTCGGCGAAGCGGGACAGCAGTGCGGTGAAGTCGTCGAGCTCGGCGTCGGTGAAGTCCTCGACGGCCCGGGCGAGGTGCTCGTGCCGCCGCTGCTTGAAGGTGGCGACCACCTCGTGGCCGGTCGCGGTCACGGCCAGCAGGCTCGCGCGGCGGTCGGCGGGGTCCGGCAGCTTGCGCAGCAGGTCCCGCTTCACGAGCTCGGCCGCCTGCCGGCTGGTGGTGGAGGGGTCGGTGCCGAGGCGGTCGGCCAGGGCGCTCACCCGCAGGGGCCCGACGTCGGCGAGGACGTAGAGGACCAGGTGCATGGCCCGCTCGACCTCGGTCTGGCCGCGCGCCACCTGCGCCTTGAACGCGTGCAGGGCGCGCAGCTGGCGCCCGACCTGGTCGGCCACAGCGGCGACGCGGTGCTCGTGGCCGCTCGCGCCGGGGGGCGCGGTGGTCCGCTCGTCGGTGGTCAGGGGGTGCTCCTGGAGGTGCTGGGGCAGGTGGGGGAGGAGGGCGGTGGCCTCGGGGTGGAACGGGGGTGTAACGGCGACCGGTGGTCCGGCGAAGTACCTCCCGGGGCATCGGCCCGGGAGGTCGGATCCTTGAGTGCTACATGCAACGAACAAGTTACCAGCGCGAGCACGTATCGGGGGGTACAGCGTGGCGATGGACCGGGGAGCGTGGGGACGACGGCGGGTGGCGGGTCCACGCGGTCCCCGGGCGGGCGCTGCGTGGAACGCGCCGTCCGAGGGGCGCTGCGTTACCGTGAGTAGTAACCCTACGTGTCGGGAGAGTAACGCAGTGTCGTTCAACGGCTGGTCAGGAGAGACGACGCTGCCGCCTGTGCCCCTGTCCTCCCGCGCCGCCCGGCACTTCGTCGCCGACTGGTGCATCGCCGAGGGCGTCATCGGCGACGTCGTCGACACCCTCCTGCTGCTCACCGCCGAGGTCGTCACCAACGCCGTCCTGCACGGCCGCAGCGAGGTCGTCCTGCGCGTGGGCCGCCACGGCTCGCGCGTCCGCGTCGGCGTCGCCGACGAGAACACCCGCCTGCCCCTGCGCCGCGAGTCCGACCCCGAAGCCCTCAACGGCCGCGGCATGGCCCTCGTCGAGGCCCTCGCCGACGCCCACGGCGTCGAGGTCGGCGCCCTCGGCAAGACCGTCTGGTTCGACGTCACCACCGCCGCCGGACCCGTCCGCCCCGTCCGCGCCACCGCCTGACCCCGCACCCGGCCCGGCGACCTACCCTGGGGAGGTGGCCGCACCTACCCGCACGGCCCGCAGCGCACCCGGCCCGGCAGGCGTGGTCCTCACCGCCTCGGCCGTCCTCCTCGCCGCGCTCGCGGTCCTGCTCACCGCCCTCGCCCTCGCCGGCGGGCTGAACCCCTCCGTCCTCGGCGACCCCGGGCCCCTCGTCCGCTACGGGCTCCCCGTCGCCCGCACCGTCCACGACCTGGCCGCGGCGCTTGCCGTCGGCGGCTTCGCGGTCGCCGCCTCCCTGCTCCCGCACCCCAGCCCGGCCTGGACGCGGGCCACCCGCGCGGCCGCCGCCGCGGCCGGGGTCTGGGCCGTCGCCGGGCTGCTCGTCCTGGTGCTGACGGCCATGGACATCATCGGCGCCGCCCCCGGCGCCCCCGACTTCGGCGCCCAGTTCGCCCAGTTCGCCCAGTCCATCGACCTCGGGCGCGCCCTGCTCGTCACCACCGTGCTCGCGGCCGTCACCGCCACCGTCGGCGCCGCCGCCACCCGGCCCGCCGGCGCCGCGTGGGGCCTGGCCCTGTCGGTCGTCGCCCTCCTGCCGCTGTCCCTGTCCGGGCACGCCTCCGGCTCGGCCTCGCACGAGACCGCGGTCAGCTCCCTGGGCCTGCACCTGGTCGGCGTCACCGCCTGGGTCGGCGGCCTCGCGGCCGTCCTGCTGGTCCTGCCGCTGACGGGGCGGTCCCCGGGGCCGGGCAAGGGGCAGCGCCCCGTCGACCTCACCACGCTCGCCACCCGCTACTCCGCCGTCGCCCTCGGCTGCTTCGCCCTCGTGGCCCTGTCGGGGGTCGTCAACGCCTCGGTGCGGCTCGGCGGCTGGTCCGGCCTGACCTCCGCGTACGGCGCCCTGGTCGTCGGCAAGGTCGTCGCGCTCGTCGCGCTGGGGGTCTTCGGCGCCTGGCACCGGCGCCGGACCATCCCGCTGCTGGCCGACCGGCCGTGGGCCTTCACCCGGATCGCCGCCGGCGAGCTCGTCCTCATGGGGGCCGCGACGGGCCTGGGCGTGGCGCTGAGCCGCAGCCCCACCCCCGTCCCCGACGCCGTCCCGACCGCCACCCCGGCCGAGGCGCTGCTGGGCGAGCCCATGCCCCCCGCGCTCACCGTCGGGCGCTGGTTCACCCAGGTCAGCCCGGACCTGCTGTGGCTGCTGATCGGCGCGGCCCTGCTCGCCGGCTACCTGCTCGGCGTCGCCCGCCTGCGCGCGCGCGGCGACGGCTGGCCCGTGGGCCGGACGGTGTGGTGGGTCGCGGGCTGCCTCGCGCTGCTGTTCGTGACCAGCGGCGGCCCCGCGGCCTACGGGCGCATCAGCTTCAGCACGCACATGCTCCAGCACATGCTGCTGACGATGGCGGTGCCGCCGCTGCTCGTCCTCGGGGCGCCCGTGACGCTCGCGCTGCGGACGCTGCCCGCCCGCCGCGACCACTCGCGCGGGCCGCGGGAGTGGCTGCTGGCGGTGGTGCACTCGCGGTACCTGGGCGTCGTGGGCCACCCGCTGGTGGCGGCGGCCCTGTTCGCCGGGTCGCTCATCGTCTTCTACTACTCGCCGCTGTTCGAGCTCGCGCTGCGCACCCACGTGGGGCACGAGCTGATGATGTTCCACTTCCTCGGCACGGGGTACCTCTTCTCGTCCGCGCTCATCGGCGTCGACCCCGGCGCCCACCGGCCCCCGTACCCGCTGCGGCTCATCCTGCTGCTGGCGACGATGGCCTTCCACGCCTTCTTCGGGGTGGCGCTCATGCAGGGCAACGAGCTGCTGGCCGCCGACTGGTTCTCCCGGATCACCCCCGGTGCGGACCTGCTGGCGAACCAGAAGGAGGGCGGTGACATCGCCTGGGGCATCGGGGAGGTGCCCACCGTGGTCCTGATCCTGGGCGTCGCGATCGGGTGGTCCCGGTCGGACACGCGGGAGAACCGTCGCCGCGACCGCAAGGCCGCGCGCGACGGCGACGCCGAGCTCGGGGAGTACAACGCGATGCTCCAGCGGCTGTCCGAGCGCGACGAGCCCCGCCGCTGACCGGCGCCCCCGCCGACCACCCCCCGGCGTGATCCGCGTCACGGGGCTGTCCGATGATGGGGGCTCGCCCTCCCCGTCAGGAAAGGACCGCGCGCTCATGGCCGAGCCGACCGACCGTCCCACGAGCCGCGGACCGATCGACTTCACGGTCGAGACGCTGGGCCCGTGCACCGTCGACTCCCCGCTCGCCCCCCGCCTGCAGGCCCGTCGCACGACGCACCACTACATCGACGAGACCGACCGCGTCCTGTTCGACGACACCCTGTCGAAGGTCACCCGGCGCGCGGCGAAGACGAACGGTGAGCTGGAGGAGCTGCCGAGCCTGGAGCCGACCGGCCCGCGCAAGAAGATCTTCTTCGACCCGTCCAAGACGCGCGTCGGGATCGTCACCTGCGGCGGGCTGTGCCCGGGCATCAACAACGTCATCCGCGGGCTGGTCTCGGAGCTGACCACCCACTACGGGGTGCGCCGCATCTACGGCTTCAAGAACGGGTACCAGGGGTTCATCCCCCGCTACGGCCACGACGTCGTCGACCTCACCCCCGAGTCGGTCAGCGGCATCGACGGCGAGGGCGGCACCATCCTGGGCACCTCGCGCGGGCAGCAGGACGCCACCGAGGTCGTCGACTGCCTGGAGCGGATGGGCATCGGCGTCCTGTTCGTCATCGGCGGCGACGGCACGATGCGCGGGGCGCAGAAGATCGCCGCCGAGATCAAGGCGCGGGACCTGAAGATCGCCGTCGTCGGGATCCCCAAGACGATCGACAACGACATCCCGTTCATCGACCAGAGCTTCGGCTTCCAGTCGGCGTTCAGCGAGGCCTCGCGCTCGATCCGCTCCGCCAAGGTCGAGGCGCGCACCGCGCCCAACGGCGTCAGCGTCGTCAAGCTCATGGGCCGGCACTCCGGTTTCATCGCCTGCTACGCCGCGCTGGCGCAGAACGACGCCGACTTCGTCCTCATCCCCGAGGTGCCGTTCACCCTGGAGGGCCCCGGCGGGTTCCTGGAGCGCCTGCGGGAGAAGGTCGCGACGCAGGGCCACGCGCTGGTCGTCGCCGCCGAGGGGGCCGGGCAGGAGTTGTTCGAGGACAACGGGCTGCAGGACGCCTCGGGCAACAAGAAGCTGCAGGACGTGGGGATCCTGCTGCGGCAGGCGATCGCGGACGACTTCGCCCAGCGCGGCATCGAGCTGAACATGCGGTACATCGACCCCAGCTACGTGATCCGCAGCGTCCCGGCGAACCCGTACGACGCGGTGTACTGCATCCGGCTGGCGCACGCCGCCGTGCACGCGGCGATGGCGGGCCGGACGAACATGGTCGTCGGCCGCTGGCGCCGGCGGTTCGTGCACATCCCCATCGGGCTGGCGGTCTCGGCCCGCAACCAGGTCGACCCGCACGGCGACCTGTGGTGGTCGGTGCTGGAGGCGACGGGGCAGCCGTGGTCGTTCGGGGAGTTCTCCGCCGAGCAGGTCACGGCCTTCGGCGGGCAGTAGGAAGGGCGGCAGGACGGGCGGCAGGACGGGCGGCGGGGCGGGTGACCGGTCACGCTCGGTGACGTTCTGCTGATCTTCCGGCCGCTGACACCGCGAGTTCACAGAGTGGGCACAGGCTGGGCGCACCCCCACCGAACGAGAGGTGCACTCCCGTGCGAGTACCCACCACCCGCGCCCGCCGGAACCTCGGCCTCGGCGCGAGCGTCCTGCTCGGCGCCACGTTCCTGACGCAGGCCGCCTCCACCTCGGCCGCACCCGCCGAGCAGGACGAGACGCAGGCCGCGGCCTACGTCGGCGCCGTCGAGGTCGTCCGCGACGTCGCGGCCGCTACCCGCTCCACCGGGGAGCAGACGTTGCGCGGCAAGGTGTTCGACGACGCCGACCGCGACGGCCGCAGCGCCGGCGACTCCGGCGTCGAGGGCGTCCCGGTCTCCAACGGCCGCGACGTCGTCGTCACCGACGCCGACGGGAACTACGAACTGCCCGTGTTCGACGGCATGAGCGCCTTCGTCACCCAGCCCTCGGGCTGGCAGGTCCCCGTCGACGCCGACGGCGTCGCGCAGTTCTCCTACCACCACCTGCCCGCCGGTTCCCCGGAACTGCGGTTCGGCGGCCTCGAACCCACCGGCCCGCTGCCCACGGCCGTCAACTTCCCCATCGCGAAGGGCGACGACGCGGCGCAGGACGACGCGACGCGCTGCGCCGTCCTGGCCGACGTCCAGACCTACAACGGCCGCGAGCTGGGTTTCGCCCGCGACGGCCTCCTCGAGGACCTGCTGCAGGAGAAGGACGTCGCCGAGTGCGGCGCGCTCATGCTGGGCGACGTCGCCGGCGACGACCTCGGCCTGTACCCGCGCATCAAGGAGGTCCTCGGGGCCTCCGGGCTGCCGCTGCGCTTCGTGCCCGGCAACCACGACCTCGACCTCGACGCGACCGACGCCGCCCACTCGTTCGACACGTTCAAGCGCGAGCTGGGCCCGACGACCTACAGCTACGACGTCGCCGACGTCCACTACGTCGTCCTGAACAACGTGAAGTACCCGTGCACCCCCGAGGACGACGCCGACGGCAAGCGCCCGCACTGCGCCGACCCCGAGAACGCCCCCAGCTACTCCGGGACGCTCGGCGACGACCAGGTGACGTGGCTGGAGAACGACCTGGCCCGCGTGCCGAAGGACAAGCTCGTCGTCCTCGCCTCGCACATCCCGCTGCTCTCCTTCGCCGACCAGACCTCCACCAAGCACCAGACCGCGGAGGCGAAGGAGGTCTACGAACTGCTCGAGGGCCGTCCCGCGCTGTCGGTGTCCGGGCACACGCACTCCACCGAGCGGATGAACACCGGCGACAGCTACGCCGGCTGGAAGACCTCCCTCGGCGTCGACGAACTGCCGTTCCCGCACGTCGTCGCGGGCGCCCCCAGCGGTGACTGGTACTCCGGCGACCTCGACGTCGACGGCCGCCCGATGGCGTTGCAGCGCGACGGCGCCCGTCCCGGGTACCTGGTGCTGGACGTGGAGGGCTCGGAGTACGTCGACAGCTTCCGCGCCATCGGTGAACCCGACGACAAGCAGATGGCCGTCTCGCTGAACTCCCCGCGCTGGCGCGACTGGTTCACCACGATCACCGAGTGGGCCGCGACCCGTGAGGGCTGGGAGCAGGCGCCCCCGCTCAACGTGAACGACCTGGGCGACCCGGGCCTGGTGACCACCGCGGACGTCGCCGCCGACACGTACCTGTCGGCGAACGTCTGGTACGGCTCGACCGACACCGAGGTGTCGGTGTCGATCGACGGCGGGGAGGCGCAGGCCGCGACCCGCACCCAGCAGGCCGCCGGCGAGGCCGCCAAGATCGGTGCGCAGTACGCCGACCCGGCCGCCGCGACCCGTCAGCTGCAGGTCGCCCGGTTCGGTTTCGAGTCGACCTCCGGGAACGAGGGCAACCAGGGCTTCGAGCTGTACGCCGGCAGCGACTACGGCCCCGGCCCGGCCCAGCCCGGCAACAACGTCGCGAACCAGGCGACCCACATCTGGCAGTTCCGCCTCCCCAGCGACCTGCCCGAGGGCGTGCACCGCGCCGAGGTGACCGCGACCGACTCCTTCGGCCGCGCGTCCACCGAGACCTACGTGTTCGAGGTGCGCGCCGAGCTGCCCGCGCAGAACTTCCGCAGCGAGGTGTTCGAGACGCCCTGACGTCTCCGCGCTGTTCCTCTCGGGCGTGCCCGCCGGTCGTGCCGACCGGCGGGCACGCCCTCAGGGTTTCCCGGCCGGCTCGGAGATCCGCAGCGCCTCGACCAGGCGGCGGTAGAGCGGGCTCGTCGTCAGCAGCTGCGCGTGCGTCCCCCGCGCGACGACGACCGAGCCGTCCATGACGACGATGGTGTCGGCGTCCAGGACGGTGGACAGGCGGTGGGCGATCGTCACGACGGCCCGGTGCTCGGCGTGCCGACGGACGGCCTCGTGGATCGCCTGCTCGGTCAGGCCGTCGACCTGCGCGGTGGCCTCGTCGAGCAGGAGGACCTGCGGCTGGGCGAGCAGCGCCCGGGCCAGGGCGATCCGCTGACGCTGTCCCCCGGAGACGGACGCCTCGCTCAGCGGGGTGTCCAGCCCGTCGGGCAGCGAGGCGACGAGGCCGTCGAGCCGGATCTGCCGCAGCACCTCCTCGACGGCCGCGGGGGTCGCGCCGGGGTTGGCGAAGAGCAGGTTGTCGCGGATCGTCCCGGGCAGGACCGGCGTCTCCTGCTCGACGTACGCCAGCTGCCGGCGGACGTCGTGCGGGGTGAGCTCGGCGTAGGGGCGACCGTCGAGCAGCAGCGTCCCGGTCTCCGGTTCCAGGAAGCGCAGGATCAGCGACAGGACCGTCGTCTTGCCCGCGCCGGAGGGCCCGACGATGGCGGTGTGCCCGCGGCGGGGGATGGTCAGGTCCAGATCGCGGACGGCGGCGGGGCCCCCGGGGGCGTAGCGGGCGGTGACGCCGCGGATCTCCAGGACGTCGTCCCCGGCCGCCGCCGGGGCGGGCACCGCCGCGCCGCGCGGGGCGGCGCGGGGTTCGAGCTCCAGGGCCTGGACCTGCTCGATGCGGGCGGCAGCGGCCAGGCCGGACTGCAGGGCGGTGAGGTTCTGGCTCAGCTCCGTGATCGGGCCGATGAGGCCGAAGGCGTAGAGCAGGAAGGCGATCAGGGTCGAGACGGGCACGTGCCCCTCGGCCACACGCCAGGCCCCGAAGCCCAGGACGACGACGATGGCGGCCTGCACACCGGCCCCCGAGACGGTCCAGACGAGCGCCTCGCGCCGGACGGCCACGACGCTCTGGCGCCGGGACTCGGCGGCGCCGGTCAGCAGCAGGTCCAGCTGCCGGTCCTCGGCGCCGGCGGCCTTGACGGTGCGGATGGCGCGCAGCGACGCCTCGAGCGACCCGCCGAGGGCCCCCAGGGCGGCCTGCGACCGCTCCTGGGCGCGGCCGATCGCGGGCACGAGCGCGGCGAACACCACGACCACCACGCCGATCGCGAGCACGGTGACCAGGACGAGCGGCACGTCGAGCACCGCCATCAGGACGATCGTGCCCACGAGCATCACGGCGCCGTTGATCAGCCCGATGAGGCTGGTCGAGGCGGCTTCCCGCAGCAGCACCGAGTCCGACGTCACGCGCGTCACCATCTCGCCGGTGGGCCGCTGCAGCAGGGGGACGACGCGGGCGCGCAGGAACCGGCGGAGCATGCCCTCGCGGGCGTCGAAGACGATGTCCTCGGCGAGCTCGCCCAGGACGTACCACTGCCACCAGCCGACCCCCGCGCCCACGACGAGCAGGCCGACGAGCAGCGTGACGGGCCCGGCCAGGGACCGGCCCGCCCCCAGGCTGTCGATGATCTCCTTCGTCGCGAGGGGGCTGACCAGGCCGGAGGCGGAGACGGCCAGGCCGAGCACCAGCGCGAGGACGAGCCGGGGCAGGCGGCCGCGGGCGTAGCGCCACAGCAGCGGCCACCGGCTGCGGGTCGAACCGGGGTCGGTCAGGGAGGAGGGCACTCCGCAAGTAGGACACGAGTGTCCGATTCTCGTCAATCTGTTCTCATCGTCGGACACCCGTAGAGTACTGGTGTGCTGGAGACACCCCCCGGGAACCGCGCGCGCGAACGAACGCGGCGGACGATCCTGCTGTCCGCCATCACCACGCTGGTGGGTCGCCCGAACGCCTCGCTGGGGGAGGTCGCGGACGCCGCCGGGGTGGCGCGCAGCACCCTGCACCGCTACTTCCCCGACCGGGAGGCGCTGACCGCCGCCCTGGACGAGTTCGTGCTCGCCGAGCACCGCAGCGCCCTGGACCGCGCCCGGCCCGACGAGGGCACGGGGTTGCAGGCGTTCACCCGGATCGTCGGGGAGCTGCTCGACGCCTCCGACGTCCTGGCCTGGTGGTCGCGCATCGACGACGGCGAGGTGGACGACGAGGCGGACGACGAGGACGACGTGAGGGTGGCGGCGGTCGTCGCACGCGGACAGCGCGACGGCAGCGTCGACCCCTCCTTCGACGCGCAGTGGCTGGTGCACCTGATCTGGTCGGCCCTGTGGGCCACCGAGCTCGTCACCGCGCGCGGGTCGCTGACCCGGCGCGAGGCCCGCGACACCTGCCTGCGCAGCCTGGTCAAGCTGGCGAGCGCCCCGCCGCCCGCCCCCGCGGCCTGACCGCCGGGGTCACTTCGCCTCCGACCACCGCCGCACCACGCTGACGTCGGCGACGAACCGCACCCCGGACCCGGCGGCCCACCGGCTCGCCGTCTGCTCCAGCGCGGTCGTCAGGAGCCGGGCCGCGCGGTCGGCGTCGGGTTCGGGGACGTGCAGCAGCAGCTCGTCGTGCAGGCACAGCACGATCCGCCCGGCGGTCCCGGCCAGCCCGGCGCGGACCGTCGCGGCCCACGCCTTGAACAGCTCCGCCGCGGCGCCCTGGACGACGGCGTTGCGCGCGAACCGGCCGCGCGCCGCCGTCGCCGCCCCGGGCTCGGCGGGGGCGAGGTCGGAGATCCGCACGAGCCGGCCGCCGTAGGTGCGCACGTCGCGCCCCTCGCGCCCGGCCTCCTCGGCCGCCCGCAGGTACGCCAGCGCCCGCGGGTAGGCGCGTTCCATGCGGCGCAACGCCTCCCCGGCCGCACCGGAGGTCTGCCCGTACATCGCGGCCAGGACGGCGATCTTCGCGGTCGGCCGGTCGGCGCCCAGGGCGGCGGCGACGGGGGCGTACAGGTCGTCGTCGCCGGTGGCCGCGACCAGGCCGGGGTCACCGGAGACCGCGGCCAGGACCCGCGGTTCGACCTGCCCGAGGTCGGCCCGGACGAGGACGGCGCCGGGCTCGGCGGCCACGGCGGGCCGCAGCTCGGCGGGCAGGTTGTGCAGCCCGGCCTGCGCCGTCATGCGGCCCGCGGCGGCGTCGGCCGCCGCCCACGCCCCGCGCAGCCGGCCGTCCGGGCCGACGTGCTCGTCGAGCCAGCGGTACCCGTACGTCGTGGTGAGCCGTTCGGCCTTGCGCCAGGTCAGCAGCGCGGCGACCCCCGGGTGGGCGTCGCGCAGACCCTCCAGCCGCCACGCGCGCGTGTCCGGGACGTCGAAACCCAGCCCGCGCAACGCGGCCAGCACCTGCGCGGGGTTGCGCAGGTCGACGGTCCCGAGGTGCCGGTGGACGGGGGCGTCCCGCGCGGCCCGGTACCGGGCCTCCTCGGCCGGGGTCGCCGGGCGCGGGCCCACGGCCGCCCCGACGATCCGCTCGGCGGTCGGGCGGTCCAGCGGCAGACCGGTGCGGGACAGCTCGACGGCGAGCAGCGCGGCCGCGGACTCGGCGAACCCCGTCAGCACGGGCAGGGCCGGGCCGGAGGGGCGGGCGCGGTGGTCCGGGAGCCCGGCCAGCCGACGGGTCTGCGCCGCGGCGGCCGTCAGGGCCAGCTCGGCCCAGCGGCCGGCGCGGTCGAGCCGTCCGGGCGCCTCGACGTCGAACGCGCGGCCGTCGGCCCACGTCGGGCGCAGGTCCCCGGCGTCGGTGAGGGGGTCGTCGTCGTCCGCGGCGCCGTCGAGGTCCAGCAGCCCCGTCCCGTGCGAGGCGACGGGGCGGTTCGACGGCGGCGGGGGAGGGGTGCGCCCGTGGGCGGCGGCCCACACCGCACCGGGGTCCTCGCGGGCCCCGCCCTCCAGCAGCCGGTGCACGGCGGCCAGGTCGTGGCAGCGGGCCAGGTGGACGGGTCCGGCCCGCCCCACCGCGGCGGCCGCCGACCACCACGTCCACCGCGGCGAGAACTCCGCCTCCAGCGCGGCCAGGACGGCCGCGGGGTCGGTGGCCGGGACGGCCCAGCGCCGCCCGGGGACCGCCAGGCCGAGCCCGCCGGGGACGACGGCGACCCCCAGCCCGGTCACCCGGTCCAGGGACCGCAGGTACCCGGCGACGTCCACCCGCCCAGTCTGGCGGTGGGGGTCAGGACGGCAGGAGCCGCATCCCCGCCGCTGCAAGTTCTTGCACGATCGTGCTGTCTTCGGGGGCGTCGCTGACGACCGCGGTGACCTGCCCGGGGGTGAACACGCGGAACCGGGAGACGGCCCCGACCTTCTCCCGGCTGGCGAGCACGTACGTCTCGGCGGCGCGCGCGGACAGCGCGCGCTTCATGGCGGCCTCGTCGGCGTCGCCGGTGGTGAGCCCCTCCTGGGGGTGGACGCCGGTGACGCCGGCGAGGAACACGTCGGCGGACAGGCTCGCGGCCGCTTCGACCGCCGCGGCCCCGCAGGTCACCACCGAGTGCCGGAACAGGCGACCGCCGATGAGGTGCACGTCGACGAGGGGTTTGGCCACGAGGGCCACGGCGATGGTCGGGCTGTGGGTGATGACGGTGCAGGACAACGTCTCCGGGAGGGAGGAGGCGAGGGCGAGCGTCGTGGTGCCGCCGTCGAGGATCACCGTGCTGCCCGGTTCGACCAGGGTCAGGGCGCGGGCGGCGACGCGGGCCTTGCTGCCGGGTTCGAGGTCGGTGCGGGTGCGGTAGTCCGAGGCCGCCGCGGCGACGGGGACGGCGCCGCCGTAGACCCGGACGAGCCGGCCCTGCGCGGCCAGTTCGCGCAGGTCCCGCCGGACCGTGTCCTCGGAGGTCCCGAGCTCGTGGGCGAGGTCCTTGGCCAGGACGCGCTTGTCCCGGTCGAGGCGGTCGAGGATCAGCGCGTGGCGTTCCACGGTCAGCACCCGGAGCTCCGTCCTTCCTGAATGTTCTTGCACGTTCTTACTCGTTCGTGCCTATTCTACTCCCATGACTGAACGCCTGATGATCCTGATCGCCGGTCCCTACCGCTCCGGGACCGGTGACGACCCGGTCCTGCTGCAGCGCAACCTCGACCGCCTGGGTGAGGCCGCCTGGCCGCTGTTCCGCGCGGGCCACCTGCCCGTGATCGGGGAGTGGGTCGCCCTGCCCGTCCTGGCCTCGGCGGGAGTGACCTCGGTCGGTGACCCGCTGGCCGAGCAGGTGCTCTACCCCACGGCCGAGCGCCTCATCGAGCGGTGCGACGCCGTCCTGCGCCTGCCCGGCGCCTCGCGCGGGGCCGACCTGGACGTGGCCCTGGCCCGGCGGCGCGGCATCCCCGTCTACCGCGACCTCGCGGAGGTGCCGGGTGTCGTGGTGGACGTCGTGGTGGACGGCGCCCCGGCCCCGGCCGCGCGCTGAGGTTCCCCGGCCCCGGCGGCGGTGGGCCCGCACAGCGGGCCGGAGGGGAGCCACCGCCGCCGGGGGCCGGGGGCTCAGAGCACCTGGGACAGGAACTGCTGCAACCGGTGGGTGCGCGGGTCCCCGAACAGCTCCTCCGGCGGTGCGTGCTCGACGACCAGGCCGCGGTCCATGAACACGACCTCGTCGGCGACGCGTCGGGCGAACCCCATCTCGTGGGTCACCACGAGCATGGTCATGCCGCGCTCGGCCAGGCCCTGCATGAGGCCCAGGACGCCCTTGACGAGCTCGGGGTCGAGCGCCGAGGTGGCCTCGTCGAACAGCATCACCTCCGGCTCCATCGCCAGGGCCCGCGCGATGGCGACGCGCTGCTGCTGCCCGCCGGACAGGTTCGCCGGGCGGTGCCGGGCCTTGCCGGCCAGGCCGACCTCGGTGAGCCGCTCCATCGCGATCTGCTCGGCGCGTTCGGCGGACAGCTTCCGCACGGTCCGCAGCGGCAGCACGATGTTGCCCAGCACGGTCTTGTGCGGGAACAGGTTGAAGTGCTGGAACACCGTCCCGACGCGGCGGCGCAGGACGTCGGGACTCTGGGGCAGCACGCTCGTCCCGCCGAGCAGGACGTCCCCGGAGGTGGGTTCCTCAAGGCGGTTGACGCAGTGCAGCAGCGTCGACTTCCCCGACCCCGAGGGGCCGATGACGCACGCCGTGCGGCCGGCTCCGACGGTCAGCGACACCCCGCGCAGCACGTGGTGGTCGCCGAACGTCTTGGTGACGTCCCGCAGTTCGAGGCTGGCGGAGCGCGTCGCGTCGACCTCGGGCGTGGCGTGGGTGGGTGCGGTCATCGTCCGGCCCTCTCCGCGACCTCGCGGTCGCTGCGTTCGATCTCGGCGGCGCGCGCCTCGGCGTCGGCGTCGAGCACCGCGGCCACCCGGCCGCCGGTCCGCAACCGCTGGTCGGTCCAGTTGACCAGGTAGGTCAACGGCACCGTGATGATCAGGTAGCAGATCCCGACGGCCACCAGCGGAGACAGGTTCCCGGAGGTGACCGCGGCGTCCTGCCCGACGCGGAACAGTTCCCGCTGGGTGGTGAGCAGTCCCAGGAAGTACACCAGCGAGGAGTCCTTGACGATGGCGATGAACTGGTTCACCAGCGCGGGCAGGACCCGGCGGACCCCCTGGGGGACCACGACCAGCCGCATCGCCGACGCGTACGACATCCCCAGGGCGCGGCACGCCTTGAGCTGCCCCGCGTCGACGCTCTGGATCCCGGACCGGAAGATCTCGCCGATGTAGGCCGAGGAGATGAGGCTCAGGGCCAGGATGCCCAGCGGGTACGGGTTCCCGCGGAACCACTGCGAGGTCAGCGGAGCCAGGCCCTGGCCGATGAGCAGGATGGTCAGGATCGCGGGCAGGCCGCGGAACACGTCGGTGTAGACGCGGGCGGGGACCCGCAGCCAGGCGCTGCGGGAGACCCCCATCACGGCCAGCAGCAGGCCCAGGACGATGCCGGCGGCGGTGGCCGCCAGGGACAGCAGCAGCGTGTTCCGCAGCCCGTGGTCGAGGATGTCGGGCACCACGGCCCACATCGCCTGGACGTCGAAGAAGCTGCGCAGGACGTTGTCCAGCATGGGTCCTCCTCAGCTCGTGGGCTGGAACTGCTCCGGGACGGGCTGACCGGGGAAGTACCGCTCCTCGATCTCCAGCCAGGTGCCATCGGCGATCATGGCCGCGATCTGGGTGTTCAGCTCGTCCAGCAGCGCGGTGTTCCCCTTCTTCACGGCCATGCCCACGGGGAAGTCGGGCACCGGGATCTCCATCGCGACGTGCAGGGCCCCGCCGGAGGAGGCGACGTAGTCCTGCGCGGGCGGCAGGTCGAGGAAGTGCGCGTCGACGGTGCCGGCCGTGAGGGCGGAGATGGCCGAGTTGTTGTCGGGGAAGCGGACGATCTCGGCACCCGTGAAGTTCTGCTGGGCGTAGTCGTCCTGGATGGTGCCCTGCACCAGGCCGAGGCGCTTGCCGGTCAGGCTCGCGGCGGCGTCGATGATGCCGGTGTCCGCGGTGGTGACGACGCCGAGGTACCCGATGAAGTAGACATCGGTGAAGTCCACCGTCTGCTTGCGCTCCGCGGTGGCGCTGATCGAGGCGACCCCGACGTCCACCTGGCCGTTGGCGACGGCGGGCAGGATCGAGGAGAAGTCCTGGGCCACGAACTCCGGTTCGAGGTCCATCCGGGAGGCGGCCTCCTTCAGGATCTCCACGTCGAAACCGGTGTACTCGCCGTTCTCGGCGTAGGCGTACGGTTTCGTGTCGCTCGTGGTGCCGACGCGGACGGTGCCTTCGCGGAGGGTTCCGGCGGTTGTGGCCTCGGCGCTGCCGCACCCGGCCAGGGCGGCCACCAGGGCGGCGGAGGACAGGATCAGGACGTTCCTGCGGCGCGTGGGGGTCATGGGAGGGGTCCTTCCGGGCGGGGTCAGCGGTGGGCGAGGACGGAGGGGCGGGCGACGAAGTCCCGATCGGGGTCGGTGAAGGCCAGGTCGCTGACGGGCCGGTCGCCGACGGTGATCGCGGCCAGGGCGTCGCCGATGCCGGTGGCGTGCTTGAACCCGTGGCCGCTGCACCCCCCGCCGACGACGAGGCGGGAGTCCCCGCCGGGGCGGCCCAGCAGGAACTGCAGGTCGGGGCTGTTGGTGACCATGCAGGGGACGACCGAGTCCGGGCGCGGGTCCAGGCCGGGGAACGTGCGGGCGACCAGGGCGGACAGCTCGGCCACGTCACGCTCCCAGGAGATCGCGCGGTCCACGGTGTCGGGGTCGCAGTCGGTGAAGTTCCGGCCGACGTCCTGCATCCCGATCTTGACGCCGTGGCCCAGGGTCGCGCCGTGGCCCCAGATGGCCATCGAGTCGTCGATCTCCTGGATGAAGGCGGGCAGCGCGGGGGCGTCGAACGAGGTGTCGGTTGCCGGGGGCCGGAACCACAGCATGGGCGTGCGGCGCGCCTGCAGCGGCAGCCCCGGGACGAGTTTGCCCAGCCAGGACCCGGCGGTGACGACGACCTGCCGCACGCGCCAGCTCGCCGCGGCCGAGTGCAGCACGACGCCGCCCGGAACGAGTTCGACGTCGGTGACGCGGGTGTCGGCGAACACCCGGGCCCCCAGTGAGCGGGCGGCGCCGACGGCGGCGCGCACCCCGTCCTCGGGACGGGCGATGCCGGCGTCGGGGTCCCACACGCCGACGTGGGTGGGGTCGACGTCGGCGAACTGCGGGAAGCGTTCGGCGACCTCGGCGAGCGGGAGCTCGTGGGCGGCCAGGCCGTGCGCGGACGCGGCCTCCAGGGTCCCGGCGATCACCGACCCGTCCTTCGGGCCGATCATGATCGCGCCGACCTGGTCCAGCAGGGAGCTCCCGCTGACGGTCTCCAGCTCCCGCCACAGGTCCCGCGACCGCTGGGCCAGCGGGACCAGCCCGGGGTGCTCCAGGCACGCCACCCGGAACAGGCGGGTCGCCCCGTGGGTGGACCCCATCTCGTGCCCGATGCCGAAGCGCTCGATCCCGATGACGTCGACCCCTCGGGTCGCCAGCCGCCACAGCGTCGACGAACCCCACGCGCCGAGGCCGACGACGGCGACCTCCGCGTCGAACGCTTGCGTGCCACCCATGGGACCTCCTGAACTCGAAACACGCTCGAAACCTTCTCGACACGCGACTGGAACACCTGCGCGACAACGACTTCCGCACGGTGCGGTGGTCATTCATAACCCTTGCCGCGACCGGTCCGCCAACACCGAACCGGTCCTGAGCTCATACCCGGAGGATATGTTGGCTGGATGGAGGCGCGGGAGCTGCGGCACTTCGTGGCCGTCGCGGAGGAGCTGAGCTTCACCCGGGCCGCGGCCCGGCTGGGCATGGCGCAACCCCCGCTGAGCCAGTCGATCGCCCGGCTCGAGCGCCGGCTGGGGACGCAGCTGTTCGTCCGCGGTCCGCGCCGCCACCCCGTGCTGACGCCGTCGGGTCGTGTCCTCCTGCGCGAGGGTCGGCGCGTGCTGGAGGCGCTGGCGGAGACCGAGAACCTCGTGCGGTCCCTGCACCACGAGGTCGAGCCCCTGCGGGTGGGGTGCATCCCCTCGGTGATGTCCGGCCTGATGCCGAAGGTCGTCCCGCAGTTCCAGGCCGAACGGCCCCGTGGGGGGATCCACCTGTACGAGATCGAGGAGGCGCAGCTCCTCGACGACGTCCGCGCCGGGGTCGTCGACGTCGGGCTCTGCCGGTTGCGCGAGCAGGAGCCGGGGCTCGACGTGGAACTGCTGCACCTGGAACCTCTCGTCTGCGCGCTGCCGCAGGCGCACCCGCTGGCCGCCCTGGAGGTCGTGCCACTCGCCGAGCTGGCCGGGGAGGAGTTCGTGATCTTCCGGCGTGAGGACGCTCCGCGGGCCTACGACGCCATCGTCGCGGCCTGCCACCTCGCGGGCTTCTCCCCCCGCAACTCCCTCGTGGGGGTCCACGACCTGTCGGAGCTCTCGATCGTCGCCTGCGGGCTGGCGGTAGCGCTCATGCCGCGGTGCAGCACGGTGATCTCGATGGACGGGGTCGTCCACCGGCCGCTCGCCGAGGAGTTCGCGGTGACGCCGCTGGCGCTGGTGCGGGCCGCGGGGGTGCGGTCGCCGGTCCTGGAGGAGTTCGCCGGGCTGGTCCGCGACGTCCTCGGGGTCACCCCACCCGGTCGGCGTCGGGCGCGGTGACCCCCGCGAGCTCGTGCAGCTGGGCCCAGACCCGGGCGATCCGGGCCGGGTCGGGGCGGGCGGTGTGGGGGTTGGAGGCGACCGGTCCGGGTCGTCCGCGGCGGCCGTCGGGCGGGCCCACGAGCTCCCCGCCGCGCAGGCCGGGGTCGAGCAGGCCGCGGACCCCGGCCCAGGCGGCGGTGTCCTTGCCCTGGGCCCACGGGGTGAACGGGTTGCGCCGGCCCTGGGTGCGGGGGTCGAAGACGCCGTCGCGGGCGGGGGTCCGCGCGTCGACGCCCACGCCGGGGAAGGTGAGGACCGAGGCGACGGGGGAGCCCGCCGCCCGCAGCCGGTGGTCGAGCTCGTGGGCGTAGAGCTCGGTCACGGTCTTGGCCCAGGTGTAGCTGCGGAAGAACCCGCGGTGCGGTGTCGTGACGTCGGTGACGGGCGGTCGCCAGCGCCGGACGAAACCCGTCGTGGTGTGCACGACGCGCCCGCCGCTGCGGGTCAGGGCGGGCAGCAGCGCCGTGGTGAGGGCGACGTTGGCGACGACGTGGGTCCCGAGCAGCTCGGGGTGCCCGTCCTCGGTGGTGGTCCCGCGGGCGGTGCTCATGGAGCCGCCATTGAGCAGGACGCCGTCGAGGCGGTCGAGCCCGGCGATCTCCTCCCCGGCGCGGCGGACCGAGCTCAGCGAGGCCAGGTCGAGGACCACCGTGGAGACGGCGGCGCCGGGCACCTGGTGCCGGATCGAGGCGGCGGCGCGGTCGAGCTTGGCCCGCGACCGCGAGGCGAGCACGACGTGGGCGCCGGTGGAGGCGAGCTGCTCGGCGGCGAAGTAGCCGATGCCGGCGGTGGCGCCGGTGACGGCGAACGTGCGCCCGCGGGCGTCGGGGAGGGCGGTGGGGTCCCAGGTCACGGTCGGCTCCTGACGGTGGTGGATGGAGTATCCGTTCCGGACGCTAGCACGCTGGCGGATGAGTTATCCGCTCACGGGTAGCCTGGTCCCGTGACCCCCCGCCCGGACGCCACCCGCAGCCGCGCCCGCATCCTCGACGCCGCCCGCGACCTGCCTCCCGAGAGCCTGCGGCTCAACGACGTCGCCCACCGGGCCGGCGTCGGGGTGGCGACCGTCTACCGGCACTTCCCCACCGTCCACGCCCTCGTCGAAGCGCTCACCGAGACCGACCTCGCCCGCTACTCCGACCTCGCCCGGCGGGCCTGCGCCGAACCCGACGCGCTGCGCGGGCTCGACCTGCTGGTGCGCGACGGGCTCGCGCTGCAACTGGCCGGCGACGGCCTGCAGGCGGTCCTGCTCGCCGACCGCGACACCAGCGCGGACGTCACCGCGGTCAAGGACGAGCTGCTCGCCGCGGTCGCGGCCGTCGTGACGCGGGCGGTCGCGGCGGGCGTCGTCCGGCCCGACCTGACGCCGGGCCGCCTGCAGCACCTCGTCTGCGGCGTCGAGCACGCCGTCCGCGTCGCCGGCGGCGGCCCGGACGAGCGGGAGTTCCACCTCGCCGCCGCCCTGGCCGGGCTGCGCGCCGGAGCCCCCGCCCCTGAGCGGTGAGCCGCCCCCCCACGGCGATCAAGGACAGCTGTGTCCTTGATCGGCGTGCGGGTGTCCTCGATCGCCGTGCGGGTGTCCTCGATCGGCGGAGGGGTGGCCGGGCGGGCGGGCGATGAGTCGCCCCCGCGCGGGCGGTCACCCCGGCGTGGGGACCGTGAGGACCGAGTACGTGCTCGCACCCGACGGCACCCGCATCGCCTTCGACCGGCGCGGTGCGGGGCCCGTCCTGGTGCTCGTGGACGGTGCGCTCAGCGAGCGCCGCACCGGCCCGATGCGCCCGCTCGCCGAGCACCTCGCGCCGCGGTTCACCGTCGTCACCTACGACCGGCGCGGCCGGGGGCAGAGCACCGACGGCACCGGGCCGGTGCGCGGGTACACGGTCGGGCACGAGGTGGGGGACCTGCGCCGGCTGCTGGAGGAGGTCGGTGCGCCGGGGACCGGCGCGGCCCTGCACGGGGCCTCCACGGGGGCGCTGCTCGCGCTGCACGCCGTCGCGGCGGGGCTGCCCGTGCGGTCGGTGTCGCTGTTCGAACCGCCCTTCGGGGCGGGCGCCCGGCTCGGCGGCGGGTTCGCGCGGACCCTGACGGCGCTGCTGGAGGAGGGTCGGCGGGCCGAGGTCGTCCGCACCTTCCAGCGCGCGGTCGGGGTCCCGGAGGCGGTCGTCGCGGCCGGGGCGGCGGGTTTCGCCGCGAGCGCCCAGACGCTGGTGTACGACTGCGCGCTGACGTGCGCCCTGACGCGCGCGGTCGCGGCCCGCGTCGGGGTGCCGGCGCTCGTGGTGCGGTCCGCGGCGACGGGCGGCCGGTGGCCGCAGGCGGCGCGGGACGCGGTGGCCGCGCTGCCCCGGGGGGAGCTGGTGGCGCTGCCGGCGGTGTGGCACGGGGTGCCGGACGCCGACCTCGCGGCGGTCCTGTCGGCCTTCCACCGGCGGTGAGCCTGCTGGCAGAGTGCGCCCATGCGCACCTCGCCGGTGGACCGTGACCCGTCTGCGGACTGGGCGGAGGTCGACGAGTACCTCGCCCAGACGCTGCTGCCCGAGGACGAGACGCTGGAACTCGTCCTCGACGAGAACCAGGCGGCGGGGTTGCCCGCCATCGACGTGTCGCCGTTGCAGGGGCAGCTGCTGTCGCTGCTGGTGCGGATCAGCGGGGCCCGCCGGGTCCTGGAGATCGGCACCCTCGGCGGGTACAGCACGATCCACCTGGCCCGCGCACTGCCCGCCGGCGGTCGGGTCGTGACGCTGGAGCAGGCGCCCGACCACGCCGAGGTCGCGCGCCGGAACCTGGAGCGGGCCGGCTTCGGCGACGTCGTGGACGTGCGGGTCGGCGCGGCGCTCGACACCCTGCCGGAGCTGGCCGCCGAGGGCGGCGAGCCCTTCGACCTGGTGTTCATCGACGCGGACAAGCCGAACAACCCGCACTACCTGGAGTGGGCGCTGCGGCTCACCCGCCCGGGCAGCCTCATCGTCGGGGACAACGTGGTGCGCGCCGGGCGGGTGGCGCGCGAGGAGGACACCGAACCGGCGATCACCGGCACCCGCGAGTTCCTCACCGCGCTGGGGGAGGACCCGCGGCTGGAGGTGACGGCGCTGCAGACGGTCGGGGCGAAGGGCTGGGACGGGTTCACCCTGGCCGTCGTGCGCTGAGGGCCGGTCCCGGCGGCGCCCCCGGGAACCCCGCCGCCACCCGGCGGCGCGGACGGCCCCTCAGGCGTCGAGCAGCCCCGCGTCGTGGGCGACGATCGCGACCTGCACGCGGTTGTGCGCACCCAGCTTCGTCAGCAGCCGCGACACGTGGGTCTTCACGGTCGCCTCGCTCATGAACAGCTCCCGGCCGATCTCCGCGTTCGACAACCCGCGCCCCACCGCGCCCAGCACCTCGCGCTCGCGGTCGGTCAGCAGCTGCAGCCGCTCGGCGGCCTCCCGGCGGCGCGGGTTCACCGCGTCGGCCGCGTAGTGCCCCACCAGCCGCCGCGTCACCGTCGGCGACAGCATCGCCTCCCCGGCCGCGACGACCCGCACGGCGGCGACCAGTTCCCGCGGCGGGGTGTCCTTCAGCAGGAACCCCGTCGCCCCGGCCTGCAGCGCCTGGAACACGTACTCGTCGAGGTCGAACGTCGTCAGCATCACCACGCTCGGCGCCTGCGGCCGCTCCGTGATGGCCTTCGCCGCGGTCAGCCCGTCCATCACGGGCATCCGGACGTCCATCAGGACGATGTCGGGACGGTGCGCCGCGACACCCTCCACGGCCTGCGCGCCGTTCTCCGCCTCGCCCACGACCTCGACGTCGTCGGCGCTGGACAGGATCATCCGCAGCCCCGCGCGCACCAGCGCGTCGTCGTCCACCAGCAGGACCCTCGTCGGCCTGCCCTGCTGCTCGCTCACGCCCACCTCCACCTCGTCCACCCGCTCGACCTCACTCCTGCCCCCGGCCCGAACCCGCCGGGGTGCGCACGATCCTCGCATCCGGTGGGGTCCACGCCGCCGACGCGCCGGTCCGCGGGCGGTCGTCCGGCGCCGGCCACGGCAGCCGGGCCCGCACCGCGAAACCCCCGCCCGGCTCGGGGCCGGAGGTGATGGTGCCGTCGGCCAGCACCACCCGCTCGGACAACCCGACCAGACCCGACCCGGCGCCGGGCAGCCCCGCCGACCGTCCCCGCGGCGGGGCGTTGACCACCGAGACGATCATGTCGCGGCCCACCTCGCCGGAGACCGTGACCACCGTCTGCGCCGACGGGGCGTGCTTGTGGACGTTCGTCAGCGCCTCCTGCACCACCCGGTAGACCGTCCGCCCCAGCTCGGCGGGGACCTCGGCGTGCACCGGGACGTCGGTGCGGAACTCCGCGGCGACCCCCGCCTCCCGGGTCGACTCCACCAGCCGCCGCACGTCCACCAGCGTGGGCTGCGGCGCCAGCTCGGCCGCCGACTCCGCCGCCGAGACCGTGCTCGGGGCCCGCAGCACGCCCAGCACCCGGCGCAGGTCCTCCAGCGCCGTGCGGGCCGTCTCGCGGATCGTCGCCGCCGTCGCCTCCACCTGGTCCGCGCCCACGTCGGGGCGCACCTCCAGGCCCCCCGCGTGCAGGGCCACCAGCGAGATGCGGTGCGCCAGGACGTCGTGCATCTCCCGCGCGATCCGGGTGCGCTCGGCCAGCCGGGCCTGGTCGGCCCGCAGCACCTGCTCGTGCTCGGCGCGCTCGGCGCGCTCGCGCAGGGACGTGACCAGGTCGCGGCGGGCGCCGACGAAGGCCCCCACGAACACGCACAGCGCCACCGCGACGACCGAGAACGTCAGCGCCACGACGACGCCGTCGTACGTCGTGCGCAGGGCCGTCGTCGTCGCCGCCACCGTGCCGACCGAGGCCAGCAGCACCAGCAGCCGGTCGCGGCGGCGCACCGCCAGCGTCAGCAGCGCGAACAGCAGCGCCCCGTCGAACGCGACGACGAACGCGACGGCCAGCGACACCACGCACAGCAGCACGGGGTGGCTGCGCCGCCACCACAGCGCCACGCAGTTCGCGACGACGACGAGCGCGAGGAGGACGTCGCCCACCCCGACCTGCGACCACCAGCCGAAGGCCTCGGCGAACGACGGCGGACCCTGCACCTGGCTGCGCGACGGGCCCAGGACGGCGGAGCGGAACCACGCCAGCCCCAGGAGCAGGGACGTCAGGACCGCCAGGACGTCGCGCGCGCGGGGCGCGAACCGCCAGCGACTCACCCACGGGTCGGCGGGGGGGACCGTGCTCACCGCCACAGCGTAGGGACGTCCGCGGGCCCGGCACGTCCCCCGATCGTCCCTGGGCGTCTCCCGCGTCCGTCGCACCCCTGCCCGCCGCGGGGGTGCCGTGGTCCACCGCACCCCGCGGCAGCGGGTAGACTCTTCCCCGGCGGTTCCCGCGAGGGGACCTGTCCGCTGGGGCCCCGTTGTGTAGCGGCCCAGCACGCCGCCCTCTCACGGCGGTAGCGCGGGTTCGAATCCCGTCGGGGCTACGCGCACGAGGCCCCCGGTCACCGACCGGGGGCCTCGTCCTTTCCCCCACCTCCTCGTCGCGCGAGCTCAAGACCGGTCCCGTGACCGCCGACACACCCGGTGCGAGCCGCCCGGGCTGCCGCCCCCGCCCGCCGGGGGGGACGACCCCGAGTACCTGAGCCGCCGGTGTCGTCGTGGGGAGTACCAGTGTTCGGACGCAAGCAGGCCGCCGTCGGCCGGTTCCCCGCCGGGCCCGTGCCCCGCGACGTCGAGTCCCTCGAGGCCGTGCTCGCCGCCCTCGACTCCGGTGTCACCACCGAGCTCGACGCGCAGCTGGCCTGCGTCCGCGCCCTCGTCCAGGCCCTCGACCTCAGCTACGGCGGCGTCTGGCTGCCCGGCCCCGACGGCCGGTTCCACCTCGCGGCCGAGGTCGGCCCGCTCGCCCGGGCGCTGGCCGCCACCAGGGACGTCGTCGCCGCCGGGGCCGGTGACGGCTGCGTCGGCAAGGCCCTCTCCACCCGCCAGCCCGTCCAGTGCGACGACTCCGCGCAGGTGCGGGACTGCCCCCGCTGGCGCGCCGCCCGCGCCGCCGGGGCGGGCAGCGGCGGGCACCTGCCCGTCGTGGAGGACGGCCGGGTCGTCGCCGTCCACGAGTACTACGCCGTCGCCGAGCTGCCGTTCTTCGGCGGCCGCGCCGAGAAGTGGCAGGCCATCACCCGGGTCGCCGCCCACGCCCGCCGCCGCGCGCTCGACACCGCCCTGCTCCAGGAGACGCTGAACGACCGCGCCGCCGTCACCACCGTCGTCACCGAGGTCGGCGCCGCCGCCGACCAGGACGGGGCCCTGCGCAAGGCCCTGGAGACCGTCCGCAAGGCGTTCGGCTGGGCGTACGGGTCGTACTGGGCGCTGGACCCCGCCACCGGCACCCTGAGGTTCAAGGTCGAGTCCGGGTCGGCCGGTGAGGAGTTCCGCCGCGTCACCCTGTCCGCCAGCTTCGCCGAGGGCGTCGGGCTGTCCGGCCGCGCCTGGCGCCAGCGGGACCTCGTGTTCGTCCGCGACCTGGCCGAGGTGACGGACTGCGTGCGCGCGCCCGCGGCCCAGCGCGCCGGGGTGAAGTCCGGCGTCTGCTTCCCGATCCTGTCCGAGGGCCAGGTGGTCGGGACGATGGACTTCTTCGCGACCGACGTCATCGAGCTGTCCGAGTCCCGGGCCTCGTCGCTGCGCAACGTGCAGCAGCTCGTCTCCCAGCGCCTGGACGTGCTGCGCCGCGTGGAGGACGAGGCGGCGAACTCCGCCGCCCTGCTCGACACCGTCTCCCGCCTGCGCGACGCCGTCCTGGACGCCGGCCGCGTCGCCGACTCCGCCAACGGGCGCGCGTCGAGCATGACCGGTGAGGTCGACGCGCTGACCGCCGCCTCGGCCGCCGTGGGGGAGGTCATCCGGATCATCTCCGGCATCGCCGACCAGACGAACCTGCTGGCCCTCAACGCGACCATCGAGGCCGCCCGCGCCGGGGAGCTGGGCCGCGGTTTCGCCGTCGTCGCCAGCGAGGTGAAGGACCTGGCGCGGGAGACCGCCGACGCCACCCAGCGCGTCTCGCAGCAGATCGCCGGGATCCAGGCGTCCAGCTCGTCGGTCTCGACGGGCATCACCGAGACCGCCGCGATCATCCACGAGCTCGACGCCGTGCAGGCCCGGATCTCCGACGTCATCGAGGAGCAGGTCGCCATGGCGACCGCCTACGGACGTCGCTGACCCGCCCCCCGACCCGCCGCACCGCCGTCCGCTCGCAGCGGACGGCGGTGCGGCGGCCCCACCCCGGGCGTAGCGTCGGGGGGAACCGACCGCCGGAGGTTGCCGTGCCGAAGCTGGTGCTCGTCCCCGCGCGTCCCGCGCCGCTGCTGCGCAACGCGTTCGGCGCGGTCCTGCGCGCCGAGCGCACCGCGCAGCGCCGGACGCTGTCCGACGTCGCCGACGCGGCGCGGGTCTCCCTGCCGTACCTGTCGGAGGTCGAGCGCGGGCGCAAGGAGCCGTCCTCGGAGGTCCTGGCCGCGATCTGCGGCGCGCTGGACCTGACCCTGGCCGACCTGCTGCTGCGGGCCAGCGCGCACGTCACGGAGCTCACCAGCGCCCCCGCGCGCCCGCTCGCCCCGGTCCGGTCGGCGCGCCCGGCCCCCTCCCGAGCCCCCTCCCGCGCCCCCGACGTGCACCTCTCGCTCGCCGCCTGACCGCCCCGCACCCCTCTCGGCGATCAAGGACTCACGTGTCCTCGATCGCCGTGTGTCCTTGATCGCCGGGGTGGGTCGGCGGGTGGGTCAGCGGGGCAGGGAGGTGGGGGCGATGACGCGGTCCGCGACGCCGTAGGCGACGGCCTCGGCGCCGGGCAGGACGAGGTCGCGGTCGAGGTCGGCGCGCAGCCGCTCCACCGAGTGCCCCGTGTGCCGGGCCAGGACCTGCTCGATCTCCGAGCGGATCCGCAGCACCTCCTTCGCCTGGATCTGCAGGTCGGCCGCCGTGCCCTGCGCACCCCCGGACGGCTGGTGCAGCAGGACCCGCGAGTGCTCCAGCACCGACCGCTTCCCCGGGGCGCCGGCCGCGAGCAGGACGGCCGCCGCCGACGCCGCCTGGCCCACGCAGAACGTCGCGACGTCCGGGGCGATGAACTGCACCGTGTCGTAGACCGCCATCAGCGCCGTCGCCGAACCCCCGGGGGAGTTGATGTACAGGCTGATCTCCGCGGTCGGGGACTCCGAGGCCAGGTGCACCAGCTGGGCGATGACGACGTTCGCGACCGCGTCGTCGATCTCCCCGTGCAGGAACACGATCCGGTCCGACAGCAACCGGCTGAACACGTCCGAGGTGCGTTCCCCGCGCGGGGTCGTCTCCACGACGTACGGGATCGGGTAACCCATCACAGACCCACCTTCCGGGCCGAGCCCAGCCGCACGTCGGAGACGCCGGTGACCACGTGGTCGACCAGCCCGTACTCCTTCGCCTCCGCGGCGGTGAACCAGCGGTCGCGCTGGGAGTCGGCCTCGATCGTCGCGACGTCCTGGCCGGTGTGCTCGGCGATGAGCCGCTGCATCGTGGCCTTCGTGTGCGCGAGGTTCTCGGCCTGGATCGCGATGTCGGCCGCCGTGCCGCCGATCCCGCCGGACGGCTGGTGCATCATGACCCGCGCGTGCGGCAGGGCGTAGCGCTTGCCCGCGGTCCCCGCGCACAGCAGGAACTGGCCCATGCTCGCGGCCATCCCCATGACGAGCGTCGAGACGTCGTTGGGGATCAGCCGCATCGTGTCGTAGATCGCCAGGCCGGCGCTGATGGAACCGCCGGGGGAGTTGATGTAGAGCGCGATGTCGCTGCGCGGGTCGTCGGCCGACAGCAGCAGCAGCTGGGCGGCGATGCGGTTCGCGATCGCGTCGTCGACCTCCTGCCCGAGGACGACGATCCGCTGGAACAGCAGGCGCTGCGACAGCTGGTCGTCGAACGGGCCGGCCAGGGTGGCGGTGGTCATGTCCGATCTCCTCTCCGTGGTGGGGACCGGCGTCCCCGCACCACCACCGTCGTCCCGCCGGCCCGCGACGGGGAGGGGTTTCTGCCCGCAGGAGATCCCCTCCCGGCGAACGGCGGCTTCTCACACGGTGAGAACGGCGCTGGACCCGGTGCCGGACCGGCGGGTTGGCTGCGGCGCACGGCAAGACCCGACTGGTCGAGGAGGACTGGAATGAGTTCGGACGCACGTGTCGCGGTGGTCACCGGAGCGGCTCGCGGGATCGGGCGAGGGATCGCCGAACGGCTCGGGCGGGACGGCCTGCACGTCGTGGTGGCCGACCTGCCCGTCATGAAGGAAGGCATCGACGAGACCGTCCAGGCCATCCAGGCCGCCGGGGGCACCGCCACCGGCGCCGAGGTCGACGTCACCAGCGAGGAGTCGAACGAGCTGCTGGTGCGCGCGGCCGTCGAGGCCGGCGGGCACCTCGACGTGTTCGTCGCCAACGCCGGGATCGCGCAGGTCGAGGAACTGCTGGAGTACGACGCGGCCGACTTCGAGAAGATCTTCGACGTCAACGTCAAGGGGGTGTTCTTCGGCTACCGCGCCGCGGCGAAGCAGTTCATCGCCCAGGGCGGCGGCGGGAAGATCATCGGCGCCGCGTCGATCGTCGCGTTCCGGCCGTTCGCGCTGCTCGGGCCGTACTCGGCGACGAAGTGGGCCGTCCGCGGTCTGACGCAGGCCGCCGCGATGGAGTGGGCCGAGCACGGCATCACCGTCAACGCCTACGGCCCCGGCATCGTCGGCACGGCGATGTGGGACCTCATCGACGAGAAGCTCGCCGCCAAGCACGGGCAGCAGAAGGGCGAGGCGCTGGCCGAGAACGCGCAGTCGATCCTGCTCGGGCGGGTGTCGGTGCCCGACGACGTCGCGAAGATGGTGAGTTTCCTGGCGTCCCCGGACTCCGACTACGTCACGGGCCAGACGATGCTGGTCGACGGCGGGATCCAGTTCTCCTGAGCGGTCCGCGGGTCAGCCGGTGCGCAGCCACCGGCTGACCCGGTTCGCGCTCTCGCGCAGCGCGCGTTCGAGCTCGGCGGCCCGGCGGCGGTCCACCTCGCCGTCCACGGTGCTGATGGCCACCGCCCCCACCACCGACCCCGCGGGACCGTGCACGGCGACGGCCGCGCACGCCGCGCCGGGCACGAACTCCTCGCGCTCCCAGGCCAGGCCGCGCCGGGACACCTCGGCGAGGTGGGCGCTCAGCGCGGCCCGGTCGGTGATCGTCGTCGGCGTCAGCGGCGGGGTGCCGTGCGCGTCCAGGTACTCGGCGGCGTCCTCGGCGGGCATCCCGGCGAGCAGGATCTTGCCGAAGGCCGTCGCGTGCGCGGCCTCGTGGAACCCGAAGCTCATGGGCGTCAGCCGCGGGTGCGCCGGGGAGTCCGCGACGTGGGCGACGACGACGTCGGCCCCCCGGTACACCGCGTAGTACGCCGCGGCCCGGACCGACTCGTGCAGCCGGTGGACCTCCTGCCGCACCGCGGCGGGGACGCCGACCTGGCGGTGCAGGCTGACGCCGAGCCGGTCCAGCTTGTAGCCCAGCTCGAAGCGCTTCTCGGCGCGCAGGTGCACGAGGTAGTCCAGGCCGACGAGGACCTGCAGCAGGCGGTAGGTGGTCGGCAGCGGCAGCCGCAGGACCTCCGAGACCTCCTTGGCGCTGGCGCCGCCGCGCTCGGCGACCACCTCGAGGACCGCCAGGGTCTTCTCGACCGTGGCGACCCCGGTCTCCCGGGCCCGCCGGGGCCGCGCCGCCGGTCCCGCCGCCGGTCCCGCGGTCACGGTGTCGTCGTCGAGCACGCCCGCAGTCTGGCGCGCCCACCCCGGTCCGTCCAGGGCGGGGCGCCGGACCGCGGGGGCGGGATCAGGCCTGCGGCTGGGCGAGCAGGAAGTCGCGCAACCCGTCGAGGTCGTCGGTGTTGATCTGGTCCACCTGCGCGGCCACGAGCTCGGCCCAGACGGCGTCGCGGGCCGGGCCGGGGGTGTCGGGGGTGTTCCAGAACCGGACCTCGCGCCCGGCGAGGTGGGCGGCGGTGACGAAGTCGGCGAGCTTGCTCCGCTCCGCGGCGGGCATCTCGCCCTCCCCGCGCCAGGTGAACTGGTTGGCCCAGTTGTCGCTGACCAGCGGCATGAAGTCGGGGTCGGAGCCGTTGAGCAGGTCCCCCGAGCGGCCGTCGTAGGCCGACCAGCGCAGGTGGTCGCGGGCCATGAGGTCGACCGGGCGGTTGCCGGAGATCACGGCGGTCGCCGCGCGGGGGGTGGCGTCGTAGCCGGTGTCGGTCATGGTGAACGACGTCATGGTCGTGGGGTACTGGGCCAGGACGTCCTCGATCGCCAGCCAGGTCGCGACGGCGTCGCCCTTGACGTCGATGAGCAGCTGGACCGGTTCCCCGTCGCCGTGCACGCTGCCGCCGCCGGCCTCGGCGAGGTCCTCCAGCGGTTCCAGGTAGAGCGACTGGAGGGTGCGGGAGGGGTCGAGGTCCTCGGGGTCGTGGGCGACCAGGAGCTGCCCGTCGACGAGGTACACGTCGGCCTCGACGCTGGTGAAGCCCCGGTCGAGGGCGTCGAGCAGCGGGCGTTCGTGCTCGTAGTCGTTGTGCGCGTGGGCCTGCCGCAGCGGCTGGACGGGGGCGGCCGCGTCGAGGACGACGGGGTCGGCCGCGAGGGGGCGGGTGGTGGCGGCGGCGCCGCCCGCGCCCAGCGGGAGGAGGACGGCGGCGCCGGCCAGGGCCAGGACGAGGGTGGGACGGCGACGGGGGGTGCGCATCGGGGTTCTCCGCTCGGTTCGGTGGTGCCGCGAACCTAGGGAGCGCGCCCCAACCCCCGGCGACGCTGCCGGGAGCGGGCGGTGAACCGCCCGTGACCGCGCCGTGTCAGTGCGCGATGACGGGTGCGGCGTCGGGGTCGACGACCGGGGCGCCGGGGCGCAGCAGCAGCAGCGTCACGACGGCGCCGGCGGCGAACAGGCCCGCCGACCACCAGAACGCGGTGTGGTAGCTGGCGACGGCGGCCTGCGCGGCGTCGGCCGCGGTGGGCGCGCCGGTGACGTTCCCGGCGATCCAGTCCGCCGCCGCGCTGCCGGCGAAGGCGGACAGCAGGGCGGTCCCGATGGACCCGCCGATCTGCTGGGAGGTGTTCGCCATCGCCGAGCCGACCCCGGCGTCGGCGGCCTGCACGCCCAGCGTCGCGGTCGCCATCGCCGAGGCGAACACGAACCCGAGGCCGAGGCCGGTGACGACCAGGCCGGGCAGGATCGTCCCGGCGTAGCCGGAGTCGACCTGGATGCGGGTCAGCCAGGCCATGCCGAGCGCGGCCAGCAGCAGACCGGTGGGGGTGAGGGGTTTGGGGCCGACGCGGGGCATGAGCACCGACCCGACGACGCCGGCGGCGACCGAGATGGCCGCGATCATCGGCAGGAACCCGAGCCCGGTCTGGACGGGGGAGTACCCCAGCGTCGAGGTCATGTAGTAGGTCAGGAACAGGAAGATGCCGAACATCCCCGCGCCCACGACGGCGATGCCGAGGAGCGCGCCCCCGCGGTCGCGGTCGAGGACGACGCGCATCGGCAGCAGCGGGTGCGCGGCGCGGGTCTGCCACCAGCAGAACACCGCGAGCAGGACGAGCCCGGCGGCGAGGAAGCCCCAGGTGGTGGGGGCCGACCAGCCGTTCGACTCGGCGTTCGCCAGGCCGTAGACGACGCCGACGAGGCCGAGGACGGCCAGGGCGGTCCCGGCCCAGTCGAGGGCGGGGCGCTCGCCGGAGCGCTCGTGCTTGAGCAGCAGCGCCCCCGCGACGACGGCGACCACGGCGAGCACGACGTTGATGTAGAGGCACCAGCGCCACGACAGGTGCTCGGTGAGCAGGCCGCCGAGCAGCAGGCCGATGCCGCCGCCGGCGCCGGAGACGCCGCCGAAGATGCCGAACGCCTTGGTGCGCGCGGCGGGGTCGGTGAAGGTGGTGGTCAGCAGGGACAGCGCGGCGGGGGCCAGCAGCGCACCGGAGACGCCCTGCAGGGCGCGGGCGGCGATGAGGACCTCGAAGCTCTGCGCGGCGCCGCCGAGGGCGGAGGCCAGGCCGAAGCCGACGAGGCCGACGAGGAACGTGGGCTTGCGGCCCAGCAGGTCGGACAGGCGCCCGCCGAGCAGCAGCAGGCTGCCGAAGGCGAGGGCGTAGGAGGTGACGACCCACTGGCGGTCCTCGTCGGAGAACCCGAGCGCGTGCTGGGCGGTGGGCAGCGCGATGTTCACGATGGTGGCGTCGAGGACGACCATCAGCTGGGCCAGCGACAGGACGGCCAGGACGACCCACTGCGCCCGTCCGGTGGTGGGGCCGGGTGCGGTGTGCCGGCCCTCGGGGCTGGTGCGCGGGCGGGGGGTGCGGCTCCCGGTGGGGCCGGTCGCGTCGAGGGGCGCGAGGTGCCGGCCCTGCTCGGTGCTGCTCATCCTGGACTGTCCTCCACTCAGCGGAGACGACTTCTCCGCTTCTGTGTCCAGGGTAGCAGCGGAAACGGAGGTGCCACCTCCTCTTGATGGGTACGATGGGCCGGTGACCACCCTCGAGGCGCCGGAGCCGCGACCGCTGCGGCGCGACGCCGAGCGCAACCGCCAGCGGATCCTCGCCGCGGCCGTCGAGGTCTTCGCCGACCGCGGCCTGGCCGCCACCCTCGACGACGTCGCCCACCACGCCGGCCTGGGCGTGGGCACCGTCTACCGCCGCTTCGCCGACAAGGACGCCCTCGTCGAGGCGCTGTTCGAGGAGCGCATCCGCGACCTCGTCGGTCTGGCCGAGACCGCCTGCGCCGCGACCGACCCGTGGGCGGGGTTCGTCGGTTACCTGGAGGCCGCGAGCGCCCGGATGGCCACCGACCGCGGCCTGCGCGAGGCGGTCCTGACCCCCCGGCACGGGCAGGTCGGGGTCACGCTGGCCCGGGCCGAGCTCGGCCCCCGCGTCGAACGGCTCACCGCCCGCTGCCGCGACGCCGGCGTCCTGCGCCCCGACGTCGCCGGCACCGACGTCGCCACCCTCCTGCACGCCGTCCAGGCCGCCGCGGACATCGGCGGCGCCGCCAGCCCGCAGCACTGGCGCCGCACGCTGGGTCTCCTGCTGGACGGCCTGACCCCCGCCCGGACCACCCACCACCCGCTGCCCGGGGCGCCGCTGTCGGACGACGAGCTGCACGAGGCCCTGAGCCCGAGGCGGCGCGCCGGGGGCCGCTGACCCCTCAGGCCTTCCAGCCGCCGTCGGAGGACAGCAGCTGACCGTTGATCCAGCCGCCCTGCTCCGAGAGCAGGAACGCCACGAGGTTCGCGGTGTCCCGCGGCGTGCCGAGCCGGCCCAGCGGGTTGCGGGCCAGCCCGCTCGCGCGGACCTCCTCGTCCATCCAGCCGGTGTCGATCGGCCCGGGGTTGACCACGTTCGCGGTGATCCGCTGGTCCTGCAGCTCCCGCGCGGCCGCCAGGACGATCCGGTCCAGCGCCCCCTTGCTCGCGCCGTAGGGCAGGTTGTGGACGGTGTGGTCGCTGGTGAGGGCCACGATCCGCCCGGCGCCCGGGGCGGCGCGCAGGCGCCGGGAGAACTCCGCGATGAGCAGCCACGGGGCCCGCGCGTTGACCGCGACGTGCCGGTCGAAGCTCTCGACCGTGGTGTCCAGGATCGAGGAGTCCACCGACTCGCAGTGGCACAGCACCAGCGCCGTCACGGGCCCCAGCGCGGCCTCGACCTCGTCGAACAGCCGCGCGGGAGCCGCGGGGTCGGCCAGGTCGGCGGGGACGGCGACCGTGCGGGCCCCGGCCTCGCGCAGCTGCGCGTGCACGTGGCCGGGGTCGTCGGGTTGCCGGCCCCACGGCATCCGGTCGTCGTAGGGGGTCCAGTGGCTCGTCGCGACGTCCCAGCCGTCGTGGGCCAGCCGGGTCGCGATGCCGGCCCCGATGCCGACCCGTCGTCCGACCCCCGTCACGAGCACCACCGGTCGCGTCACGCCCCCACTGTGGACGACGTCGCCGGTGGCCCGCGAGGGGTTTCCCTACTGCTGGTAGTGCTCGACCTCGCTGACGGGCCGCGCCTCGGCGTCGTCGGGGTCCTGCCCGGCGGCGCGGCGGGCGTCGCGCTGGCGCAGCAGGTCCCAGCACTGGTCGAGGGCCTCCTCGGCGGCCCGCAGCTGGGCGTGCTCCTCCTCGGCGCTCAGCTCACCGGCCGCCAGCGCCTCGCGCAGGCGGTGCTCGGTGGCGACCAGGTCGTTGATCTGACGGTGGATGTCGCGCTCGTCCATGGCGGCATCCTGCTCCGCGCCGCGCCGGAGCGCGCGACCGGGTCCGGGACGCAGGATCAGGGGCCCGGGAGCAGGGGTTCGGGAGTTGACCGGACTCACCTCGCGCGCCGCGGCGCGGCCACTAGCATCCGCTGCGTGCCACCACCCGATCAGCAGGTCGACGACGACGTCGAAGCCGTGCTCGCGGGATCCCGTGCCGTCGTGGGCATCAGCGTCCGTTCCCTCGCGGGCGCCATGGAATCCCTCACCCTGCAGCAGTACCGCGTCCTGGTGCTGATCTGCTCCCGCGGCCCGTTGCGCAGCGGTGCGCTGGCCGCCGCCATCGGCGTCCACCCCTCCACGTTCACCCGCGCCGTCGACCGGCTGGTCGCGGCCGGGTGGGTCACCCGCGAGGACAACCCCGACACCCGCCGGGAGGTGCTCGTCGCCCCGACCGCGCGGGCGCGGGTCCTCGTGGCGGAGGTGCTGGAGCGCCGCCGCGCGGAGTTCGAGGCCGTGCTGTCCCGGATGAGCCCGCAGGACCGGGCCGCCGTGGGCGAGGGGTTCGCCCGGTTCGCGCGGGCCGTGGGCGACGCCGACCTGCCCGAGGCGGCGACGCTGGGGTACCCGGCCTGACGGTCCGGTTCAGGCGTCGCCGACGGTCAGGGCCTGCGCCTGCGCCGGGGAGCCCGCGGCGGGGCCGTCGTGCCCGACGGCGAGGTGCCGGCGTCCGGCGAGCAGGACGAGGAGCCCGGCGAGCACGCCGACGGCCCCGAGCGCGAACGGGGACCAGTCGGTGAACACCTCGCCGAGCTCGCCCGCGGCCCAGGCCGCGATCGCCCCGCCGAGGAACCGGACGAAGGAGTAGGCCGCCGACGCCGTCGCGCGCGGGACGGGGGAGACCTCCATGACGAGCTCGGTGACGATCGTGTTGTTCACGCCCAGGGGGATCCCGGCGACGACGGTGCCGACGACGAGGACGGCCTGCGAGTGGACGAACACGGCCTCGACGGCGAGGACGAGCGCGAACGCGGCCAGCACCCCGGCGACGACGGGCGCGGCCCCGAACCGGTGCCGCAGCCGCGGGGCGAGGACGACGGAGGCGAGCGCGAGGCAGACGCCCCAGCCGAAGAACACGAGCCCGAGGTGGACGGGGGAGGTGATGCCGAGCGCGAACGGCGTGTAGGCCAGGAGGGTGAAGAACCCGACGTTGTAGAGGAACGCCGTGATCGCGACGGTGCGCAGACCGGGGTGCCGCAGCGCCCGGACGGGGTCCTTGACGGAGGTGCGCACGGCCGGTCGCGGGGTGGTGGGCAGCAGGGTGGCGATGGCGACGAACGCGACGGCCATGAGGGCGGCGGTGCCGAAGAACGGCCCGCGCCAGGAGACCTCGCCGAGCAGGCCGCCCAGGAGGGGGCCGGTGGCGATGCCCAGGCCGAGGGCGGCCTCGTAGAGGATGATCGCGGCGGCGGTGCCGCCGCTGGCCGCGCCGACGATGGTCGCGAGGGCGGTGGCGATGAACAGCGAGTTCCCCAGGCCCCAGCCGGCGCGGAAGCCGACGATCTGGCCGATGGACCCGGCGGACCCGGCGAGGGCGGCGAAGACGACGATGAGCGCCAGCCCGGCCATGAGCGTCTTCTTGGCCCCGAAGCGGCTGGAGACCCAGCCGGTCAGCAGCATCGCCAGGCCGGTGATGCCGAGGTAGGAGGTGAACAGCAGCAGCGTCTGGGCCTTGGTGGCGCCGAGCTGGCCGGCGATGGCGGGCAGGATCGGGTCGACGAGGCCGATGCCCATGAAGGAGACGACGGCCGCGAAGGCGACGGCCCACACGGCGACGGGTTGCTTCAGCAGGCTCGGCTCCCTATTTAGTTGCATAGGGACACTATAAATCCGTCCGACCGCGCGGACAACGCGACACGGGGCCGCGGGACGTGGTGAGCTTGAGCGGTGAGTGACGAACGGGCGACGGACAGCCACGCTGATGCGGACCGGCGGCGGCGCGTCGACCGGCGCACCACGATCGACCTGACCCGCGCCGAGCGCGGCGAACCCGAACGCCGCCGCCTGCCCGGCGTCGACCGCCGCGACAACGACGACTCCGTCGGCGCCGACCGGGACGACCCGGACCGCTGACCCGGCCGCCGACCCGGCGGCCGGGTCAGGACAGCGCGCTGAAGGCCTCGACGTCGCGGATCTGGCCCGAGACGATGATCACGTCGTCGGCGGCCAGGACGGTCTCCGGGGTGGCGTACGTGAACCCGTCGCCCGCCTTGTGGTGCGCCACGACCGTCACCCGGTAGGTGCTGCGCAGCTTCACCTGGCCCAGGCTCTTGCCCACGATGGGCGTCGGCGGCGTGGTCTTGACCATGGCGTAGCCGTCGTCGAACTCGATGTAGTCGAGCATCCGGCCCCGGACGAGGTGCGCGACGCGCAACCCCATCTCGTGCTCGGGGCGGATCACCTTGTGCGCGCCCAGCTGCGTCAGGATCCGCGCGTGCGACTCGCTGATCGCCTTGGCCCACACGTTGCGGATGCCGAACTGCAGCAACGTCGAGACCGTCAGGATGCTCGCCTCGAGGTTCGTCCCGATGCCCACCACGGCCCGGTCGAACTCGTGCACCGACAGCTGACGCAACGCCTCCTCGCGGGTGGAGTCGGCGACCACGGCGTGCGTCAGGGACCCCGCGAGCTCGTCGACGAGCTGGGGGTCGTTGTCGATGCCGAGGACGTCGACCTGACCGTCCTCCATGAGCTCCAGGGCCAGGGAGCGGCCGAACCGGCCCAGGCCGATGACGACCACCGACCGCGGGCTCGCCAGAGCCGAGCGCTTGCTACCCAATGATCGGCCTTCCTTCCGGGTAGTCGTACAGCCGCGTGCGTTCACGCAGCGCCAGCGCCGCACCGAGCGTGATGGGCCCGATCCGGCCGAGGAACATGAGCAGGGCCAGGATGACCTGCCCGGCGTCCGGCAGCTGCACCAGCAGGCCCGAGCTCAGACCCACCGTCGCGAACGACGACACCACCTCGAACACCACCATGTCGAGCGGGGCGCGGGTCATCTCCACCAGCACGATCGTCGCGACGACCACCACGCCCACCGAGGCCAGCGCCACCGTCAGGGCCTGCCGGACGACGCGGTCGGAGACGCGGCGGTGGAACAGGGTGACGGTGGCCTCCCCGCGGAACTCGGCGTAGACGGCCACGGCGAGCAGCGCGAACGTCGTCACCTTGATCCCGCCGGCCGTCGACGCCGACCCGCCCCCGATGAACATCAGCACGTCCATGACGAGCCAGGACCCGCCGTTCATCTGCGTGATGTCGATGGAGTTGAAGCCGGAGCTGCGCGTCGCGGAGGCTTGGAACAACCCCGCCAGCGGCCGGGCCCACCAGTCCAGCGCACCCAGCGTGGCCGGGTTGCGCCACTCGTTGATCGTCAGGAAGAAGGTGCCGACGACCAGCAGGGGCACGGTCGTGACCAGCGTCAGCCGCGTGTGCAGCGACCAGCGCTGCGGGGACCGGAACTGCTTGCGCAGCTCCAGCAGCACCGGGAAGCCCAGACCGCCGAGGAAGGAGGCCGCCACCACCGGCAGGCACATCCAGGGGTCGGCGACGAAGGCGGTCATGCTGTCCGAGCGCAGCGCGAAGCCTGCGTTGTTGAAGGACGAGACCGCCAGGAAGACGCCCTCCCAGGCCGCCGCCGGGAGGCTGCGGTCGTACCCGAGGAGCAGGCGGGAGGTCAGCAGCACGGCCGTCACCAGCTCGACGACGACGGAGACGCGCACGACGCCGAGCAGGACGCTGCGGACGTCGCCGAGGTCGAGGCCGCGCGACTCGGTCGCGGTGAGCATCCGCGAGCGCAGGCCCAGCCGGCGGGAGGCGAACACGCCCAGCAGGGACGCCGACGTCATGATCCCGAAGCCGCCGACCTGGGCCAGCGCCAGGATGACGACGAGGCCGAAGGTGGACCAGTGCTCACGGGTGTCGACGACGACGTGCCCCGTGACGCACAACGCGCTGACCGCGGTGAACAGGGCGTCGACGGACGCCGCCGCGCCCGCGCCGCGGCGGGCCACCGGCAGCGACAGCAGCGCGGTCCCGAGCAGGACGGCGGCGGTGAACCCCAGCGCGACGACCTGGGCGGGGTGCCGCACCACGAGCGGGCGGCGCCGGGCCCGGACCTGCTCCACGTACGGCCTCCGGCGGTGCGTCTTCGGGGACGACGCGATCACGCCGACCGGATCAGGCTACCGAGGGCCGGGGGGACGGGCGGCCCGGTTCAGTCGACCTCGGGGACCTCCAGCAGGTCCAGCAGGTCGTCGCGGCCGAAGAACCGGGCCGACTCCAGGGCGTTGGGGGACCCCAGGTAGGGGTCGGCGTCGGCGGCGACGAGGGCGGCCACGACCTCCAGCTCGCCCTTGAACACCGCGCCCGTCAGCGGGGTCTGGCCCCGGGCGTTCGTGCGGTCGGGGTCGGCCCCGCGCTCGAGCAGGGCCAGGACCGTGCGCGGGTGGCCGTGGTAGGCGGCGAGCATCACCAGGGAGTTGCCGTCGCGGTCGGTGGAGTTCACCGGGATCCCCAGGTCCAGGTAGCCGCACAGCTCGCGGACCCGGCCGTTGCGGGCGTGCTCGAAGACCCGGTGGGCCAGTTCGAGGGCCCGCGCCTCGCCGTCGTCGGCAGGACCCGCGGGCTCGGTGGTCGAGCCGTCCGGCAGGTCCTCCCGGTTCCCGGTCACCGCGCCAGCGTAGGTCCGGGGCGCTCGCGGGCGCACCCCGGTGACGTGTCCCGGCTCAGGGACGCTCCAAGATTGCACCCACAGTCACCATTGCGCCACTGAGAGCAGCCAAATAGGCGCGGGAGACCTCGTACACCGCGTGCCCCGCGTTCGAGATGACGAACGGCTCGTCCTCCTCGTACGCCAGCACCGCCTGCAGCGCCCGCCCCGCCGCACCGCGCCGGCTCACCAGCGCCGTCCGCACCGACTGCGCCACGCCCGTGGTCGCCACCAGCTCCTCGTCGGCCATCCCCAGCACGCTCGCCAGCCCCGACAGCAGCCCCACCGTGTACCCCAGGTCCGCGTCGTCGTCGGCCAGCCGCGACACCGCCGCCGCCCGCGTCAGCACCATCGTCAAGGACTCGGTGTCCACCGTCGTCACCCCGCCGAGCAGCATCAGCACCACCCACGAGCACAGCTGCCGGGGACCCAGCAGGACGATCGCCTGCCGCAACGACCGGATCTCCCCGCGCGCGCCGTGCGCCACCGAGGACACCGTCCTCAGCACCCGCAGGCTCAGCGCCGGGTCGGAGGCCACCAGCTCCTCGATCTCCCGGATCGGGGCCTCGGCCCCCGTCAGCGCCCGCACCAGCCGCAGGCACACCAGCTGCGACGGCGTCAGGCTCACCACCTCCAGCGTCACCGGCCGCTGCAGCCCGTACCCCTGGAACAGGTCGGCGCCCGCCTCCAGGCACCGGGCGAACATCGCGTCGTCCTCGATGCGCTCCACGACCACCAGGGCCGACGGGGCGTGCTCGCGGGCCACCGCCAGGACGCGCTCGAAGTCCTCCCCCGACGCCTCCAGGTCGATCTTCACGTAGTCGGCCAGCGCCAGCGCCGGCAGCCGCGACTCCTCGCCGTTGAAGTCGTCCACGGCGATCCGGTACCCCAGCTCCCGCAACCGGGCCAGGCCCGCCAGGACCTCCTCGTCGACGACCACGTTCTCCAGCAGCTCCAGCACCACCTGCTGCGGGGAGCACGGCATCGGCAGCTCGCCGGTGAAGAACGGGCGGGTCAGGTTGAGGAACAGCAGCCGGTCACCCGCGATCTGCTCGACGCCGAAGTCGCCGAAGGTCGCGCTGATGACCTGCGACGTCGCGTGGTCCTGCTCGGAGCCCTCCGCCAGCTGCGCGCTGGTGCCGCCGTGGTTGCGGAACAGCAGCTCGTACGCGACCAGGGCGCGGTCGGCGTCGTAGATGCCCTGCCGGCCCACCCGGACCGGTGCGAGCGCACCCACGTCCTCCCCCCGGGGGGAGTCGCCGCGCGCGGCCGGGGGCGCGCTGGAGGCCGGGCGCGCTCCCGCGCCCCCCTCGTCGGTCCTCACCGCAGCTGCCACCCCCGTGACAACGGCGTCCGCGGCCCGCACCTGAAGCGTTCGCCCCCGCGCACTGGGCCGAACGGGGAGCTCAGACCCTCGTGCGGTGGAAGTGCAGCGCCGAACGGCTCGGCGTGGGCCCCCGCTGCCCCTGGTAGCGCGAGCCCGAGGCGTCGCTGCCGTACGGGTCCTGCGCGGGGGAGGACAGCTGGAAGAAGCACAGCTGGCCGATCTTCATCCCCGGCCACAGCGTGATCGGCAGCGTCGCGACGTTCGACAGCTCCAGCGTCACGTGGCCCGAGAAGCCCGCGTCGATGAACCCGGCCGTCGAGTGCGTCAGCAGCCCCAGCCGGCCCAGGCTGCTCTTGCCCTCCAGCCGCGCCGAGATGTCGTCGGGCAGCGACACGACCTCGTACGTCGAGCCCAGCACGAACTCGCCCGGGTGCAGGATGAACGCCTCGTCCGGTGCCGTCTCGACCAGGCGGGTCAGGTCGGGCTGCTCCTGCGCCGGGTCGATGACCGAGTACTTGTGGTTGTCGAAGAGGCGGAAGAAGCGGTCCAGCCGCACGTCGACGCTGCTGGGCTGGACCATCGACGGGTCGAACGGCTCCAGCCCGACGCGGCCGGACTCGAGCTGGGCGCGGATGTCGCGGTCGGAGAGCAGCACGGGCGTGAGGGTACCGCCGGTGCGAGCACCCCCCGGGGTCCGGTACAGTGGTCCCGCTCCTGCTCGCAGGGGTGCGCGGGTGTAGTTCAATGGTAGAACTTCAGCTTCCCAAGCTGATAGTGCGAGTTCGATTCTCGTCACCCGCTCCGCCCGAAGGCCCCGGTCCGCTGGACCGGGGCCTTCGTCGTGTGCGGGGTCCGGCGCAACCGTGCCCGCTACGTGCCCGTAGGGCGTGCGGTGAGGACGGCGGGCACGTCGGAGCGCGCCACCAGCAGAGCGTGCAGGTCCCGGTCCAGCATGGCGGCGAGTCGCAGACAGTCGGCGTACGCCTGCTCCGGGCTCACCCGGCGGTTCTGCCCGGACAGCGGGAAGCCGTTGACGAGGGGCTCGTGGTGGGCGACGCGGTTGCGCAGGTCGTTGATGCGCGACACGACGGCCAGGGCGTAGGCCCGCTCCCACCGCAGGCCATCCGCACGGGCCTGCGCCTTGCCGCCGGGGAACGCCTTGTCCAGGACGCCGCGCCACAGGACCTCGTAGTCGCTGCGGACGCGACGGGGAGGCCGGCCGACGTGGTCGCCCTTGTCGAGCAGACCCCGCCAGAAGCCGAACATGCACTGCGCGACGACCCGGCCAGGTGTCTTCTCGCCGCTGATCCGGCTCCAGGCCTCGGCGAGCTGCCGGGAGGAGCGGTCGTCCAGAGGCACCGACAGGTCGGCGAACCACTCGGCTCCCCACCGCGACGTCAGGCGGGCGTTCATCGCGTTGCGCAGTGCGACCTCCAGCAGGGCCAGGTCGGCGAGGAAGGCCACCGACAGCCGGCGGTCCCACAGGTAGAGGTCCAGCGCCCCGGACTCGCTACCGCCAGCGGCGGTGAGGTAGGTGCCCAACCGGACGGGGGAGATGGAGCGCGTCAACGCCGCGACCTGCTCGGCCGACAGGTCCACTGGACGCTTCCCTTCGTGCGGGGTTACCTTGGTCGGGCAGTCCCCGGCGTACGCCTCTGTCGAACTCGAGTCGGCACGCAGCCGGGGTTTTTTCTTGCCCGCAGTCCGGCAGCTGCCACGGGGTCGTCGACTGTCACGCGCTGCCGTCGAGGTCGACGAGCGAGCGCAGCATCGTGGCATCGGCTCGCTGATCCGGATCGGCGTGCTCCCCGGAGAAGGTGATGCCGGCTGCGGTGAGCACGTCGGTCACGGAGTCGGTGCGCGACGGATCGCTCCACGTGAACCCGGGGCTGACCGTGCCCCTCGCCCGCAGCACCCGCCACGGCCCTGTGCACTGCCGACAGCTGGAGACGTGCGCGCCGACAGCCATCGCACCGCTGCCGATGACGGTCGCCAGGTCTCCGTACGTCGTCCACCGGTTCGGCGGAAGCGCCTTCAGGATCGCGTGCAGGTCGGACCAGTCCCGTCCCTGGTCCCGGACCTCGCTGGACAGGTCGACGAGGTTCCGGCCCGCCAGGACCGACCAGTCCTGGCCGTTGGCCGCTGGGACGTCCTGCTCGTCAGCGACGACCCACCACGTCGTCCCCTGGATGCCGGTGAGGTCCCGGTCCAGGACCTGCCGGCACACCTCCTCAGCCAGTCCCGTCGCGCTGTAGGACACCGCGTCCTTGTCCCACGTCAACGGCTTGGCCGTGTTGTTGCGCCACCGGACCCGGAGGCGAGCGGGCTCCTCAGCGGCCCACGTCGCGATGGCGGTGCGTTGCTCCTCGGTGACACCGCTGCCCGGTTCGAGGAGGAGAACGGTGCCATCAGGGAGGACGCCGGTCTCCACGATCGAGTGGACGGCGTTCTTGGCTCGTGACCGTTGCTCCGCCTTCTGGATCACCGTGGCGGCTTCTTCCCGCGCGGGGGCGAGCGTGAACTCCTCCACCTCCGGGGTCGGGTACAGCTTGGTGAAGCCCGCCACCAGCTGCTCCCCGACCCGCCACAACCTGACCTGGACCAGGTCGATGTCGATGCTCATCTCGGACAGCCACACGACGCTGTGCGTCACCTGCTTGGGGAAGGACGACGCCAGCAGGACCAGACGGGGACGGCGCAGGACCTCCGGCACGAGCTCACCGTCCACGTGGGCGAGCAACCGGTCCCGTGCCGTCTCGACGCCGACCAGTTCCCCCCGACGGGTCAGGAAGTCGCTGTGGGCCGCCGCGAGGGTGTCGAGGGTGAACCTGGACACCAGCGCCGCGTAGGTGATGGCCTGCAGGTGGATGTTCCGCTCCGCGCTGCCACGCTTCAGCTCTGCGACGACGAGGCGGCCCGAGGCGTCGATGCCGAGGACGTCGAGACGGTCGCGTGCGCTGGTGCCGTCGCTCTCCGAGGCCCACCGGTCGTACTCCGCCGTCACGACGAGCACGTCATCGCCCAGCACCTGCGGGTGACTGATGACCCACTCCTGCAGGTGCTGCCGCTCGTGCAGGTTCTCCGCCGGCAGGTCGGTGTCCACCGCGGGCGTCGCCGCGCTGCCGTCGACGACGAACAAGTGGTCCATCGGAGTGCCCCTCTCGGCGATCTGCGCCGCAGCGTATCCGTGGGGGTCGTCGATCACGGCCAGCGGTCGAGGTCGGTGACGGTCCACCAGGACGTCGCTCAGTGCTTCACGCGGTGACCTCACCGCGTTCCGGGCCCACCGAGGACCTCAGGCTCGTCAGCCGGGCCGCACCGCTCGGGAGAGCCCACCCGTTCAGCACTCGTCACCCGCTCCGCCCGAAGGCCCCGGTCCGCTGGACCGGGGCCTTCGTCGTGCCGGTGCGCTCAGCGGGTGCCCTCCGGGCCGTCGTCGGCCGGGACGGCGTCCGCGGCGTCCTCCTCGCTGATCCGCACCCCCGCCGTCGGGTCGCCCTGCCCGGTGCCGTCGGCCGCGTCGTCGGCCAGGCCCAGGGGGTCCTGCGGGTCGCGCGCCGGGCTCGGCAGCGGGCCCGAGCCCGACGCCCGCGCGTTCTCCCGGCTGCCGTGCTCCTGCACGGCCCGCACCTCGGCGTTGTCCCGCGGGTCCACGTGGTCGCTGCTCTGCTCGCTCATCCGGCCACTGTGCGGCCGCGCGCCACCGGCCGCGCGGTGGGACCGGCCCGCCCGTAGGGTCGGGCGCAGCCGACGGTGGCGTCGGCGACGAGGCAGACGGGGGAGTGGCGTGCGCGTCCTGTTCATCGGTGGCACCGGGATCATCAGCTCGGCCTGCGCCGACCTCGCGGTCCGCTCCGGGATCGACCTCACCGTCCTGAACCGCGGCACGGGCCGGCGCCCGCTGCCGGAGGGGGCGCGGTCGCTGACCGCCGACGTCCGCGACCCCGCCGCCGTCCGGGAGGCGCTGCGCGGGGAGGAGTTCGACGCCGTCGTCGACTTCGTGGCGTTCACCCCCGACCACGTCGCCGCCGACGTCGAGCTGTTCAGCGGCCGCACCGGGCAGTACGTGTTCGTCTCCAGCGCCAGCGCCTACGCCAAACCCGTCGCGCACCTGCCGATCACCGAGTCGACGCCGCTGCGCAACCCGTTCTGGGCGTACTCGCGCGACAAGATCGCCTGCGAGGACCTGCTGGCGCGCGCGTGGCGCGACACGGGGTTCCCCGCGTTCGTCGTCCGGCCCAGCCACACCTACGACCGGACCAGCATCCCCCTCGACGGCGGCTGGACCGCGATCGACCGGCTGCGCCGGGGGAAGCCCGTCGTCGTCCACGGCGACGGCACCTCCACGTGGGTCCTCACCCACCACACCGACTTCGCGCGCGGGTTCGTCCCCCTGCTCGGCGAGCCCGCCACGATCGGGGACGTCGTGCACCTGACCGGCGACGAGGTCCTCACCTGGGACGGGATCACCCGTCGCCTCGCGGCGGCCGCCGGGGTCCCCGACCCCCGGATCGTCCACGTCCCCAGCGACGTCCTGGCCCGGGAGGCCCCCGAGCGGGGCCCGAGCCTGCTGGGGGACAAGGCGCACTCGGTGGTCTTCGACAACACCAAGCTGAAGAGGTTCGTGCCGGGCTTCGCGGCCACGACGACGTTCGCGCGAGGGGCGCGGGAGATCGTCGCGCACCACGACGCGCACCCGGACCTGCAGGTCGTCGACCCCGTCGTCGACGCCCTGCAGGACCGGCTGGTGGAGCGGTTCGGCTAGCCCTTGAAGGCGTCCTTGAGGTGCTCGCCGCGCTGCTTGAGGTCGGCCGCGGCCTGGTCCTTCTGACCCTCGCGGCGCAGGGCCTCGTCGTCCTTCGCGCCGCCGGCGGCTTCCTTCGCCTTCCCGGCGAGGTCCTGCGCGGCGTTCCCGATCTTGTCGCTGGCGCTCATCGTTCCTCCAACCCTCGCGACCGGGGGTCTCCCGGTGCGGTCCCACTGCACCACCGCGGCGCGGGGACCGCACCCGGAGCGGTCAGGCGTTGGCCTTCGTCCCGCCGTCGTCCCCGGGCCCCAGCCCGGGGGGCAGCTCGCCGAAGCTCTTGCGGTACCAGACCGCGGCCTGGCGCTCCACGACCAGCCGGGTGACGCCGATGATGGCGCCGGAGGCCAGCGCCCAGATGACGGCCTCCCGCCACGCCACGTCCGGGTCCTCCGGGTTGTCCGGCGGCGGCGACTTGGTCACCGCGACCCACACCTTCTTCGTGACGCGGCTCGCGACAGCGGTCGCGAGGAAGCCGGCACCCGGGCCGACGAACTTCCAGACGAACGAGCTCATGGCCCCGACCCTGCCCTACAGCAGGTCCAGGAGCCAGCCCAGGAGGGGGGTCAGCGCGGCGGCGCTGCCCAGGAGCACCGCGAGGACGACGACGAGCGTCATCAGCTTCACCGCCCGCGAGGGCCCACCGTCCGGTCCGCGCATCATCCTCAGCACACCCCCCATCCTCCCAGCCCCGCCCGCCGCCCCCGCGGCCGAGGACCCCCGGGGCGGGAGGGGGGTAAGGTCGCCCCACACGACAGGGGAGCGCCGTGGGGCGCTGAGAGTGCGGGTTTCCGCAGACCCTCGAACCTGATCCGGTTCAGACCGGCGTAGGGAGTCGGGACGTCCTCGACGCGCGGCCGCGGTGGCGGCGCGTCCCCCTCCTGGACCCAGGAGGAACGATGAGCAGCACCGTCAGCCGCGCCCGCAGCACCCACCGCTGGCGCACCGTCGACCTCGTCACCGCCGCCGTCCTCGGCGTCGCGTTCGGCGTCGTGTTCTGGGGCTGGGGCGTCCTGTACGCCGTCCTCACCCCGGTCTTCACCGCCGTCCCGTTCCTGCAGAGCCTGCTCAGCGGCGTGTGGCTGCTGCCGGCCGTCGTCGCGGCCCTGGTCGTGCGCCGGCCCGGGGCGGCGCTGCTCGCCGAGCTCGTCGCCGCCACCGTCGAGGCCCTGCTCGGCAGCCACTGGGGCTTCGGCGTGCTGATCTCCGGCGCGATCCAGGGCGTCGGCGTCGAGCTCGCGTTCGCGCTGTTCGCCTGGCGCGCCGCCGGCCCGGTCGTCGCCGTCCTCGGCGGGGTGCTGGCCGCCGTCCTGGAGGGCGTCTACGAGCTGTTCGCCTACTACGCCGGGACGTGGACCCTCGGGTTCCAGGTCGTCTACGTCGCCTGCTTCGCCGTCTCCGGCGCGCTGATCGCCGGGCTCGGCGGCTGGGCCCTGGTCCGAGCCCTGGCCCGCACCGGGGCGCTGGCCTCCTTCGCCGCGGGCCGCGAGCACCGTGGCTGACCTGACCCTGCGCGGCCTCACGGTCACCAGCGGGGACCGGACGCTGGTGCGCGACGTCGACCTCGACGTCGCCGCCGGGGAGCGGGTCCTGCTCGTCGGGCCCAGCGGGGCGGGCAAGTCGACCGTCCTGCGGGCCCTGGCCGGGCTCCTGGACGACCAGGTCGACGCCGTCGGCGACGTCCGGCTCGACGGCCGCGCCGCCGCCCCCGGCGAGATCGGCCTGCTCGTGCAGGACCCGCTGGACGCGGTCGTGGCCGAGACCGCCGGGCGGGACACCGCCTTCGGCCCCGAGAACGCCGGGCTCGACCGCGCCGCGACGTGGCGCCGGGTGGCCCGCGCGCACCGCGCCGCCCGCTTCACCGCCGGCCGCGACCGCGAGGTCGCGACCCTGTCCGGCGGTGAGCGGCAGCGGCTGGCGCTGGCCGGGACGCTGGCCGCCGACCCGGCGGTCCTGCTGCTGGACGAACCCACCTCGATGCTCGACGCCCCCACCGCGGCAGCCGTCCGCGCCGCGGTGCTCGACGCCGTGCGCGACCCGGCCCGCACCCGCAGCCTCGTCGTCGTCGACCACGACCTCGCCGGGTGGGCCCCGCACGTCGACCGCGTCGTCGTCCTGGGCGCCGACGGCCGCGTCGCCGCCGACGGCCCGCCCGCCACGACCCGCACCGGCGACGACCTGTGGTGGCCCGGGCGGGGCGCGCCGGACCCCGTCGACGTCCCCGCCGGGCTCCTGGCCCCCGTCCTGGCCGTGAGCGGGGACGCGCTGCGGGGCGAGGGGCTGGGCCTGGTCAGCACCCGGCGGTCGCTGCGCCCCCGGCCGCCGGTGACGGTCCTGGCCGGGGTGGACGTCCGCCTGCCCGCCGGGGCGCTCACCCCCGTCACCGGCGACAGCGGGTCCGGCAAGTCCAGCCTGCTGCGCGTCCTGGCCGGGCTGGTCCGCCCCACCGGGCGGTTGCTGGCGGCCTCCGAGCTGGCCGGGGCCCGCGGCCGGCGCGCCCCGCACGCGTGGACCTCGGCCGAGCTCGCCGCCCGCACCGGGTGGGTGCCGCAGTTCCCCGAGCACACGTTCGTGGCCGCCACCGTGGCCGAGGAGGTCGACGTCACCGCGCGCGTCCTGGGCCGCGGCACCGCGCGCGGGCGGGCCCTGCTGGACCTGCTGGGCCTGGCCGGTCACGCCCACGTCAACCCGTTCCGCCTCTCCGGCGGCGAGCAGCGCCGGCTGGCGCTTGCGAGCGCGCTGGCCGCCGGCCCGGCGGTGCTGCTGGCGGACGAGCCGACGGTGGGTCAGGACCGCGGGACGTGGGCCGTGGTCACGGGGCTGCTGGCGGCCGCGGCGCGGGACGGGGCTGCGGTGGCGGTGAGCACGCACGACGAGCGGCTGGTGGGCGGCGCGCGCGGGGTGCACCTGCGGGCGGGCACGACGGCGGCCCGGGGGGAGGCGGCGTGAACGGCCCGACGCCCGGGACCGTCCCCACCCCCGTCCACACGCCTGTCCACAGCGCTGTGCACAGCGGTGTGGACGAACCTGTGGGAACCGCCCCCGGGGGTGTGGACGACGCGGTCCCGCCGACGGCGGCCGAGCGCCGCGGCGCCGGTCCGGGGCCGCTCGTGCGGCACTGCGGACCGCTGTCGCTGCTCGTGGTCGGCGTGCTCTGCGCGGTCGGCGCGTTCGCCGTGCAGGAGTGGTGGCAGGCCGCCGGAGCCCTCGCGGTGCAACTGCTCTGCCTGCCACTGGTCGCCGCCGGCGTCCGGCCGCTGCTGCGCCGGCTGGTGCCCACGGGCCTGGCGGCGCTGTCGGTGGGCTGGTCCACGGTCCTGGCCGGTGACGCCGCCGACCCCCTGTGGACGGCGCTGACGGCGGCCCTGCGCCTCGTCGTCCTCGTCCTGCCGGGTCTGGTGCTGCTGAGCTGGGTCGACCCGGCCGAGGCGGGGGACCACCTGGCGCAGCGGTGGCGCGTCCCGGCCCGCGTGGTGGTCTCCGCGGTCGTCGCGCTGGGCCGCCTGGACGCCCTGGCCGACTCCTGGGACCAGATCGCCGCCGCCCGCCGGGTGCGGGGGCTGGGTCCGGGCCGGGGCCCGGTGAGCCGCGCGCGGTGGGCCGGGTCGACGGCGTTCGGCCTGCTGGTGGACGCGGTGCGCCGCGCCGGGCGGGTGTCGGTGGCGATGGACGCGCGCGGTTTCGCGGCGGAGTCGGCGGGGCGGCGCAGCTGGGCGCTGCCGGCGCCGTGGCGGCGGGCGGACACCGTGCTGGTGGTGGCCGGGACGGCGGTGGCGGCCGTCCCGGCCCTGCTGCGCGCGGTGTCCTGAGGCGGGTGCTCAGCCCCGGGGCAGCGGCCACACGTCGGCGAGCATCCCGCCCCGGGCGGTGTGCCGGTGCCCGGCGGGGGAGTCGAGGACCACGAGCAGCTCGTCGTCGCCGGTGACGGCGATGCCCTCGGGGTGGTCCTCGCCCTGCCCGTGCGGCAGGTCCAGGACGACGGGCAGCTCGTCGGCGCGCACGACGTCGGCGGCCTCCACGACGCACCCGCCGACCCAGCGGTGCACGCGGACGGGCCCGGACAGGCCCATCGAGGGGCCGGTCAGGACGAGCAGGTCGTCGCCGTCGGGGCACAGGTCGCGGATGCCCAGGCCGCGCAGGTCCAGAAGGTGCGCGCGGTAGGCCGAACCGTCCTCGAACTCCTCCAGCACCAGGCGGCCGGGGTGCTTGCGGTGGGTCCGCGGCCGCAGTTCCAGCAGCACCGCCCAGCCGCGCAGCACGGGGCCGCGCAGGCCCACGTAGAGGCGGGTGCCGTGCTCGGAGCGGTGGACGGCGATGCCCTCGACGTCGAGGCCGTTGTCCTTGGAGGGGATCGACAGGAAGGGGCCGACGAGGTCGTCGTCGCGCAGGTGCCGGGTGAGGTCGTCGTCGTGGGCGCCGAGGACGGCGGCGGTCAGGGTCTGCCCGTCGACCTCGACCTCGCGGGCCGGCAGCCCGGTCGCGGGGTCCACGGGCATCCGCACGAGGACGAACCGGTTGTCCTCGCGCACGACGCGGGACAGGCGCTTGCGGGCCTTGTCGTCGGGGTCCCCGGGGCGGATCCGCTTGCGCTTGAGGCTGTGCGACCCGATCGCCCACAGCCAGGGGCCGCTGCGGGCCAGGCCCTCGACGTCGGCCTCGTCGCCGTGCGCGCCGGGCAGGTCGACGAGGTCGGCCAGCGCGACGGTGACCTGGTGGTCGTAGGAGGTCACCACCCCGTCGGTGGTGACGGCGGTGAGTCGCTCGACGGTTGCGGTCTCGTCGCCGGCGACCCACAGGTGGGGTCCGTCGGTGCGGACGGCGGAGAGGTTAACGTGCGTCCCGCCCGCCCGGGAGGCGTCGTCGAAGTGCAGGGGCACGCGTCGGGTCGGTTCCACCCCTGGGGAGCGTAGGGGGTCCCCGCCCGGGGCGGGGAACAACCGGGCCCTTTCGTGAGTTGAGCCCATCAGACTCAAGTTCGACGCACTCCCGCTTGACAGACGCGGAGCGGTCGGCGAACTTGAGTGGAGAACGCTCAACAGTCGCTCGGGAGGGCATCAACCATGGCACGTGCGGTCGGCATCGACCTCGGGACCACCAACTCCGTCGTCTCCGTCCTCGAAGGCGGGGAACCGACGGTCATCGCGAACGCCGAGGGCGGCCGCACCACGCCGTCCGTCGTCGCGTTCGCCAAGAACGGCGAGGTGCTCGTCGGCGAGATCGCCAAGCGCCAGGCCGTCACCAACGTCGACCGCACCATCCGGTCGGTCAAGCGCCACGTCGGCACCGACTGGAACGTCGCGATCGACGACAAGAAGTACACCCCGCAGGAGATCTCCGCCCGGGTGCTGCAGAAGCTCAAGCGCGACGCCGAGAGCTACCTCGGCGAAGCCGTGACCGACGCCGTCATCACGGTCCCCGCGTACTTCTCCGACTCCCAGCGCCAGGCGACGAAGGAGGCCGGCGAGATCGCGGGCCTGAACGTCCTGCGCATCATCAACGAGCCCACCGCGGCCGCCCTCGCCTACGGCCTGGAGAAGGGCAAGGAGGACGAGCTCATCCTCGTCTTCGACCTCGGCGGCGGCACCTTCGACGTCTCCCTGCTCGAGGTCGGCAAGGACGAGGACGGTTTCTCCACCATCCAGGTCCGCGCCACCTCCGGCGACAACCACCTCGGTGGTGACGACTGGGACCAGCGGATCGTCGACCACCTGCTCAAGAAGGTCCAGGGCGCCTACGGCATCGACCTGTCCAAGGACAAGATCGCCATGCAGCGCCTGCGCGAGTCCGCCGAGCAAGCCAAGAAGGAGCTGTCGACGGCCACCAGCACCGGCATCTCCCTGCAGTACCTGTCGATGACCGAGAACGGCCCCGTCCACCTGGACGAGCAGCTCACCCGCGCCCAGTTCGAGCAGATGACGCAGGACCTGCTGGACCGCACCAAGAAGCCGTTCCACGACGTCATCCGCGACGCCGACGTCAAGCTCGCCGACATCCACCACGTCGTCCTCGTCGGTGGTTCCACCCGCATGCCCGCGGTGACGAACGTCGTCAAGGAGCTGACCGGCGGCAAGGAACCCAACAAGGGCGTGAACCCGGACGAGGTCGTCGCCATCGGCGCCGCCCTGCAGGCCGGTGTCCTCAAGGGCGAGCGCAAGGACGTCCTGCTCATCGACGTCACCCCGCTGTCCCTGGGCATCGAGACCAAGGGCGGGATCATGACCAAGCTCATCGAGCGCAACACGGCCATCCCGACCAAGCGCTCGGAGGTCTTCACGACCGCCGACGACAACCAGCCCTCGGTGCTCATCCAGGTGTTCCAGGGCGAGCGCGAACTGGCCCGCGACAACAAGCCGCTGGGCACGTTCGAGCTCACCGGCATCGCCCCCGCCCCCCGCGGCGTCCCGCAGGTCGAGGTCACCTTCGACATCGACGCCAACGGCATCGTGCACGTGAACGCGAAGGACCGCGGCACGGGCAAGGAGCAGTCGATGACCATCTCCGGCGGCAGCGCGCTGTCGAAGGAGGACATCGAGCGGATGGTCAAGGACGCCGAGCAGCACGCCAACGAGGACAAGCAGCGCCGCGAGGAGGCCGAGGCCCGCAACCAGGCCGAGGCGCTCGTCTACCAGACCGAGAAGTTCGTCGCGGACAACTCCGACAAGCTGCCCGAGGACGGCAAGGCCAAGGTCGAAGCCGCTGTGGCGGAGCTGAAGACGGCCCTGAACGGCACCGACGCGGCCGAGATCAAGGCCAAGTCCGACGCCGTCGCGCAGGCCTCCCAGGAACTCGGGTCGGCCCTGTACGCCGCCCAGCAGTCCGAGGGCGCGGCCTCCGGTGACGCCGGCTCGGCGGGCCCCGACTTCACCAAGCCCTCCTCCAGCGACGAGGACGTGGTGGACGCCGAGGTCGTCGACGACGAGAAGGACAAGTGATGTCGGAGGAGTTCTCCGAACCCGCGGTCATCAGGGACAACCGCCGCATCGACCCCGAGACGGGCCAGGTGCGCGGGGAGACCACGCCGCAGGAACCGGCGCAGACCCCGGCGCAGCCCACGGTCGGCGGCCCGGACGACGGCGCCGACACCTACGGGGCGGACGCCGAGCTCGGCGCCGCGCAGACCCTCGCGGCCGAGCGCCTCGAGGAGCTGCAGCGGCTGAACGCCGAGTACGTCAACTACAAGAAGCGCGTCGACCGCGACCGCGACGTCGCCAAGAACGCGGCGCTCGCGGGCGTGGCCGAGGCGCTGCTGCCGGTCCTCGACGACATCCACCTGTCCCGCGAGCACGGCGACCTCACCGGCCCGTTCGTGGCGATCGCGGACAAGCTGGAGGCGACGCTCACGCGGTTCGGGCTCGAGCGGTACGGCCGGGACGGCGAGCCGTTCGACCCGGCCGTGCACGAGGCCCTCATGCACAGCCACTCCGACGAGTACGAGGTGGCGACGTGCGTGAAGGTGCTGCAGCCGGGGTACCGGTTCGGCGAGCGGGTGCTGCGCCCGGCGCGCGTCGCCGTCGCCGACCCGCAGGGATGAGTTCCAGCAGTTCCGAGGGAGGGGGGCACCGATGAGCATGCAGGACTGGGCCGAGAAGGACTTCTACGCGATCCTCGGCGTCCCCCACGACGCCGACGCGGCCGAGATCAAGAAGGCCTACCGCAAGAAGGCCCGCACGCTGCACCCGGACGCCAACCCGGGTGACGCCCGGGCCGAGCAGCAGTTCAAGGAGGTCGGGGAGGCCTACTCGGTCCTGTCCGACCCCGAGCAGCGCCAGCAGTACGACGGCGTCCGCGCCATGGTCGGCGGCGGTGCCCGGTTCTCCTCCGGGGGAGCCGGCGGCGCCGGCGGCGGCGCGGGGTTCGAGGACCTGCTCGGCGGGCTGTTCGGCCAGGGTCGCGGCCCGGCCCCCGGGGGTGTGCGGTTCGGCACCCCCGGCGGTTCCGGCGGCGGTTTCGAGGACCTGCTCGGGGGGTTGTTCAACCAGGGCGGGGCCGGCGGGGGTTTCCCCGGCGGTTTCGGCGGCCCGCAGACGTCGTCGGCGCGCGGGCAGGACCTCGACGCCTCGGCGCGGGTCTCGTTCCGCGACGCCCTGGAGGGCAAGACGGTCTCCCTGCGGGTCCCGGACCCGCGCGGCGGCCCACCCCGCACCGTCAACGCGCGCCTGCCCCAGGGCGTGCGCGACGGCCAGAAGGTGCGGCTGCGCGGCCAGGGGCTGCCCGGGGCCGGCGGCAACGGCGACCTGCTGGTCACCGTGCACGTCGAACCGCACCCGGTGTTCCGCCGGGACGGCGACGACCTGCGGATGACGCTGCCGGTGTCCTTCGACGAGGCCGTGCTCGGCGCCACCGTGGAGGTCCCCACCCTCGACGGCGCGACCGTGCGGGTGAAGGTCCCGGCGGGCACGCCCTCGGGGCGGTCCCTGCGGCTCAAGGGCCGCGGGGTGAAGCGGTCCCGCTCCACCGACGAACGGGGCGACCTGTTCGTCACCGTGGAGGTCGTCGTCCCGCAGCGGGTCGACGGCGCGGTGCGCGAGGCCGTCGAGGCCTTCGCGAAGGCCACCGCCGGGCACGACCCGCGCGCCGGGCTCGCCGACCGGGCCCGCAGCTGACCGACGCACGACCCGGAAGGGCGGGAGGAGGACGAGCGTGTACCAGGACGACGACCCGTTGTTCGTCATCTCGGTGGCGGCCGATCTCGCGGGCATGCACCCGCAGACGTTGCGGCAGTACGACCGCCTCGGCCTCGTCTCGCCCAGCCGGGCCCGCGGCCGCGGCCGCCGCTACTCGGCGCGGGACATCGCCCAGCTGCGCGAGGTGCAGCGGCTGTCCCAGGAGGACGGCGTGAACCTCGCCGGCATCAAGCGGATCATGGACCTGGAGAACCAGGTCCTCGCCCTCGGCCAGCGGGTCGAGGAGCTCGAGGGCGAGATCGCCCACGTCCGCCAGCAGGCCCGCCGCATCTTCGCCGCGGGCGTCGCCGGGGACATCGTCGCGACCCCGCTGGGGCGGCGGCCGGAGTCGCAGCGCTCCACGGCGCTGGTGGTCTGGCGGCCCGACCGCACCCGCTGAACCCGCCGCGCCCGGTCCCGCAGGGGGCCGGGCGCTGCGCGTTCAGACCCGCGACAGCCCCCGCTCCCCGACCCGGGCCAGCGGTCCGGCGGCCTTGACCGAGACCCGCACCGTGGGGCGGTCGGTGTAGGTCACGGGGGTCTCGAGCACGTCCACGACCGCCACCGCCAGCGGGTCGGCCCCCGCCTGGATCGCCTTGGCCGTCGCGGCCTCCGCGGCGTCCTCGACGGCCCGGTCGCGGTCCTCGAGGGCGGCGATCCGGTCGGCGCGGCCCCCGGCCAGCGAGATCGCCGCGCCCACCGCGTTGGCGACGTCCCCGTGGTCGGGGCGGACGACCGGGCCCAGCCCCGGCAGGTGGTCCGGCACCAGGAACGCGCCGCCGCCGACGACGACCAGCGGGATGTCCGTGCGGCCGAACGACAGCCGCTCCACGGCGTCGGCCAGCCGGGTCCGGGCCAGTTCCAGCCCGTCCCGCAGCGCCTGCTGCACGGACGGCGGCTGGGCGGGCAGCGTCAGCCCGGTGACCGGGGCGCCGGCCAGGACCGCCGCGTCGGTCAGGGTGGGGGTGCTGCCGCCGAACGACAGGCCCTCGCGGGTGATCCGGTACCCGACCGACCCCGGCCCGACGGTCCCGGTCGCGGGGTCGACGATCGTGCCGCCGCCGACGCCCAGGCTCAGGACGTCCGGCATGCGGAAGTTCGTGCGCACCCCGCCGATCTCGCGCGGCAGCGTGGACTCGCGGGGGAAACCCTTGACCAGGACGCCGAGGTCGGACGTCGTCCCGCCCACGTCGACGACGATGGCGTCCTGGGTCCCGGACAGGAACGCGGCCCCCCGGATGGAGTTCGCCGGTCCCGAGCCGATGGTCAGGACGGGGTACTGCGCGGTGTGGTCCAGGGACATCAGGGTGCCGTCGTTCTGGGCGAAGAACGTCTGCGCGTCCAGCCCCTCCTCGGCCACGACGGTGACCAGGGCCTGCGTCACCGACCGCGCCACGCTGTGCAGGGCGGCGTTCAGGATGGTCGCGTTCTCCCGTTCCAGCAGACCCGTCGGGCCGATGTCCTGGCTGAGGAACACGCGGGTGCCCGCCCCGCGGTGCGCGCGGACGAGTTCGGCGACCTCGAACTCCTGGTCGGGGGAGGACGGGCTGAAGATGCCGGTGACCGCGACCGCGTCGAACTCGCCCACCTCGTCCAGGAACCGCAGCACCGCGTCCCGGTCCAGGGGCGCGATGGGGGTCCCGTCGACCATGTGCCCGCCGCGGACCATCGCCGAACCGGCCAGCACCAGCCGGGACAGGTCCTGCGGCCAGCCCAGCAGCGGCGGGTACTCGGTGGCCGCGGGGGCGCCCAGGCGCAGGGCCGCCACCCGGTCCAGCTGCTGGCGGCCGACGATCGCGTTCGTCGCGTGCGTCGTGCCGAGCATGACGCGCGAGACCCGGGAGCGGTCCTCGCCGACGGCGGCCAGCACCGAGGCGATGCCGGCCCGGATGCCGCCGGTGACGTCGGCGGTGGTGGGCTGCTTGGTGCGGGCCAGCACCGCCCCGTCGGCGTCGATGACGACGGCGTCGGTGTTCGTGCCGCCGACGTCGACACCGATGGACAGGTCGCGTGCACTCATCGGGTGCCTCCTTCGAACGGGGTGTAGGGCAGGTCGTAGCCGAACGCCTGCGGCCCGGCCAGTTCCAGGCCGCGCGCCGAGCGCCAGATCGGGTCCGCGGCCCAGGCGAGCACGCAGACCCGCTGCCCGAACCGCAGCATCTCCGTGGTGATGGCGTGGCCCGTCTCGGAGTCGATGACGGTGACGTTGTCGGGGACGCTCACCACGACCTCGCCGTCCTCCAGGACCACGAGGTTCTCGTTCTGCAGTTCCAGCCGCTGCAACCGCCCGCGGTCCTCCCCGGTGCCGGAGATCGTCACCGAACCCCGCGAGAAACCTCCCTCGGTCCGCCGGTCCAGGTCGGTGATCTTCCCGGTGAGCAGGATGGAACCCCCGAGCTCGGCGGCGACGGCCCGCACGGGGTCGGGGGAGGACAGCAGGGCGTGACCGACCCGGACGGCGGCGCTGACGGTTCCCTCCACCACCGCGCCGCGGACCGTCTCTGCCGTCATCGGGTAGTGCGCCCCGAGGCAGATGGACCCGCTGGCGATGGTCAGCGCGCGGGCGTGCCGTTCCAGCCAGTGCAGGTCGACGGTCCGCAGGACCGAGACGTTGCCGACGACGTCGGACAGCACGGCGAACTCGCACGGCAACCCGGCCACGTTCATCGACACCATGGCGGCGTCGGGGAACGCGCGGCCCATGCCGTCGGCGTCCAGGAGCTTCAGACCCAGCCGGGAGGCCCAGCCGACCGGCCCGACGCCGTTGCTGCCGCCGATCTCGGCGGCCATCAGCGTCGTCACCGGCCGGCCCAGGACCCGTTCGGACTCGCGCACCAGGGTTTCGACCTGGTGGGCCGCGGACAGCATCTCGATGCCCACCGTGGGGGCGCCGATGCCGGACAGCAGGATCACCTGGTCCTGCGGGCCGAGGTCGTCGACGCTCACGAGGGGGACGGGGCCGCGCTCGCGGAGCGCGTGCTCGGCGACCATCTGCGAGGTGTGGACGGCGCCGCCGCCGCCGGTGCCGAAGATCGCCGTCCCGGCGGCGAGGGCGGGGACGTCGGCGGCGGTCAGCGCCGTGAGCCGGTCGCGCCCCGGGGCGTCGAGGAGGCTGTGCATGTCGTCACCGTAGGCGGCACCCTCCAGCGGCACCATGTTCCACCGATCCAGAGAATCGGCACATACTGTGCCGGTGGGACAACTGACCATCGACGACCTCGTCGCGCAGTCCGACCGCCTCGGCCTCACCCGCCTCGCCGGCCCGGTGGGCCCGCAGGCGGTGCTGCGCGTCGAGGTCGCCGCGCTGGAACGGCTGGCCGACGTCCCTCCCGGGACCCTCGTCGTCGTGCCCGGGGAGGAGAACCCCGCCCCCTACCGCCTCGACGTCGCGCTGCGGCGGGCCGGGGCCCGGGGCCTGGCGGGCCTGGTGCTGCTGACCGACGGGGTGCTGCCCGAGACGGCCGTGGCGCTGGCCGAGCGCGGCGGGGTCCCGGTGTTCCGCGCGGCGGGGGCGGGCCCGGCCGACGTGGCGATGGCCGTGGACCGGTTGCTGTCCGGCGGGACCTCCGAGGCCGTGCTGCGGGCCGCGACCGCCGTGGAACGCACCTCCGCGCACGCCGCGTCCCCGGACAGCACCGTGGAAACCCTCCTGGCCGCCGCCGGGAACGCCCTGGGCACCGAGCTCCACCTCGTCGACGACCCCGACGTCACGTGGTCGGACCCGCACGCGGTCTGCATCGGCGAGGTCCCCGTCGGCCGGGTCGTCGCCGCCGTCCCCGACGCCGCGACCGCCGTCGCCCTGCCCGTCGTGGCGTCGCTCGCTTCCCGTGCGGCGCAACGCAGGATGAGCGACCGCTACGCGGGCAGCCAGTCCCGGGCCGACCTCGTCGTCGAGCTCGTGCTGGCCGAGTCCTCCCGCGTGGAGGCGTTCGTGGGGCAGGCCGCGCGGCTGGGTTTCCCCCTGCACCACTCCCACGTCGTGGCCTGGCTGGAACCGACGGGCGTGACCGACCCCGGCGCGCAGGCCCCCCGCAGCGTCCAGGCGGCGCTGGAGCTGTTCGCGCTGCAACTCGTCGACGGCCGCCCCGAGACCTGGCACGTCGCGTTCCTGCAGTCCGACGTGCTGCTGGTGAGTTCGGAGGAGCACGGCGCCGCCGACCACCAGCGCCGGCTGCGCGAGGTGGGTGAACGCGTCCAGCGGCAGGCGCGCACCCTCGCCGGGCCCGGCTGGGAGTACACCCTGGGGCTGGGGACCCCGCAGATCGGGGCGGCCGGGTTGCGGCTGTCGGCGGCCGAGGCGCGCATCGCCGCCGAGTCGGCCGTCGCGGCCGGACGCGCCGGGGGCGTGGAACTGACCGACGTGACGGGGTTGCGCCGGGTCCTGCTGGACTTCTTCGCCTCACCCATCAGCCGGCGGCTGCTCGTCGACATCCTGCAGCCGCTGGACGACCTCGGCCCCGAACGGGCCGAGACCGCCGTGCGCACCCTGCTGGCCTACCTGGCCCACCGCAACTCCCTGGCCAACGCCGGCCGCGAGCTGCACCTGCACGCCAACGCCGTGGGGTACCGGCTGAAGTGGATCCGCCAGGCGCTGCGGCTGGACCTGGAGGACCCCGACACCCGGTTCGCGGTGGAACTGGCGTGCCGGGTGCGGATGCTCAGCGCCACCCGGGGGTGAGGACTCCCACGACGAGTCCGCTGCGCGGAAGGTTCCTCCAGCCCGGCCGGCGTCGTCCTCCGGAGGCCGCCCGCAGCGCTCACGGCGCCGGCCCGGCGACGCCCCACCGGTCCCCGGCGGGACACGGGAGAAACCCTTGACGCGCGCACGGCGAGCGCACGACCATGGGCCCAACCGGCCACCGAGCCGGACCGTCATCGGCCTCGACCGATCACCCGCTGCAGCCGTCGGCCGGTCGCCCATCGTCGGGTGACCCGCGACGGGTAGCAGCTCCCAGATCCCCGCCACCGGCGGAGGATGCGTCGCGCCCTCGTAGGCGGGGAGTCCGAGATGTGTCCAGGGCACGAGCACCGGGACCCGGCGCCGTGAGCCCGAACCGCGAGCCGGTGCGCGCGGTCCGGCTGACCTTCGCCTACGACTCCTCCGGGATCCGGCTGATCGACCGGACGCCGGTGGACAAGCGCGTCCCGCCGGGCGAGGACCCCGGCGCGGCGCCGTCCCCGGACACCGTCAGCGCCGAGCTGCGCACCGCGGCGGACCGGCCGACGTTCCGGGTCCGGCTGAGCCCGTACGACATCCCGCAGTCGACGGAGGTCTTCGACCCCGGCACGGAGCGCGGCGTCCACCGCGTCCCGCGCGCCCCGACCCGGGGCGCGTTCTCCGTGATCGTGCCGGACGACGCCGCCGCGCAGGACGTCGTCCTGCTCGCCGGGCCCTCGGTCGCCGCCGGGCCCGGCCCCGCCGACGCGACGGCGCGGACCTCGGGCCCGCAGGAGATCGGCCGCTACCGGCTGCGCGAGGACGGCGGGGATGGGAACGGCTGATGGGACCGTCACCGGCTCGACGAAGGTCGTCGACCACGGGGCGGACGCCGACCGCTACGTCTTCGCCGTGATGGGCGACGGGTTCACCGCGGCGGAGCAGCCCGCCTTCCAGACGGCCTGCACCGGCTTCACCACCGCGCTGCAGGCGACCAGGCCCTTCGACGCCGTCTGGAACCAGATCAACGTCCACCGGATCGACATCGAGTCCCACCAGTCCGGCGCCGACAACCCGCTGGCGTGCGGCGACGGGTCGGCGCCGACCGGCGGGGCCACCACCGCCGACACCTACCTCGACGCCCGCTACTGCGGCGACGGCAGCATCCGCCGGTTGCTGACCGTCGACAGCGGGCTCGCGCAGACCACCGCGAACGCCCGCGTGCCGGGCTGGGACGTCATCGTCGTCATCGTCAACCACGCCGAGTACGGCGGCTCGGGCGGCGGCAAGGTCGCCGTCTACTCGGTCGCCGCCGACGCGCTCGAGGTCGCGCTGCACGAGCTGGGCCACTCGGCCTATGGGCTCGCGGACGAGTACGAGTACTACCAGGGGTGCAGCAGCGGGGAGACCGACCACGACACCTACACCGGGCCGGAGCCGGGCGAGCCGAACGTCACCGCGGTCAGCGACAGGTCGACGCTCAAGTGGCGCCACCTCGTCGCCTCCGCGACCCCGGTCCCGACGACCACCAACCCCGACTGCACGACGTGCGACACCCAGGCGAACCCGGTCGGCGCGAACGACATCGGCGCGTTCGCCGGGGCGAAGTACTTCCACTGCGGCCTCTACCGGCCCGCCCACGACTGCCTCATGCGCACCGTCGGCTCGAGCCTGCCGTTCTGCGCCGTGTGCCAGGAAGCCATCAAGGCGGAGATCACCAGGGGCTCCTCGCCGGCCTGCTTCGTCGCGAGCGCGGTCTACGCCGACACCACCCACCCCGACGTCGTCTGGCTGCGGGACTGGCGCGACCGCCGGCTGCGGCCCGGCGCGCGGGGACGGACCGGCGCGCGGGCGCTGGTCGCGGTCTACGGCCGGGTCGGGCCGCCGGCCGCCCGGCACGTCCAGCGGCACCCCGCCCTCGCGCGCCTGCTGCGCGACCGGGTCCTGGGCCCGGCCGTCGGCCTCGCGCGCCGGCACGGACGGAGGGGCTGATGGCCGGGACCGCCGAAGTCGTGGTGCTGGAGCTCGCCAAGGTGCTCCAGCCGGTGGGCGACCGGCTCGCGGCACCGGGCGGGCTGGAGGCGCTGTTCGCCGACCTCGGGCTGCCGCTGCCGCAACCGGTGCGCGACGCCGCCGACGTCGTCGCCGCCGCCGGCGCCGCGGCCGCCGCCGTCGGCGAGGTGGCCCCGCTGATCGGCCCGCTCGCCGCCGCCGTCGCCGCCCGGGACGAGGGCGCGGCGGCCGCGGCGCTCACCGCGCTGCTGCCCGAGGTGACGGACGCGTTCACCAGGACCAAGGACGTCGCGGTCCGCGTCCGGGCGGCGTACGGCGCGCTCGGGCCCGCGGTCCCCGAGCTCGAGGAGGTGCTGGACCAGCTGCCGGAGCGGCTCGTCGACCTGCTCGTGGTGAGCTACCTGGAGGGCCACCGCCCCGTGGGCGCCCGCACGCTGGCGCTGCTGGGGGTCGTCGAGTCCACCCCGGTGCCCACCACCGGCCAGCGCCCGGCGCACGTGCGGCGCGACCTGCGGCTCGACCGGCTCGCCCGGCTGCTGGACGACCCCGAGGGCCTGCTCGGGGACCTGTACGGGTGGGGTGCGGCGGACCTGGACGACGCCGTCCTGTTCGAGCGCCTGCGCGCGCTGCTGACGGCGGTCGGCGTGCCGGCCGTCGTGGACCCGGCGACGCGCGAGCTGCGGGCGCTGATCCTCGTCCTGCGCGAGGCGGGCACCGTCCCGGACGCGCTCGACCTGCTCCTCGGGCTGTCGGACCTCACCGGCGCCGACGTGCAGGTGCCGATCGGCCGCGGCGGCTGGCGGCTGCGGCTGGAGGTGACCGGCGCCTTCCAGGCGGCCGCCGGGCTGCGGGTGTCCCCGCCGTTCGAGATCACGCCGCTCGCGCCCGGCGTGGCCGCGGACGCCACCCTCGGCGTCGCGCTGGAGCGCGTGGCGCCGGCCGGCGGGACCGGGACGGTCTTCGGCCGGCACGACGGGACCCGGCTCGAGGCCGCGGCGGCACGCGTCGGTGTCGGTGCCCGCTTCCAGACCGACGGCGCCGGCGTGACCGCCGTCGCGAGCGTCGAGGGGGCGATCGAGGAGGGGCGGCTCGTCGTCTCGTTCGCCGGTGCCGACGGCTTCCTCTCCTCGTTCTTCCCCACCGGCACGTCCCTGGACCTCGACGTGGCCGTCGTCTGGGACCAGGAGCGCGGCGTCTCGCTGAACGGCGGCGCCGGCCTCGCCACCGTGGTCCCCCTGGCGCTGGGGCTGGGCCCGCTGCGGATCGAGGAGGCCGAGGTCGCCTTCCGGCTGCTGACCACCGGCCTGACGCTCGAGGTGCGCGCCACCGGCGGCATCGACCTCGGCCCGATCTCCGCCTCGGTGGACCGTGTCGGGGCGGCCGCCGACCTGGCGTTCCGCGACGGCAACCTCGGCATCGCGGACCTGACCTCCCGGTTCCTGCCGCCGACCGGGCTGGGCCTGTCCATCGACGCCGGCCCCGTCAGCGGCGGCGGCTCCCTCGGGTTCGACGAGCCGAACGGCCGGTACGGCGGCACGTTCGAGGTGTCCATCGGCATCGTCGGGGTGCAGGCCACGGGGCTGCTGGACACCAGGCTCCCGGGCGGGGGCCGGGGCTACGCGCTCCTGGTGCTGATGCGGGCGAGCTTCCCGCCGATCCAGGTGGGCTTCGGGTTCGCCCTGTCGTCCGTCGGCGGCCTACTGGCGCTGAACCGGCGCATCGACGTCGACGCGCTGCGGGAGCGCATGGCGACCGGCACCGCCGGCCGGATCCTGGCCCCGGAGGACCCGGTGCGCAACGCGCCGCTGCTGCTGGCCGACCTGTCGGCGGTCTTCCCGCCGGCGGAGGGCGTCGTCGTGGTCGGGCCGACGCTGCAGATCTCCTGGGCCGAGCTGGTGCGGTTCGACATCGGGGTGTTCATCGAGCTGCCCGGTCCGCGCAAGGTCGTGCTGCTGGGGTCGGCGCGGGCCGCCGTGGAGAACCCCGGCGGCGGCCGCCCCTACCTGCAGATCCGGCTGGACGTCCTGGGCGTGGTCGACATCGCCCGGCAGGTGCTGGCGTTCGACGCGGTCCTCGTCGACAGCCACCTGCTGGAGATCCTCCAGCTCAGCGGCGGCGCGGCCTTCCGGCTGTCCTGGGGCGCCGAGCCCTACGTCGTGCTCACGGTCGGCGGCTTCCACCCCGCCTACGACCCGGCGCCGCTGGTGCTCCCGTCGAGCCTCACCCGCGTCGCGATGGTCCGCGGGGCGCCGACGGACCTGCTGTACCTGCGGTTCGAGGGCTACTTCGCGGTCACCACGAACAGCCTGCAGCTCGGTGCGAGCGTCGAGGCGATCATCAACCTCGGGCCGTTCAACATCCGCGGGTTCCTCGGCTTCGACGCGCTCATCCGCTTCCAGCCGCTGCACTTCCGGTTCTCCGTCGAGGCCTCGGTCAAGGTCCGGTGGAAGAGCCACGACGTCGGCGGGCTCGAGCTGCGCGGCGAGCTGTCCGGCCCCGGGCCGGTCGTCTTCCGCGGCAGGGTCTGCTTCGAGATCCTGTGGTTCGACATCTGCTTCGAGGAGACGATCACCCTCGGCTCCTCCAGCCCGCCCGCCGTCACCCCGGTCGCCTCGGCGCTGGCCGAGCTGCTGGGTGAGCTGGAGGACCCCCGCAACGTCCGCGCCGTGGACGCCGTCGACCGCTGGGTCGTCGTGGAGCCGGCCGACGGCGCCTCGCTGCCGGTGGTCTCCCCGCTGGGCCAGGCGGTCTGGAGCCAGGAGCGCGCGCCGCTGGGCCTGCTCCTGCAGCGGTTCGAGGGTGCGCCGCTCCTGCAGGCCGAGACGGTGACGGCGACCGGGCCGCAGGTCACCGGTCCCGAGGTGGACTGGTTCGCCCCGGGCGGCTTCACCGAGCTCGGGGACGCCGACGCGCTGAACCGGAGGGCGTTCGAGCGGCTCACCGCCGGGGTCCGGCTCGGGGTGCCCGGCACCGACGACGGCCCCGCGGCCGACGAGGTCGTCGACGTGAAGGTGGTCCGGCTGCCCGCGCCGGCGGTGCTGCTGCGCGCGCTGACCCTGCCGGCGTGGCTCCTGCGCGCGGCGGCCGGCCGCACGGGGGCGGTCGAGCGCGACGTCGTCGCGCCCCGCGTCGCGGTGCGGGACGAGGAGTGGGCCGTGCACTCCGCGGGCGCCGTCACCGGCGGGCTCTCGCAGGCCCAGGCGCACCAGCTGGCGACCGTGGCGGGCGGCGGTGCGGCCGTGGCCGCCGTCGACACCGTCGGCCCGATGGCGTTCTAGGGAGGCGACGTGGTCGACCAGAGGCTCGTGTTCCACGGGTGGACGCGGGAGCGGATCGCCGGGCTCGCCACCGGCGTGCAGGACGGCCGCGCCCGGGTCGAGGCGACCGTCCAGCTCAGCGGCACCGCGCCGTCCGGCGCCGGCACCGGCACCGGGTCCCGGCCGGTGAGGTTCCTGCTCAGCGGCCCGGGTGACGTCGTCGGGCTGGCGCCCGGAGCCGTGACCAAGCGCTACCCGTCGCCGGGCGCGCTCGACCACGAGTCCGACCGCTGCCCGTACGTCGAGCTCGCCGACCCGGCGCTGCCCTGGCGTTACACCCCCGCCCCCAAGCCGGCGGCGGGCACCGGCGCGCTGCACCCGTGGCTGGTCCTGGTCGTCGGCACCGAGGACGAGCTCGCCCTGACCGCCGACCGGGTGACGCTGGGCCTCGCCGTCCAGGAGCTGCACCCCCTGGGAGGCCCGTCCGACCCCCACCCCTGGGCGCACGTGCAGGTCGACGCGGAGGGCCGGCGCGTCTCCCGCGTCCTGTCCGGGCGGCGGCTCGACGCCGGCGTCGACCACGTCGCGGTGCTCGTGCCGGCGTTCGACGCGGCCGGCCAACGGCTGTGGACCGGTGCCGCGGCGGTGACGGTGCCCCTCTTCGACCACTGGCGGTTCCGGACGGCGACACCGCCCGGGAGCTTCGAGGACCTGGCCGCCCGGCTCGAGCCGGGCGTCGCGCCCCGGGACACCGGCCGGGCCCCGCTGGACTACCCGCGCGTGCCCACCGCCGGGGACCTGGAGGTCCGTGGTGCGCTGGCCCCGCTCGGGGTGGGGGACGACCCGCTGCCGGGCGACGTCGCGGCCGACCTCGACGGGCTGCGCACGCCCGCACGAGACGCCGCGGGGCGGCCGATCGTGGGGCTGCCGCGCTACGGGGAGGCGTGGCGGGCCGGGGCACCCGAGGAGACGACCTGGGGGACCGGGCTGAACACCGACCCCCGCGACCGCGGCGTCGCCGGGCTCGGGCTCGAGCTCGGCACCCGGCTGCAGGAGGAGCTGGCCGCGGAGGCCAGCGCCTCCCTCGGGGCGCTCGCCGAGGCCCGTCAGCGCGTCCGCGACCTCGTCACGGGGCTGCGCGCCTCCGGTGGCCTGTGGCGGCGGCGCCTGCCCCGCGACCCGGTCGACGCGCTGTGGCTGCTCGGACCCGGTCTCGGGCGCGTGGTCACGCCGCAGGGAACGGTCGCGCAGCTCGCCACCGCCCCGGACCGCGCGCTGCCGGCCGGGATCTTCTCCACCGCGGCACGGCGCGCGCTGCGCGTGCGGACCGCCCGCACCGGCCCGCTCGTCCAGGCGCCGACCCCGCGCGCGCTGCTCGCCGCCGCCAACCGGTGCCCGCCCGCACCGAAGCCGCGCGACGACGGCGTCCCGCTGGCCGCGCTCGGCATCGACGGGCAGACCCTCCTCGAACGCCTGCGCGCCGCGGCCCGGACCGGCGAGGTCGACGTGCGCGCGATCGCCGACCGTGCCGCCGAGCTCGCCGGCCACGCCGTCGACCAGCTGCGCGACTTCGCGGGGGAGGTCGCAGCCCGCCTCGGCCGGTCGGCGGACGAGGGCACCCCCGCACCGTGGGCGCAGGGGCTGGCCCTGCTGGTCGCGGCGGCCGCCGTCGACCCGCAGGACGAGGACGAGGTCCGTCGCCTGGCCGTCGAGCTGCGCACGTTCCTGGCCCGGTACCCCGAGCCGGCGGGCGAGCTCGACCTGCCCGACCTCGTCGTCGCGGTCGACGAGCCGAAGCCCGAGGAGCCCCCCTGCCGGCCGGTCGACCTCGACGCGCTGGCGGCCGGCGTGCTGGCCGCCTTCGACCCCACGCGCGAGGACGGCGCCGCCCGCGTGCGCGTGCTGGCGACCGTCGACGGCCTGGACCCGGCTCAGCCGCTCGCGCCGCCGGAGGTCTGCGTCGGGCTGGACCGGCCGGTGTGGGCCGACGTCGAGGACGCCTTCCCCGAGTGGCTGCTGCCGGGCGTCGCCGCCCTGCCGGAGGACTCCGTCATCGCGGTCGAGACGAACCCGCGGTTCGTCGACGCCCTCCTCACCGGGCTGAACACCCAGCTGCTCGGTGAGCTGCGCTGGCGCAACGTCCCGGTGGCCACCGGCTGCACGCCGCTGCGGGTGTTCTGGGACCGTGCCGACACCGGCGACGGCACCCGGGTGGACGACGTGCGCGGCATCGCCGCCTGGGCGGACGACACCGGGCTGGGCGACCCGCAGCACCGCCCGGCCGGCGCGAGCGGACGCGACCTGGTCGTCCTGGTGCGCGGGCACCTGTTCCTGCGCTACCCCGCCACGGTCGTCTACCTGACCCCGGCCCGCACCACCGGGGGCGTCCCGGACTTCGGTGTGGACCCGGACCCGGACCCGGCGGTCCGCGTCCTGCCCTCGTTCCAGGGCCGCATCGGCCGGGACGTGAGCTTCTTCGGGTTCCAGGGGTTCGCCCCGGAGGACGTGCTGACGCACTGGGTCGTCTTCGAGGAGCCGCCCGCCGGCTACCGGTTCGGCAACGACGTGTCCACCGCGGAGCAGCCGCACACCTGGGCCCGGGCCGCCTTCGCCTCGCCCGTGCGGGTGCTCATCCGCGGCGACCGCCTCGACCCGGAGGGACCGTGATGAGCCCGACCGGCACGTCCGACGAGCCGTTCGACCCCGGACGCGAGGCCGCGCGACGTCGTCGGTCGCTCGTCGCGGCACTCGCCGAGCTGGACGAGGCGGTCGAGCTGGAGCGGGCCCGGGTGCACGACCTGCCGGGGCTGCCGGTCGCCGGGTCGCCCCGGGAGGTGACCGCGGCGCCGGTGGGCGGCCACGACCTCGGTGCGGCGCGACAGGCGGCCCGGCGCCTGGGGGACCTGGCCGCGCGGCGCGATGCCCTCGCCGTCGAGCTGAGGGGGGTGGACCTGGCCGCCCGCTCGCCGGAGGAGTGCGCGGCGCGCGCCGTCACGTGGCTCAACGGGCTGGGCGGCGCCGAGCAGCTCCGCGCCGAGCTGCGTCCCGACCCCGGCCGGGGGCGGCCCCCGCTCGGCCGCCCCCCGCTCGACCGACCGCCGTTCCCCCAGCCTCGGCCGGACCCGGTGACGCTCCGGGTCGCCGCGGCGGTCCTGGCGTTCCGGGACGCCCAGCCCGGCGGCGTGCTGCTGTCGCTGACGGACCTGCAGGGGGTCCGCGGGGTGACGGCCGAGGTGCTGCGCCACCTGCTCCACACCGGGCGCGTGCTGCTCGAGGAGGAGCAGCCCGAGCCCGAGCCGGAACCCGTGCCCGTCGAGGTGGCGGTGCTGCTGCCGCTGCGGATCGAGACGCGGTTCAAGCCCGGCACCCTGCTGCTGCGGGTCGTCCCCGACGAGCCGTGGTTCACCCGCCACGACGACCTGGTCTCCGAGGGCGAGCTGACCGCGCTGGGGCGCTACCTCGAGGCCGCCGCACAGGCGCCGGACGAGGCGACCCGGGGGCAGGCCTGGCGCGAGCTCGCCGGCCAGGTCGGCGCGCCGCGGGCCGCGTTCCTCGTGCGCAGCCGGGCGGTCGCGCGCGCCGACGGCACCGTCGTCGTGCGTCCACCGGCCGCCGGCGAGCTGCGCACGGGACCCACCTTCCCGCGCATCGAGGGGTTCCCCGAGACGCTGACGGTCTGGCTCGCGCGGGGCGGCGCGGCGCCGGTGCCGGTGCTCACGCTGCCCGTCGACCGGGCCCGGCTGCTCGCCGACTTCCCCGACCCCGAGGCTCCCGCGGACCGCCGCTGGTGGGAGAGCTGGGACGAGGCCGTGCGGGCCGGCCTGGCCGGGACGATCCCGCTGGACGGCGACCCGGACGACATCGACGTCCTCTACGTCACCGGGCTCGGCGACGGCGACCCCGCGGCGCTGTTCCGCGACCAGGCCGACGACGGCCGGCTCGCCGTGCTGGCACCCGGGACGGCGACGAACACGGTCGAGGGGGCGCCGGCGGCCCCGCTCGGCACGGACCCGGACACGTGGTGGGAGGTGCTGCAGTCCGCGCCCGGGGAGACCGACCGCGTCGTGTCCGCGGCCCTCACGGGCGACCCGGAGCTGCTCGGCCACCTGCCCGGGTCCCAGGACCCGCACCAGCGGTGGAACAGCGCGATGGTCGCCGGCCTGTGGCCCGCGCTGTGGGGGTTCGCCGCCCGCGACGTGTGGGCGCTGCCCCGCGGCGCCGACGACGCTCCCTCCTGGGCGCGGCACGCGCTGTTCCCCGAGGGGCCCTACCCGACCCTGCGGGTGGGCCAGCAGCCCTACGGCCTGCTCCCCGCCAGCGCGCTGTCCCGCTGGGTGCCCGGTCCCGGCGACCCACCCCTCGAAGCCGGGCTGCTGGACCACCTGCGCCGGCTGCGGGAGGCCTACCGGGACGCCGCCGAGCGGCGCGGCACGGTCGACGGCGCCACGACGGAACAGCTGCTGGACCTGATCGGCCAGGTGCCGGCGTCCCCGCTGCTGCGGCACCGCTGCGCCTGGCCGCTGGAGCTGTGGTGGTACTTCCTGGTGCTGTCCGGTTCCGGGCTGCCCTGGGAGGAGCTCGACCGGGCCTGGCACGACCGGTACCCCACGGTGGGGAAGTCGGGGCTGCGGCCCGCGCGCCGGTACGGCACCACCACCGGCTCGCGCCGGCTGGAGCTCCCGCTGGTCGTCCCGCCGGAGCTGCCGGGCGACCGCACCGTGGGCGGCGTGCTCGCGGACCTCGTCGGCTACGCCCGGGAGATCCCGAGCATCTTCGCCCGGACCGAGGTCCTCGAGCTGGAGATGCTCCGGTTCCCGCCGGACAGCCTGCTGCTGCGGCTCGCCGTCCGGTCCCTGCAGGTCGCGATCGGCGACCGGGGGCGCGCCCTGCTCGGCGAGGACCCTCCCGGCCCCGAACCGGTGGTGCGCGACGCCGGGACCCCGGGCCGGCTGCAGAGGTGGATCGAGAGCACGGGCTCCGACGCGCTCCGCGACGGCTCCCCGGAGGCCGAGCGGTTCGAGCTGGTCGCGGACGGGCTGCGGGAGCTGGCCACGATGGTCGACGACCACCCGGACCGGGCCGCGCGTGCGCTCACGGCCACGGTCGACACCGCCGCGCTGCGCATCGACCCGTGGCTCACCGGCCTGCCGGCCCGCCGGCTGCAGGCGCTGCGCGACCGTGGCGCGACCTCCGGCCTGGGCGCGTACGGCTGGGTGGACCGGCCCTGCCCCGGGACGCCCGGACCGACGGCCGCCGGCCTGCTGCACGCGCCGTCGCCGGGCCAGGCGGTCACCGCGGCGATCCTGCGCGACCGCGCGGTCAACGACCCGGCCGACCACCGCTGGGACCTGGACCTCACCTCCCGCAGCGTCCGGGACGCCGACGCGGTCGCCGAGCACGTCCGCGTCGGCGCGCACCCGGGTGAGGCGGTGGGGCGCGAGGTGGAGCGCGTCGTCGGTGACCCGGCGGTCGTCGCGCGCCTGCGCCGCGAGCACCCGCTGCGGAGTGAGCACGCGGGCCGGCGCGTGTGCGACGGCCTGGCCGTGCTCGACGCCGACCCCGCCACCCTGGGGCTGACCGAGCCCGCGCTGGCGGGGCTCGCGCGCCTGCGCGCCGCGCTGGACACCTACGGCGACGTGCTGGTGGCCGAGGCCGTCCACCACGTGACCGAGGGGCGGCCCGAGGTCGCCGGGGCCGTCATGGACGCTGCCGCCGGGCTGTCCCGCCCCCCGCACCTCGGTCTGCTGCGCACCCCGCGGGAGGGCAGGGCGGTGACGACCAGCGTCGTCCTCGTGCTGCCCGACGTGGCCGCGCCGGCCGACCCGCCCACCGGTGCCGAGCGGGCGCTGGTCGCCCCCGCGGCCGTCGCCGACCCCGCGGCGGCGGCGTGGCTGGCGCGGCAGGTCGGCGAGGCCGCGGACTGGGTGTTCGAGGTGGCCCCGGTCGACTCCGGCGGCGTCGCGACCGGGGCGCCGGTGCCGGTGCCGCTCGCCGACCTCGGGCTCGCGCCCGCGGACGCCCTCGCGCTGCCCCGCACCGACCTGGAGCGGCTCGCCGCCACCGCCGGCGCCGTCACCCTCGGGGCCGACCCCGCGCAGGTCGCCGTCGTGGGCGGCGACGCGGGCGGGCGGTACGAGGCCGCGGCCCGGCTGGTGGCGCTGGTCGGGCGCCGGCCGGCGGGGCCGGACGCGGTGGTCGAGGACGCCCGGACCGACGTCGACCTGCGCCCGCTGCGGGCCGACGTCCTGGCCCGCTACACCCGGCTGCGCTCCACCGCGACCCTGCTCCGGTCCGAGCTGGACGCCCAGCTCGCGGTGACCGGCCCCGACGGCGGGCTCGGGGCCGCGGACGCCGCGACCCTCGACCGGCTCGTGCGCGCGGCGCGGGCGTGGGGCGTCGCGCCCGAGCCCGCGGGTCCACCGCGGGGCACCGGCGTGGACCCCGGGCAGTGGCGGCTGGTCGCGACCGCGGCGCGTGCCCGGGACCTGCTGGCGGCCCGCGTGACGGCCGCGCCGTCCACCGACCCGCCGGGTGGCGGCGAGCCGTCGCCCGCCGCCGCGCTCGCCCCCGAGGACCTGCTGGACGCCCTCGCGGCGCTCGTCTCCCCGACGGGTCAGGTCGCCGTCACGGGCCGCCTGCCGCGCGCGGACCTGCCCGCGATGTCGGTGGACCCGGCGCTGGCGACCGCGTGGCTGCCGACCGTCTCGGCGGTGCGCGAGACCCTCGCCCACGTCGACGTCCACCGGCTGGCCGCCGGGACCGCCGCGGGCGCGGCGGACGCGCTGGCGCTGTGGACCACGAAGCCCGGGGACGTGTGGCAGCGGGCCGCGGCCGACGCGCGCGGCATGGTCGTCGCGTGTGCCGACCCGACGCTGGACCTGGCGGCCCCGGACGGCGCGGGGAGCGTCGCCGTCGGCGTCGTCGACCGCTTCGCCGAGGTGGTGCCGAGCCAGGAGCAGACCACGGGCGCGGCCTTCGGCTTCGACGCCCCGGCCGCCAGGGCGCCGCAGGCGGTGCTCCTGGCGGTGCCACCCGATCCGGCCGCCGCGCTGGACGAGGCCACCCTCGTCGACGTCGTCGCCGACGTCCGGCTCCTCGCCCGCGTGCGCACGGCGCGGCTGGTGGACCTCGGCGACGACCTGCGGGGTCTGCTGCCCACGTCGCTGCTGCCCGCCACCGGCGCGACCGCCGTGCCGCTCGAACCGACCCGGAGGTAGCCGTGGCCCTGGTGTTCGACTCCGTCCGCCGGCTCGAGGCCGACCCCTGGCAGACCGACCTGGCCCTGGGGTTCCGCGCCGAGGTCGCCGACCCCGCCTGGCTCCTGGGGCGGCAGTGGCAGCTCGGCGAGCACCGCGGGGAGGACGCGTCCTCGCCGGTGCGCGTCACCTACCGCGCCCGCCTCACGCCCATCGACCCGATCGCCGGCCAGACGCACCTGGACCCCCGGACGACGCCCGCGGAGGCCGTCGTGGAGTCCGAGCCGGGGCAGTGGTGGACGCCCGGGCGCCGGGTGAGCGCCGGCCGCGCGGTCGCGGCGGCGGCGGCCGGGGCCGGCACCCCGCTGCCCGCCGAGGAGGGCCTCCTGCTCGCGGCGCTGCCGGTGCCCTACGACGTGCTGGACGGCACCGGGTACGACGGGCGCGCGCTGTGGCGCGAGCGCGCGCGCCTCGGGCTGCCCGACCCCTGGTTCGGCCCCGACCGGGCGCCGGACCCCGAGCCCGCGGACCTGTGGGACTCCGCCGAGCTGACCCACGGCGCGGACTTCCACGCCGGCGGCGTCACCCTCGCGCTGCGGCGGCACGACGGCGGCGACCTCGACTGGTACTCGGTGGACGCGACGGCGCCCCTGCCCCCGCCGGCCGAGCCGGCGCCGGAGCGGTCGCTGTACCCCGGCCGGGTCCGCTTCCGCGGCGCCCCGCTGCCGCGGTGGTGGCAGATCGAGGACGCGGCCGTCGACGTCGGCGGGTACCCGCCGGACCGCGCGCACTTCGCGACCCTGCTGCTCGTCGACCTCCTGGTCAACCAGTCCGACGACTGGTTCTCCTTCCCGGTCCAGGCGCGCGCCGGGCACGTCGTCACCCTCGACGAGGTCGTCGTCCTGGACTCCTTCGGCGACCCCTGGACGCTCGAGGCGCCGACCGACTGGAGCATGTTCGCCACCGACGGTCTCGACCGCAGCTCGCTCGTGGTGTGGGGGACCGCGGCCACGCCGCTGGTCGGACCGGTGCTGGACGAGGTGGTCATCGGGGTGGACGAGGACGCCAACCTCGTCTGGGCGGTCGAGCAGCGGCTGCGGGGCCGCGCCGTGCCCAGCGACGACGACCCGCCGCCGGAGCCGCCCGCGCACCTGGACGCCACCGGTCGCGCCGGGTTCGCCTACCGCCCGATGACGCGGGTGCCGCCGCGGTGGCACCCCTACGTCGTGGAGGAGGTCGCCGGACGCCGCCGCTTCGTCCAGGGCCGGGCCGCCGACCTGTCCGGGCCGACCGCGGTCCTGCTGCCCGAGGCCGAGAGCGACCTGCTCGTGGACCCCGCCTCGGGCGGCGTCCACCCCACGCACCAGCTGGAACCGGCCGCCGTCCCGCAGGACGGCGTGCGCGTCGAGCGGCGCGCCGTGCTGGCGCGCGCGACCGACGGGTCCCCGGTGCTGTGGACGCAGCGACGCCGTCAGCCGCTGCTCACCCCGCCGGCGCTGCGGCTGCGGTTCGACACCGTGGAGGCCGTGCCCCCCGCCTGAGCGCACCGGCCGACCGGTGACGCGGTCAGCTCCCGGACCGCCCACCGCCACCTGCGGGAACACCGTCAGCACGGCGGTCCCGTCCAGGTCGTCACCGGTCCGGACGGGCCACCGGGGCGGGCAGGTCCTCGACCGCCGCACACGGGGCGGGAACTCCTGCGGTGACGCCGCACGTGCTCCGGCGATTCACGCGACCCGCTCGGCGCGGCGCGCGGTGCGGGCCAGGGCCAGCACGAACTCCGGCCACAGCTCCCGCGGGACGTCGTGCCCCATCTCCTCGTACACGTGGACCTCGGCGTGCGGCAGGAGCTCGGCCGTGACCAGCGCCGAGCGCCAGTGCACGCTCTGGTCGCCGCGGCCGTGCAGGACGACGGTGGGCACGGTGACCCGCGCGAGCTCGGCGCGGCGTTCCAGCGGCCCGCGGATCATCGCGTTCCACTGCCGCAGCAGCCCGTCGGGCCGGTAGACCCGGTCGTAGTAGCGCCTCCCGAGCTCGGCCGACTCCTGCGCGTCGAAGGGGAACCCGGGGGAGGCGTAACCGCGCTGGCCGCGGACGAACATCTCGACGTACGCCTCGCGGGTGAGCAGCTCGGGCAGCTCGGTGAGGGGTTCCACCTCCCCGGCGGGGCCGACCAGGAACTCCGGCTCGCTGGAGGGGCACGTCGACATCAGCCCCAGGCTGGCGACGCGCCCGGGGTGGCGGATCGCGACGAGCTGCACGATGAAACCCCCCATCGACATCCCGGTCAGGTGCGCGGCCGGGAGGCCAAGGTGGTCGAGCAGGGCCACCACGTCGTCGGCCATGTCGGCCAGGTCGTACGTCGCGGTGAGGTCGTCGGGGCCGGCGGTCATCTGGCTCAGGCCCACGTCGCGGTTGTCGGGCCGGACCACGAAGAACCCCGCCGCGGCGAGCTGCTCGACGAACCCCTCGGGCCAGCCGATGAGCTGGGCCCCACCGCCGTGCACGAGCACCAGGGGGCGTCCGCCGGGGTCCCCGGTGGTCTCGTAGTGGATCGTCACGCCGGTGGGGGTGGTCGTCGTCGGCACGGGCTCACGCGTCCTCGAGGTCGAGCGCGGCACCCATGACGGGCACCGAGCGCAGCAGTTCACGGGTGTAGGGGTCGGACGGGTCGGCCAGCACGGCCTCGGTGGGGCCGTGCTCGACGATGCGCCCCGACCGCATGACGCTCACCTCGTCGCTGACGTAGCGGACGACGGCCAGGTTGTGCGAGATGAACAGCATCGTCAGCGACAGTTCCGCCTGGAGCTCGCGCAGCAGGTTCAGCACGACGCCCTGCACGCTGACGTCGAGGGCGGAGGTGATCTCGTCGGCCACGAGCACGGCGGGTTCGGCGGCCAGCGCCCGGGCGATGGTGATCCGCTGCCGCTGCCCGCCGGAGAACCGCGCGGGGAGGTCGGCGCCGCGCGCGGGGTCGATGTGCACCAGGTCCAGCAGTTCACGCACCCGGGCCTCCCGGACCGCGCGGGTGAACGTCCGGCCGGTGGCGAGCAGGCCCTCGGCGACGGACCGCCCGACGGGCACCCGGGGGTCGAGGGCGGACGCCGGGTCCTGGAACACCATCTGCACCCGGCGCCGCGCGAGCCGGGCGGCGCGGGAGCGGTCGGCGATGTCCACCCCGTCGAGGCGGACGGTCCCCGCGCTGACGCGCTCCAGCCCCACGGCGACGCGCGCCACCGTCGACTTGCCCGACCCGGACTCCCCGACCAGACCGTGCGTCGTGCCGGGGCGGACCCGCAGCGTGGCGTCCTCGACGGCCGTGACGGCGGTGCGCCCGCGGCCGTACCGGACGGTGACGCCGGAGAACTCCAGTTCGCTCACGTGAGGACCTCCTGCTCCTCGGCGCCCAGCACCGGCAGCGGCCGGGTCCGGTCGGTGGTCATGTCCGGCACGCAGGCGATGAGCCCCTGCGTGTAGGGGTGCCGGGCGCCGGCCAGCTCACCCGCGCGCAGCTGCTCCACCACCGCGCCGTCCTTCATGACGACGACGCGGTCGCAGAACCCGCTGACCAGGGCGATGTCGTGGGAGATCAGCAGGATCGCCGCACCGGTCTCGCGCTGGGCGTCGCGCAGCGCGCGCAGCACCTGGCGCTGGACGGTGACGTCGAGGGCGGTGGTGGGTTCGTCGGCGATGATGAGCCGCGGGGAACCCATGAGCCCCATCGCGATCATCGCGCGCTGCCGCATCCCGCCGGAGAACTCGTGGGGCAGTTGCCGCAGCCGCTCGGCGGGTTTCGGGATCCGCACCAGGGCCAGCGCGGCCAGGGCCCGCCGGGTCGCCTCGGCGTGCGGGGTGCGGGCGTGGACCTCGAGGGCCTCGGTGAGCTGCCGGCCCACGGTCAGGGCGGGGTTCAGCGAGGACAGCGGGTCCTGGAACACCACGGCCTGCTCCAGCCCGAGCCGGCGGCGCTGCTCGGGGCCGAGCCGGCGGCGCACGTCGACGTCCCCGAACGACAGTTCCTCGGCGGTGACGAGGGCCTCCGGGCCGAGCAGCCCGGCGACGGCCATCGCGGTCACCGACTTGCCCGACCCCGATTCGCCGACGATGCCGACGGTCTCGCCCGGGGCGACGGTCAGGTCGACCCCGTGGACGCGTTCGACGAGGGCGCCGTCGTCGCCGCGGAACGCCACCCGCAGGCCGCGGACGGCCACCAGGTCCGGCCCGGTGACCGCGGCGGGGGGGGGGGGGGGGGGGGGGGGGGGGGGGGCGCCGGGGGGGGGGGGGGGGGGGGGGGGGGGGGGGGGGGGGGGGGGGGGGGGGGGGGGGGGGGGGGGGGGGGGGGG
>NZ_JBJLSK010000019.1:0-86770 GCF_050871965.1 Kineococcus lubricus
TGCTGCGCTGGCTGGCGGCGAAGTTCGACGACGCGAAGGTGTCCCGGGCCGCCGACGTCGTCGAGGCGGCCGTCGACCTCGTCGTCTCCGAGGGCACCACCACCCCCGACATGGGCGGCACGGCCTCCTGCAGCGGGTTCGCCGACGCCGTCGTGGCGGCGACCGCGCGCGCCTGACGACCCGCCCCCGGGGCCGGCCGCACCGGCCGGCCCCGGGGGCACCCTCGTCCCGAACCCCCTCGTCCCCGCCAGGAGCCCGCATGTCCACCACCGCACCCGAGACCGGTTCCCCCGCCGACGCGCAGGCAGCCGCGCCCCGTCCCCCGCGACCGCTCGTCGCCCTCATCAGCGCCACCCCGGCCTCCATCCCGCCGGTCACCGCGGCCTTCGCCGACGCCTTCCCCGACGCGGTGCTCTGGAACATCCTCGACGACCGCCTGCTGCCGGAGGCCGAAGCGCGCGGCGGCCTCACCGAGGACCTGCAGCGGCGGATGGGACGGCTGATCGAGCACGCCGTCGGGGAGGGCGCCGACGCGGTCCTGCTGACCTGCTCGCTCTACGGGCCGGTCACCGCCACCCTGCGCGACGGCGTGGACGTGCCGCTGCTGCCGCCGGACGGGGCCGTCTTCGACGCCGTCCTGCGCGCCGGGCACCGCCGGGTGCTGCTGGTGGCCTCCAACCCGGCCTCGCGCGACGACAGCCGCCGCCGGCTGCTGGAGCAGGCCGCCCGCGAGGGCGTGTCCCTCGACGTCGACGCGGTGGTCGTCCCCGGCGCCGTGCGCCCCGCGCTGGCGAACGACGAGGAGGGCCTGGTCGAGGCCCTGTACTCGGCGCTGCTGCCGGCCCTGGGTGAGCACCCGGGCACCGAGGCGGTGCTGCTGGCCCAGTACTCCCTGGCCCCGGCCGCCCCGGCGCTGGCCCAGGCGCTGGGCATCCGGGTGCACAGCAGCCCGCAGGCCGCCGCGCAGGCGCTGCACGACCAGCTGACGGCGGACCGCTGATGGGCACTCCCACCACCGCCCCGCTGGTCGGTGCGATCGCCGACGACTTCACCGGGGCCACCGACGTCGCCGTCGCCTTCCGCCGCGCCGGGCTGCGCACCGCCGTCCACTTCGGCGTCCCCACCGCGACCTCGCTGGTCCCGCCGGCCGGGACGCAGGCGGTCGTGGTGGCGCTGAAGTCGCGCACCATCGACCCCGCCGAGGCCGTCGCGCAGTCCCTGCAGGCGGCCCGGTGGCTGCGGGAGCGGGGCGCGGAGCGGCTGTACTTCAAGTACTGCTCCACGTTCGACTCCACCGCGCGCGGCAACATCGGCCCCGTCGCCGACGCGCTGCTGGAGTTCACCGGGTCCGCCGGCACCGTCGTGGTCCCCGCTTCACCCGCCCACGGGCGCACCCAGTACCTGGGGAACCTGTTCGTCGGGGACGTGCCGCTCGCGGAGTCCCCCATGCGCCACCACCCGCTGACGCCGATGACCGACAGCAACGTCCAGCGCGTCCTGCAGACCCAGACGGCCCGGTCCGCCACCCTGCTGACCCGTCCCGTCGTCAGCCGCGGCGAGGCGGCGGTCCGCGAGGCCCTGCGGGCGGCCACCGACGCCGGTCACGCCTACGTCGTCGTCGACGCCCTCGACGACCACGACCTGCTGACGATCGGAGCGGCCTGCCGCGACCTGCCGCTGCTGACGGGGGCGGCGGGGCTGGCCGCCGGGCTGGGCGCGGCCCTGGCCGCCGAGCACGTCCCGGCCCGGGCCGCCGCCGACGGGGCCGACGTGCCGGGCGCGACCCGCACCGCGGTCCTGGCCGGGAGCTGCTCGGCCCGCACCCTCGAACAGCTCCGGGAACTGTGCGCGGCCCACCCCGGGCACCCCGCGCACTTCCTGGACGCGGTCGCCACCCCCGACGCCGCGGCCCTGGCCGAGCAGGCCCTGCGCTGGTACGACCGGCAGCCCGCCGACGGCCCCGCGCCCGTCGTCTACTCCTCCCAGCCCCCCGAGCAGCTGCGCGCGGCCCAGGAGGCCCTGGGGGTCGACCGGGCCTCGCGCATCCTGGAGGAGGCCACCGGGACGGTGGCCCGCGGCCTGGTCGAGCGGGGCGTGCGCCGCCTGGTCGTGGCCGGCGGGGAGACCTCCGGGGCGGTCGTCACCGCTCTGGGGGTCGACGGCGGCCTCATCGGCGCCGAGGCCGCCCCCGGGGTCCCGTGGATCCGCACCCGCGCCGACGCCGGGACCGGCCCGCAGGCCGGGGACCCGTTGTGGCTGCTGCTGAAGTCCGGGAACTTCGGCGACGCCGGGCTGCTCGTGCGGGCCGCCGGCGACGACAACCCGCACGACGCCCCGCACGACGCCCCGCACGCCCCGGCGGACCCGGTGCCGGCGTGAACGGCACCGGGGGAGCCGACGACGCGCTGCGCCGGCAGGTCGTCGAGTGCGCCCGGTCGCTGTTCAGCCGGGGCCTGACCCACGGCAGCACCGGGAACATCAGCGCGCGGACCCCCGAGGGGTTCCTCATCACCCCCACGGGGTCGAGCCTGGGCACCGTGACGCCCGCGGAGCTGTCCCTCGTCGCGCTGGACGGGACGCACCGGGCCGGGCCGAAGCCGTCCAAGGAGGCGTTCCTGCACGCCGCGGTGCTGCGGGCGCGGCCGGACGCGAACGCCGTGGTGCACACCCACTCCACGCACGCGGCCGCCGTGTCCTGCCTGGCCGGGCTCGACCCGGCCGGCGCGCTGCCGCCGCTGACCGCCTACTTCGCGATGCGCGTCGGCTCGCTGCCGCTGCTGCCGTACCACGCGCCGGGCGACACGGCGCTGGAGGAGGTGGCCGAGCGCACCGCCCGCACCCACCGGGCGATGCTCCTGAGCAACCACGGGCCGGTCGTGGCCGGCGTGGACCTGAGCGCCGCCACGGACGCCCTGGAGGAGCTGGAGGAGACCGCCAAGCTGCACCTGCTGCTGAACGGGCACCCCACCCGCCCGCTCACGGCCGACGAGGCGGCCCGCCTCGCCCCCTGACGGCCCCGACCCGCCCCCCGCGAACCACCCGAACAGGAGCAGACCGTGAACCCGTCCGGACCCGCCACCGAGCCCGCCTCGCCCCTGGCGCACGTCGTCGTCCACGCCAGCGAACGCCCCGAGGGGGCGGCGGCGCTGCGCTGGGCCGTGCAGCACGTGCTCGAGCGCCCCCAGGCGCAGCCCGGCGCCACGACCGTCCACGTGGTCCTCAGCCACAGCGACCGCGAGGGCGGGCCGACGTTCACCTCCCCGGCCGCGCTGGAGGAGCTGCAGGCGCAGCTGGACGCCTCCGGGTTGCCCCACCGCGTCCACCAGCCCACCGACGACCCCGCCGGGCAGGTCATCGACCTGGCCGAGGAGGTGGGGGCCGGGCTCGTGGTGACCGGGGTGGCCCGCAGGTCGGCCACGATGAAGCTCATCCTCGGCAGCCACACCCAGCGGATCCTGCTCGGGGCCGACTGCCCCGTCGTCGCCGTGAAGCACTGAACCCCGCCCCCGGGGGACCGGGGACGGGGTTCGGCGGTGCGGTGCGCCACCATGGACTCGAACCATGAACCCGCTGATTAAGAGTCAGCTGCTCTGCCAATTGAGCTAGTAGCGCGAACGGCCGGAACCGTAGCAGACGTGCACACGTCCCGGGAAATCGGTCCCCGCCGGGAGCGAGAGGGGGCGCGCCCCGCGGGGACCGGTCCCGGCCCTGCCGGTGGTGCGGCAGGTCAGCCCTGCGCCCACCACTCCTCGTCGGGCAGGCCCTCGGCCGCGAGCAGCTCCGCGGAGTGCGGGCCGTCCGGCGAGGCCATGTCCATGATCAGCGACAGCGGGATGTGCTCGGAGAGCATCTCCCTCACCGGTTCCACGGCGCTGTCCGACGGCGTGCTCTGGTGCGTCATGCGTCCTCCCGAGGGTCCGACCGTCCCCCCGCGGCCCGGGGGGACGCACACTTCGTCGTCCCCGGAGGTGCGGTCCTTGAGGGTGGGCGGGGGCGGTGGACCCGTCCGGCCCACCCGGCCCGCGGCCGGTTCACCGTGCGTGGTCGAAGGCCCCCGCGCGGACGGCCGCGTCGGTGCTCAGCGGCCGCCGGGCGCGGCCGGAGCGCTCGGACTGCTCCCGGCGCACCTCGACGACCACCGCGATCCGTCGTCGCCGCCGGCGCGCGGCGGAGGCGTCGAGCGGGTAGCGGGTCAGCACCGGAGCGGTCATGCCCCCGACCCTAGGCAGCCGCCGGGGGACCGCGCATCGGCCGCGGGCACGACCAGCGGATCACCCCTGGGGATGATCCGGCCGGTCCGGTGGACGCAGCGCGCGCAGCCGAGCACAGTGGTCGGGTGCGCGACGTCGGGCGGTGGGGGATCGACCTCACCATGCCCCAGTCCCTGCTGCTGGCCCTGCACCTGCGCGACGCCGCCGGGCTGGAACCGCCGACCTCGCCCCTGCTGCCGGACCTGCCGCCGCTGGACCCGCCGGTGCGGCCGCTGCGCGCCCCCGGGCACGACATCGCCGGCCTCGACGCCGCCGGGCAGCAGTGGGCGGCCTGGTGGGTCCGGCACTTCCCCGGCGGCCCGGACGCGCTGACCTCGATCCTGCCGCCGCGCTACCCCGGCCTCGACGGCCGCCCCGAGCTGCGCGGGCTGGCCGAGCTCGGCCTGGACGACGCGCTGGCCTGGTGCGCGCGGGCCCGGGAGGTCGAGAAGCGCGTCATCGCCCGCTCGCCCAGCGCCCTGTTCGAGACGAACCTCGTCACCGCCGTCGAGCGCGAGCTGGGGCGGCGCATCCGGCCCTTCTCGCTGCGGGTCGTCGTGCTGCCCGTCGCGGGGGTCCACCACTGGGACGTGCTGGGGCAGGCCGTCGTCTCCCTCGCGCTGCGCGCCGACCGGGACGCCTACCTGGCCTGGCTGCGCGAGCAGCTCGTCGCCCTCGGCCGGGACCACCTGGCCCGCGACGGGGAGCAGAGCACGTGAGGGGGACGAGGAAGGGGCGGCCCCGCGAACGGGACCGCCCCTGCTTCCGTGGGGTGAGTGACGGGACTTGAACCCGCGACTTCCTGGACCACAACCAGGTGCTCTACCAGCTGAGCTACACCCACCACGAACCCACCGCGACCGCCCGGGGCGAGCGCAGGTGACGGGTCGAGGATACACGCGCCCCGCAGTGCTGCGGGACACCCACCACCCGTCCGCTCAGGCCTGCGGCGCGTCGGGCTTCAGCTCGAACTTCGCCCCCGCGGCCTTCGCCGTCTCCGAGTCCGGGCCCGGGTCGGGGACGAACAGCACCTCCCGGTAGTACTTCAGCTCCTGGATGCTCTCGCGGATGTCGGCCAGCGCCCGGTGCCCGCCGTGCTTGCGGGGGGTGTGGAAGTACACCCGCGGGAACCAGCGGCGGGCCAGCTCCTTCAGCGACGACACGTCGATGAGCCGGTAGTGCAGGTGGTCGGTCAGCTGCGGCATGTCCCGCGCCAGGAACGCCCGGTCGGTGTGCACCGAGCTGCCGGCCAGCGGGGCCTTGCGGGGCTCGGGCACCCACGTGCGCACGTAGTCCAGGACGACCTGCTCGGCCTCGGCCAGCGTCCGCCCGGCCGGGAGCTCGGCCAGCAGGCCGGAGGTGGTGTGCATGTCGACCACGACCGGGTCCATGTCCACCAGCGACTCCGCCGGGGGTTTGATCACGACGTCGACGCCGTCGCCGAGGACGTTGAGGTCGGCGTCGGTGACCAGGACCGCCACCTCGACGAGCGCGTCGTCGGTCAGGCTCAGCCCGGTCATCTCGCAGTCGATCCAGACGATGCGCTCGCTGACCTTGTCGTTGCTCACCGGGTCAGCGTAGAGGTGGGCGACCGGCCGACGGGCGGGCGAGGGGGCAGCCCGTACCCTCGGACCATGCCGGCGCCGCCAGTCCGCGCCACCGCGCCGGCCCCCCTCCCGGTGGTCGTGCTCGTCGTCTGCGGCCTGCTGAGCCTGGGCGCGGTGACGGCCGAGATCGGCTGGGGCGGCCTGCTGCCCGGGCTGGCGCTGGCGGCGGTGCCCGTCGGCCCGGTCCTGGCGACCGTCCTGTGGCTGGACCGGCACGAGGCCGAACCCCCGCACCTGCTGGCGTTCGCGTTCGGCTGGGGCGCCTGCGTGGCCAGCCTCGGCGCGCTCGTCCTGAACACCGGCGCGTCCCGGCTCCTGGACCGCGTGTTCCACCACGACTTCGGCGGCGCCGTCGGCGACGTGACGAACACCTCCGTCCTCGTCGCCCCCGTCGTGGAGGAGGCCCTCAAGGGGCTGGGGGTCCTGCTGCTGCTCCTGAAGCAGCGCCGCCAGTTCGACGGGGTCGTCGACGGCATCGTCTACGCGGCGTTCGTCGGGGTCGGGTTCGCCTTCCTGGAGAACGTCCTCTACCTCGGCCGCGCCCTGGGCGACGACCAGCCCGCCTCGCTGGTGGCGGTGTTCGTGCTGCGCTGCCTGGTGTCCCCGTTCGCCCACCCGCTGTTCTCGATGGCCGTGGGCGTGGGGCTGGGCCTGGCCGCGCGGCGGCGGTCGGCGCTGCACCGCGTGGGCGCGCCCGTGCTCGGGTTCGCCGTCGCGGTCGTCCTGCACGCCCTGTGGAACGCCTCCGCCGGGGCGGGGGTCGCGACGTTCTTCGAGCTGTTCCTGCTGCTGCAGGTGCCCGTGTTCGCCGCGGCCGTCGCGGTGGCGCTGGCCGCCCGCGTCCGCGAGGCGCGGCTCATCGCCCGGCACCTGCAGGTCTACGTCCGCACCGGCTGGCTGGGGGAGTCCGAGGTGGAGATGCTCGCCTCGGCCCGCGGCCGCCGCCGGGCCCGCTCGCTGGCCTCAGCCCGCGGCGGCGCACCGGCCGCGCGGGCCGTCCGGGAGTTCCAGGAGGCCGCCACCGAGCTCGCCTTCCGCCGCGACCGGCTGCGCCGCGGCACGGTGCAGTCCTCGCCGCAGGAGGAGGTGGAGCTGCTCGAGCAGCTCGCCGCGCACCGGCGCGAGGTCCTGGCCCACCTGCCCTGACCCCTCCGGTCCCGTGGCGGACCGGCTCACGGCTGCTCCACAGCCGGTCCTGGGTCGGCAGCCGGGGTCGGGGCCGACGGTGGGAGCATGACCACGACCACGACCGCGCCCGCCGCGGACACCGGACCGGCGGCCCCGGGCGGGCGGGTCCGGCCGCGCTGGGTGCGCTGGGCGACCCTCGCGCTGCTGGTGGCGACCGGCGTCCTGCACGTCGTCGACCTGTCCGCCTCCGGCTACGCGAACAGCTTCTACGCCGCGGCCGTCCAGGCCGGGTCGCAGAGCTGGAAGGCGTGGTTCTTCGGGTCCCTGGACGCCCAGAGCTTCATCACCGTCGACAAGCCGCCCGCCTCGCTGTGGGTCAGCGGCCTCGCCGCGCGCGCCTTCGGCTTCAGCTCCTGGACGCTGCTGGTCCCGCAGGCCCTCGAGGGCGTCGGCGCGGTGTGGCTGCTCACCGCCGCCGTCCGCCGCTGGCACGGGCCCGTCGCCGGGCTCGTCGCCGGGGCCGCGCTCGCCCTCACCCCGGCCGCGGCGCTGATCTTCCGGTTCGACAACCCCGACGCGCTGCTCGTGCTGCTGATGACCCTGGCCGCCTACTGCACCGTCCGCGCGACCGAGCGGGCGTCCTGGAGGTGGCTGGCCTGGGCCGGGGTGGCGATCGGGTTCGCCTTCCTCACCAAGATGCTCCAGGGCTTCCTCGTCCTGCCGGGCCTGGCGCTGGTGCACCTGTGGGCCGCGCCCACCGGCCTCGGCAAGCGGGTCCTGCACCTGCTCGGCGCCGCCGCCGCGGTGGTCGTCTCGGCCGGCTGGTGGGTCCTGGCGGTCACCCTGTGGCCCGGGGAGGAGCCCTACATCGGCGGCTCCACCGACGGAACCGTCATGGACCTCGTCCTGGGCTACAACGGCCTGGGCCGCATCCTCGGCTCCGACGGCGGCGGGGGTGGCGGGACGTCCGGGGGCACCCCGGGGTCCAGCTTCGGCGGCACCGCCACCTGGCAGCGGCTGTTCTCCTCCGAGATGGGCAACGAGATCTCCTGGCTGCTGCCCGCCGCGCTGCTGGCCCTCGTGCTGGGCCTGGTCGCCCGCGGCCGCGCGCCGCGCACCGACCTCGGCCGCGCCTCGCTGGTCCTGTGGGGCGGCTGGCTGCTGGTGTCCGGTGCGACGTTCGCCTACATGGAGGGCACCGTCCACCCGTACTACACCGTGGCCCTCGCCCCGGCCGTCGCCGCGCTCGCCGCCGGGGGCGGGCAGCTGCTGTGGGCCCGGCGCGCGCAGGTCCTGGCGCGGGTGGGGCTGGCCCTGGTGCTGGCCGCCGCCGGGGTGTGGGCCTTCGTGCTGCTGCACCGCAACGGGACGTGGGTCTGGGCCGGCTGGGTGCTCCTGCTCGTCTCGGTGGCCCTGGCGACCGGGTTCGTCGTGACGCCGGTGCGGCTGCGCCGGCTCGCGATCGTCCTGGTGCTCTCCGGCACGGTCGTCGGGCTCGGCGGGACGGCCTCGTACGCCGTCGCGACGGCCGCGACCGCGCACACCGGCTCCATCCCCACCGTCGGTCCGGCCGGCGCCTCGGCCGGCAGCGGGACGGGCGGCAGCGGGACGGGCGGCGGGTTCGGGGGGATGCCCGGCACCCCCGACGGCACGGACGGGACCCGGCAGGCCCCGCCGGGCGCGACCGGCGGTGCCGCAGCCACCGCGCAGGTGCCCACCGGCGGCGCGGGTGGCCCCGGCGGCGGGGAGAGTCCCAGCACCGAGCTGACCGAGCTGCTGCAGGCCGCGGGCACGCGCTGGTCCGCCGCCGTCTCCGGCTCCCAGGCGGCCGCGCGGTACGAGCTGGCCTCCGGCACCGCGGTCATGGCGATGGGCGGCTGGAGCGGCGACCCGACCCCGACGCTGGAGCAGTTCCAGCGGTACGTCGCCGACGGCGAGGTCCACTACCTCGTCGGCGGCGGGGGCGGCGACAGGGGCGGGGAGGACTCGGAGGTCGGCCGGGTCCAGGAGTGGGTGGCGGCGAACTACACCGCGCTCACCGTGGGCGGGACGACCGTCTACGACCTCACGCAGCCGCTCGGCACCGGCGGCGCCTGAGACGCACCTCACGTGTGAGGTGGGGCACCGGCCCCCGTCCCGGGCGGCGCCGCACCTCGCGCAGGTCGTAACCTTCGGGGGTCCACCGATCGACGACGAACGAGGGTGAGCTCACGTGCCCGCATCGAACCGCTACGACGCCGTGCTGATCGGCGGCGGGGTCATGAGCGCCACGCTCGCGACCATGCTGGCCGAGCTGGAACCGGACTGGTCCATCCTGGTCCTGGAGAAGCTCGACACCGTGGGTGCCGAGAGCTCGGACATGTGGAACAACGCCGGCACGGGCCACTCGGCCCTGTGCGAGCTGAACTACACCCCCGCCAAGGCCGACGGCACCGTCGACATCGCCAAGGCCGTGGCCATCAACGAGCAGTTCCAGGCCAGCCGCCAGTTCTGGGCGCACCAGGTCGAGCAGGGCGTCCTGTCTTCCCCGGGGGACTTCATCAACGCCGTCCCGCACATGAGCTTCGTCCGTGGCGGGGACGTGGCGTTCCTGCGGGCCCGGTTCGAGGCGCTGTCGGCGCACCCGCTGTTCGCCGAGATGGAGTGGGCCGACGACCACGAGCGGATCGCCGCGTGGGCCCCGCTGCTGGAGGCCGGCCGCGACCGCGGCGAGCAGGTCGCCGCGACCCGCTCCACCAACGGCACCGACGTCGACTTCGGGACCCTCACCCAGCAGCTGTTCACCGGGGCCGCGGCCCGGGGCGTCGAACTGCTCACCGGGCACACCGTGAAGGACCTGCGCCGCCGCGGGTCGGGGTGGACGGTGCTGGGTTCCAGCTCCGAGGGGAGTTTCGCCGTCGCCACCCCGTTCGTGTTCGTGGGTTCCGGCGGCGGCGCCCTGCACCTGCTGCAGCGCAGCGGGATCCCCGAGGGGCAGGGGTTCGGGGGTTTCCCCGTCAGCGGCCAGTGGCTGCGCTGCACCAACCCCGAGGTGGTCGCGCGGCACGCCGCCAAGGTGTACGGCCAGGCCGAGGTCGGCGCCCCGCCGATGTCGGTGCCGCACCTGGACACCCGCTTCTCGCACGGTGAGCGGGCCCTGATGTTCGGCCCCTACGCCGGGTTCAGCCCGAAGTTCCTCAAGCAGGGGTCGTTGCTGGACCTGCCGCTGTCGGTCCGCCCGCACAACCTGCTGCCGATGCTCGCGGTCGCGCGCGACAACGTCTCGCTCATGACCTACCTGGGCAAGCAGATCGTGCAGTCGATGGAGCAGCGGCTGGAGGCGCTGCGGGTGTTCTACCCCGACGCCCGCGAGCAGGACTGGGAGCTGCTGACCGCCGGTCAGCGCGTGCAGGTCATCAAGAAGGGCCCGCGCGGCGGGGTGCTGCAGTTCGGCACCGAGCTCGTGCACGCCGCCGACGGCTCCGTCGCGGCGCTGCTGGGCGCCTCTCCGGGTGCCTCGACCGCCGTCGACGTCATGCTGCGGCTGCTGGCGCAGTGCTTCCCCGCACACCAGGAGCAGTGGCGCGACCGCCTCACGGCGATGGTCCCGTCCTACGGCACGAAGCTGTCCGACGACCGCGAGCTGCTGACCCGCACGATGGCCCGCACCGCCGAGGTCCTCGGCCTGGCGGCCTGACCGGCCGGGGCCGGGGGTGCGGACCCCCGGCCCGCGGCGCTACTTCGCGACGGCGCCCCAGCCGTGCCAGTGCTCGATCTCCACGACGACGGTGACGCGCGGGGAGTCGCGGGTCGGGTACGGCCCGCCGGTGTAGTGCGCCGAGACGCGGTCGATGTCGACCAGCCCCTCGTCGTCGCGGATCTCCACGACCCGTCCCTGCACCGACACGTGCGTGTACCAGTCGCCCTCGGCCAGCGCCGTGAGGGAGACGGCCGGGTTCTCCCGCAGGTGGCGCAGCCGGGCGCGGCGGCCGTCGAGGTTCAGCAGCAGCTTCCCGTCCTCGTACAGGTACCAGGTCGCGACGGTGACGGGGTGTCCCTTCGGGTGGATCGTCGCCATCACCGCCGGGTTCGGCTTGGCGAACAGCTCGGCGGCTTCGGCGGTCAACGGGGCCTGGGGCACGGTTCCTCCTCGTGGGTGCGATCCTGGGCACCGTACCGAGAGGGGGCGGCCGTGCTGTGGACGGTCCTGCCGTCGCCGTTGGGGGACCTGACGGTGGCGCGCACCGACGCCGGGCTGAGCGGCGTCTGGTTCGCCGACCACCGCGGCGGCCCCGGTGCGGGGCTCACCGACCGCGACGACGGCGCCTTCGACGACGTCGCCGGGCAGCTCGCGGAGTACTTCGCCGGCCGGCGCCGCACCTTCGACCTGCCGCTGGCCCCGCGCGGCGACGTCTTCGCCCGCCGGGTCTGGGACGAGCTGACGCGCATCCCCCACGGGACGACCACGACGTACGGCGACCTGGCCCGCACCCTCGGCGGCACCGGGTACGCCCAGGCCGTCGGCGTCGCCAACGGCCGGAACCCGCTGTCGATCCTCGTGCCCTGCCACCGCGTCGTCGGCCACGACGGCGCCCTCGTGGGCTACGCCGGGGGCCTGTGGCGCAAGCGGTTCCTGCTGGACCTGGAGGAACCCGCGGCGGACGACGCCGGCCGGCTGTTCTGAGGCTCTGGCAGGGTGGGCGGGTGCTGCCCGGACTGACGTGCCACCCCCTGAGCCCCGCCGACGTCCCGGACTGGTGGGCCCTGCTGGATCGCGCCGCCGCCGTCGACGCCCCGCACGTGCGGGACTCGCCGGAGTGGTTGCGGCGCAGCCTGACCGGTGAGGGCTTCGACCCGGCGGTGCAGACCGTCGCCGGGCGCGACGAGACGGGCGTCCTGCGCGCCGCCGGCCTCGTCGAGCTGCGGATGGGGGACCGGGCGCACCTGCGGCTGCCGTTCGACGGCGTCGTCGACCCCGCCTGGCGCGGCCGCGGCGTCGGCCGGGCGCTGCTGGCCTGGGGGCAGCGGGCCGCCGCGGTCCGGGCCGCCGCCCGCCGCCGGGAACTGGGCACCGGGCCGGGCGAGGAGGTGGGCGCCGACGTGCAGGTGTGGGCCGAGGAGCACCGCGACGACGTCGCCCGGCTCTGCGCGCGCGCCGGGTTCGAGGTCCGGCGCTGGTTCAGCACCATGCGGCGGACGCTGCCCGCCGGGGCCGGGATCGAGGCGCCGCCCCCGCCCGCGGGCCACCGGGTCGTGCGGTTCGACGAGCACGACGGCCGCGGGCTGCGGGAGCTGCACAACGCGGTCTTCGCCGACCACTGGGGCTCGCAGCCGCTGACGGCCGCCGACTGGTCCCGGTACGTCGTGGACAACCCCGAGTTCCGGCCCGGCTGGAGCCGGCTGGTGCTCGCCGGGGACGAACCGGTCGCGTACGCCACCGTCTTCGCCCACGAGTCCGACTGGCCCGCCCTCGGCTTCGCGCAGGCCGACCTGGGCAACCTCGGCGTGCGCCGCGACCACCGCGGCCGGGGGCTGGCCGGGATCCTGCTCGGCGCGGTCGCCCGGGCGGCCCGCGAGGCGGGGATGGCCGCCGTCAGCCTGGACGTCGACAGCGAGAACCCCTCCGGGGCCGTCGGGCTGTACGAGCGCGCCGGCTACGTGCGCGTCCACGGCACGGTGCTGCGGGCGCGGCCCGTCTGAGGGTCGGCGTCCGGGGTCAGCGCAGCAGGCCGCGGACGTGCTCGACGATCGCGTCCGCGGCGGCCTCCACCTGCTCCAGCGTCCGCTCGAAGTCGTGCCGGTCGCCGTACCAGGGGTCCTCGATGTCCAGGTCGGACTCGTCGGCCACCGCGTCCAGGTCCGGGGCGGCCGGGTCGAAGGACCGGTACATCCGCACCCGCCCCGCGGCCTCCTCGTCCGGGGCCTGCGTCCGCAGCCAGCGGGCGTGCCGGGACGTCATCGCCAGCAGCAGGTCCCGCTGCCCGAGCTCGTCGGGGGTGATCCGGTGCGCGCGGTGCCGCGGGACCTCGTACCCGTGCTCGCGCAGCACCGACGCCGCCCGCCGGTCGACGGGGTTGCCGTCCTCCTCGTCGGAGATCCCCGAGGAGTCGACCACGACCCGGTCGGCCAGTCCCGCGCGCTCCAGCCGGTCCCGCAGGACCACCTCGGCCATCGGGGACCGGCAGATGTTGCCGGTGCAGACGGTCATGACGCGCAGCGGTCCGGTGCTCACCGGCCCATCCTCACCGATCCCCCGGGCGCGGTCCCTTGTGGGGTCGCTGTGCGTAGGGGAAGCTCACGCTCAGAACATCACTGTGCGTTGAGGAAGGACTACCCATGGGGCTGAACCCACGGCGCGGGGGCCTGGCGGCCCTGGCCGCGCTCTCGGCGACGGCGCTCGCCGTCCCCGCCACGGCCGCGGCGGCTCCCGCCCCGGCCGGCCAGGGGCTGCCGGCCGACGTGCGCCTCCTCGACGGGGACTACAAGGGGGGTGCCGCGCTGCCGTTGACCGCGCAGGCCCGGGCCCGGACCACGCTGGCCGCCCCGCAGGGCGGCGAACCGGGCGTCGGTGACCGCCGGGACTGGCCCTCCCTCATCGACGGGGGCGTCACCCCGGACGGGGAGGAGGTGTCCGCCGCGACCAGCGTGCGCGGCTACACGCTGCGCGGGCTGGGGGACCACATCGAGGTGTGGGTCGCCGACGACCTGTCCTTCCCCCAGGGCGACTGCCGCAACGCGCTCGGCGACGGCGCGCTGACCACCGTCACCGACGCGCAGGCCCAGACCTTCGCCGACGAGTTCGACGACAACGTCCTGCCGAAGGAGTCCGAGGCGTTCTCGGTGGCCCCCGACCGCGACGGCAGCGAGAGCGTCCTGGACGACCTGCTCCCCGACGCCGGGTACCCCGACGACTACTGGTCCGGGAAGGGCGACCGCACCGTCGCGCTCATCGACAACGTGCGGGACCAGAACTACTTCGACCCCACGAACGAGAACGGGCGCACCTACATCGCCGGGTTCTTCTCCTCGGCGTTCAACGAGCTGGTCGACCGCAACGTGATGACGATCGACGGGTTCGACTGGCTGCACCGCACGGGCACGAACCCGCCGGACGACTCCGCCGACCCCGACTACCTGGCCTGCGCCGAGCACCTCCAGCGCCCCGGTCTGGGGGAGCCGGCGCCCCGCACCTACGAGGGCACCTTCGCGCACGAGTACCAGCACCTGCTGGAGCACTACGCCGACCCGGACGAGGTGAACTGGGTCAACGAGGGCCTGTCGGACTGGGCGCAGACCCTCGTCGGGTACGTCGACCCGACGATCCCGCTGGACGACCCCGCGGCCGACAACCACCTCGCCACGTTCTTCGGCTGGAACCCGCAGGAGAGCTACGGCGGGCCGGAGCAGTCGGTCACCCAGTGGGGTGACCAGGGGGCGCCGGAGACGCTCGCGGACTACGGCGCGACGTACGCGTTCATGTTCTACCTGCACGACCACTTCGGTGGGCAGGACTTCATGACGGCTCTGCACAACGAACCGCAGAACGGTCTGGCGGGCCTGCAGTCGGTGCTCGACGCGTTCGGGTACCCCGACCGTGCGCAGGACGTCCTGCACGACTTCCTGGCCACGGCGGCCGTCGACGCGGCCCTGGACTCCGGCGCCCGGCTCAAGCACGGCGACCCCGCCCGGTTCACGACCGAGTCCCTGTCGGCGAAGGTGAACTGGGACACCCCGCAGGCCTACGACTCGCCCGGTGCCCCGGTGAACGGCGCCGACTTCGTCCGGCTGCGCAACCTCGACGGCTACCTGCAGAACGGTTTCGTCGACTTCGTGGGGGCGAGGAACTACCCGGTGACGCCGGTGGAGTGGACCGTCGTCGACGGCCGGCTCGTCTCCGGCAGCGGCGACGACCTCGACCGCGCCGTGGTCCGCAGGTTCGACATCCCCGCGCAGGACCCGACCATCACCCTCGACCTCGACCTGGACACCGAGGCCGGCTACGACTACTTCTACGTCCAGGTCTACGACGACGCGACCGGCACCTGGGTGAACCTGCCCACCGAGGGGGCCGACCCGGGCACCGGTGGCCTGTCCGGGGAGGTGTCCGGCGAGCAGGAGTTCGACGCGTCGCAGTTCGCGGGCCGCACCGTGGACGTCGCCCTGCGGTACGTCACCGACGGCGGCGTGTCCGAGCCGGGCGTCACGGTGAACTCGGTGAGCGTCGGGGGCCAGGAGGTCGCCGACGCCGGTGACCTGTCCACCTGGAAGTCGCTGACCCAGGCCCACCCCACCCCGGTGGCGGGGTGGACCGTGCAGCTCGTCGGGTACGACGACGAACGGGTCGCGGTCGTGGACCTGCCCGTGCTGAACACGCCGTGGGGCTGGAAGACGGTCGCGCCGGTGAAGCTGGCGCTCGGGTTCACCCCGGACGTCGCGGCCGTGCTGGTGACCGCCGACGACCCGACCGAGACGGCGCCCGCGTACGCGCCGTACCAGCTGTTCGCCGACGGGGTGCTGCAGCCCGGCGGGGGTTCGGGCGCCTGACCCCCCGCTGAACCCTCGGTGACGACGAGGCCCCCGGGACCGGTGCCGGTCCCGGGGGCCTCGTCGTGCCGGGGCGGTTCACCCCCGCGTCGCGAACACCTCCCGGCGCATCAGCGGTTCCAGCGCCGGGGCGAGCTCGGCGCCGACGTGGCGGCGCAGCACGTCCCCGCCCAGCGCGTTGCCGAGGGCGGCCATCACCATGCCCTGGTCGAGGGCGAGGAACCGTTGCGACACGGTGCCGCTGCGCACGGCGATCGCGTCGAGGAACCCGCCGTCGGTCGTGCAGTCGAAGTCGGTGGCGAGGTTGCGCAGGTTCCGCACCGCGGCGTCGGGGGCGTAGCGCAGGGCCAGGAACGAGGCGTGCGGGGTGACGACGCCGTCGCCGTACTCCGCCGGGGCCGCCGACCCCGGGCGGCACCCGGCGTACGCCTGCTCCACCGAGGTCCGCTCCTGGTCGGAGGTGTACCCGGGCCCGTCGAGGCCGAGCTGGTCGACGCCGTACTCGCGGTACCCGCCGGCGGGGTCGTTGCTGGGGGAGAACCCCCAGTACCCGTAGCCCGCCTCCAGCGTGCCGTGCTCGATCTGGCACCGGACGTACAGCGGGTGGTTGCGGGCCCAGGACCGCGTGCCCCACTCGTCCTCGGGGACGAGCAGCGGCACCATGAGCGCCTCGAACATCGACCCGCCCCAGGTGGGGACGACCAGCTTGCCGCGGTACGGCAGGGCGCCCTCGAACACCCGGACCCCGTCGTAGGTGCGCCAGGAACCCTCCGGGCGGGTCTCGGTCCAGTCCCAGTCGCAGGTGCCGTCCGGGAAGGTCCGGTAGGTGCCCCAGTAGTGCTCGGGAGGGATCTGCCCGGCGGCGATGCCGAGGTAGGAGGCGATGCGGGGTTCGGTGTTGAACGTGCCGTAGTGGTGGCCGGTGTACCAGACGGGGTCCCCGCCGCGGTGGTTGCCCACGACGGCGGCGTCCTCGCCGGGGTCGGCGTCCCAGAACCCGCCGCGCAGCTGCCCGCCGGGGGCGTTCTCGTCCGCGTTCCAGTAGAACCCGAAGTCCATCGAGCGGCGCAGGCGCCGGGCCTGCTGCCGCAGCGCGGGTTCGGCGCGCTCGACGACGATCAGGGCCGCGGCGAGCCAGCCGTTGTCGACCGAGGACAGGAAGGGTTTCACGACCTCCCCGGAACCGGGGAACTCGGTGAGCTTGCGCCCGTCGGCCGGGTCGTACCAGTTGTAGTACTGCCCGCTCTGCTCGTGGCGTTCCAGGGTGGTGAGGGTGCCGAGGGTGCGGGCCAGCCGGCGGCGGGCTTCGGCCCGGCCGAGCAGGCCGAGCTCGCGGGCGGCGACGGTCGACCACAGGCCGCAGCCGATGTTCGTGGGGGAGGTCTGCCGGCCGCGGGAGGCGGCGGACAGGTCGGCGCCGATGTCGTCGGCGGCCAGGCCCGAGGCGGGGACGGTCAGGGCGTCCAGGCAGCGCCACGTCTGCTCGGCCCAGGTCCGCAGCTGCGCGCGGTGCGGGGAGCGGGCGGAGGCGGCGGGCGCGGCGGCCAGGCTCCCGGCGGTCAGGGTCCCGGCGGCGAGGGTTCCGGTCAGGAAGGTGCGGCGGTGCATCGAGATCTCCCGGGGCGTCGGCGGTGACGGGTGGGGCATCGTGATGTATGCGCTTACTGTCGGGGTCAGCCTGCCCCTGCCGCCACCGCCCGTCAATCCGGGCGGTCCTCTCAGGGAACCTTGACCCCGGCCCCACGCATCTTCTTCTTGCTGCGCTGCAACGACTCCTTGAACGCCCGCAGCACCTTCGCGCCCCGGCGCCGGTACGTCAGCAGCTCCATCGCGGCGTCCAGCACCGCCGCGTCCGCGGCCTGCACGCCCAGGTCGGCGTAGGCCAGCGCGACCGCCGCGTCCACCGTCGCCGCCGGCGTCTGGTCGATGTTCGGGTTGCCCCCCGCGAGCGCCGTGACGAAGTCCGCGACGGTGCGGTGGGCGTCCTCGGCCGACCCCAGCCCCTTCGGGAACGACTCCGCCGGCACCGGCGCCGGGACCGGCACCGGGACCGCCTCGGGCGCGGCGGGCCGGACCGAGCCCAGCTCCTCCACGAGCCGGCGCGTGGTGCCCCGCGGATCGGTGAACCAGTCCGCGACCCGCAGCAGCCGGTACGCCTCGCCCGCCGCGCGGTGCCGCGCGGGCAGGGCGACCTCCCGGTCCTGCACCCGCAGCAGCGCCAGGGAGTCCTCCACGTCGACCAGCAGCACCGCCCCGTCGGCCCGCAGCACCAGGTCCGTCCCGGAGCCGGCCTCCGCCGACGGCCCGGCCGCGGCGACGGCGGCCGCGACGGCGTCCCGCACGCCCGACGCCCGGCGCGGCAGCTCCAGCGACAGGGCGCTCAGCGCCGCCCGCGCCCACGCCGACCCCGGGTCGGGGACGGGGTCGTGCGACCCGGTGCCCAGCAGCACGACCTGCCGGGCGTGCGCGGCGAACCCCGCGACCCGGTCGGCGTCGAGCCGGTGCGCGTCGTCGACGACGAGGACGTCCAGGTCGGGCCCGGTGGGTTCGTCGGTCACCGCCACCGCGGTGGCCCGGGCCCCGGACAGGGCGAGCTGGAGCTCGCGGGCGGCGCGGGCGCGGCGCTGCTCGTCCAGGCGGCGGAACTCCTCGGCCAGCCGCTCGACCGGGACCCCGCCGGGGTCGGGGGCCTCCACCAGGGCCCGCCACGTCGTGCCCTCCACCAGCCGCGCGACCTCGGCGGGGCCCGACCCCGCCGGGACGGCGGCCACCAGGTCCTCCAGCCCCTCGGCGGACACGGCGGCGCGGTCCCGGCGGGCGCGGGCGGCGGCCGCGGCCCGCCGGACCCGGTCGGCCAGCTCGGGCAGGGCCGCGACGTCGGGGTCGGCCGGGACGTCGGGCAGCACCGCGGCGACCACGGGCAGGTCCCGGCGCACCGCGTCCAGCACGGCCACCAGCTCCTCCCGACCCGGGAACGACGCCGGGGTGCCGTCGGCCCGCTCGGCCCACGCGCGGTGCAGCTCCGTCAGCGCCTGGACGTCCCCGGACCCGAAACCGGCGCCGTCGTGCCGCAGCGAGGACAGCCGCTTCAGCTCGCGGCGGCGCTCGCGCTCCTCGGCCGACAGCAGCGAGCGCGGCTGGCGGGCCAGGATCGCGGCGGCGTGGTCGAGGTCGGTGTGCAGCGCGCTGGGGACGTAGGTCCGCAGCGCCTGCTCGACCCGGGCCAGCAGCGCGGGGGCCGCCTCGACGTCGGCGAGGGTGCGAGGGGTGCGCCAGCGCACCTCCGAGCCCAGCCGGGCCATCAGGCCCGCCAGCCGGTCCAGCGTCGCGGGCAGTGCGTCGAGGGCGTCCGCGGCGGCGGCGACCCGCTCGTCGTCGACGCCGCGCAGCGCGTCGTCCCCGGCCGGGGCACCGCGGCCGAGCAGCTCCACGACGCGGGCCCGGTCCTGCGCCGTCCACGCCGCCGCCGCGGGCAGCAGCGGGGGGTGCAGGTGCTCGGAGCGCAGGGCCGCCAGGCCGGCCAGGGCGTCGGAGCGGCTGGGGGCCCCGCCCTCGCCGTCACCGCTGAACCAGGCGCGGTGGCGGGTGTCCAGGTCGCGCAGCACGGCCAGCCACCGGTTCGGGTCCGCCGGGGGCAGGTCCGCACCGCGCCGGCTGGGGTCCTCGGGGGTGTCGGCCAGCAGGTGGCCCAGGCCGAGCCGGGCCAGCTCCTCGCGGGCGGCCGCGGTGGCGGTGCCCGGGACGAGGGTGACCCGGCGCCCGGCGGCGGCCAGGGCGGCGAGCAGCCCGGTGAGCAGGACGGCGCCCTCGGATCCGGTGTCGACGACCAGCGGCCCGCCGGCCAGCGCGGTGTCCACGGCGAGCTGGTGGCGCGAGGTCGCCGCGGCGGGCAGGAGCGTGACGGCCGCCGGGGCCGGCGGGGTGGGGGCCGGGGTGGCGGCCGCTCCTCCGCGCAGCACGGTGAGCAGGTCGTGGTGCTGGGCGCCGGGGTCTGTGCTCACGTCCAGAAAGTACCGGCTCGGCCCCGGCGCCAGGTGACCCGGCGGTCCGTTGACCGCGACCGGGGCGGTGGGTACTTTCGGTACTGGTAGCCGGCTGGCCGGGGACTGCGCGGGACGAGCGGGTGGGACGGTGAGCGGACGCGAACCGGTCGGGCGGCGCTTCGAGGACCGCGTCGAGCGGCTGGTCCGCGAGGCCCTCGACCGCGGCGACTTCGATGACCTGCCCGGGGCCGGTGCCCCGCTGCGCGGCCTGGACCGCGAGTTCTCCGCGGAGCAGTGGGCGGCCGACAAGGCGCGCCGCGAGGGGTTCGACGTCACCGGGATGCTGCCGCCGGCGCTGGCCCTGCGCCGCGAGCGCGAGGTCCTGGCCCGCGACGTGCACGAGCTGACCTCCGAGGGGGTCGTCCGCGAGGTCGTCGCCGGGTTCAACGACCGGGTCCGCGAGCTGTACCGCCGTCCCGCCGAGGGTCCGTTCGTCGCGGTCGCGCTGCTCGACGCCGACGCCCTGGTGGGGGAGTGGACGCAGCGGCGCCGCGCCGAGGCCGCCGCCCGCGCGCCCGCACCGGAACCGGCCCCGCCGGCGCGGGGCCGGTTCGCGCGGTGGCGCCGGCGCGGGCACGCACGGTGAGCGGCGACCAGCGCAGCGGCGTGGATCTTCGTCCTGACCAGCGAAACCCCGCCGGGAACGGGCCCGAACGGTCCTGCGGGCCCCGGGCAGGGCACATCCTGGCTGACGTCGCACCGCGCGACGTCGGCTGAGGGGAACGCATGGACGACCGCACGTCACCGCCGCGCAGCTCGTGGCCCGTGCCGCTGGACGCGGTGCTGGACGCGCTGCGCGGGCAGGACGTCGTCGTGCTGGACCTGGGCCCGCGGGGGCGGCTCGCCGTGACCCGCCACCCCGCCGGGCCGCCCCCCGCACCGCGGGACCTGCCGCCGCTGGAGCCGAGGGCCGCGCGGGCGCTGCACCTGGTCGCGGCGGGGGAACCGGCCGCGGTCGTCGCCGACGACCTCGCCGTCCCGATCGTCGAGGTGGCCGGTCTGCTGCGGTCGCTGCGCGAGCGCTACGGCGTGGACAGCACCACCGCGGCCGTCGAGGCGGCGCGGCGGGCCGGCGACCTGGACGGCTAGCCTCCCGGGCGTGGAGCTGTCCTGCGTCGTCCTCAACGACCTGCACCCGTCCGCCTTCGTCGAGACCGCCCGCACGGCCGAGCAGGCCGGGGTCCGGACCGTCTTCAGCTACGACCACCTGTCCTGGCGGGACCTGCGCGACGGGCCCTGGTACGCCGCCGTCCCGCTGCTGACCGCCGCCGCGGCCGCGACCGGGCGGGTCCGGCTCGGCACCCTGGTCGCCTCGCCGAACTACCGCCACCCCGTCCCGTTCGCGGCCGACGTCGTGACGCTCGACCAGGTCAGCGGCGGCCGGTTCGAGCTGGGGGTCGGGGCCGGGACCTCCGCCCACGACGCCGCGGTGCTCGGCCTGCCCGCGCTGACGCCGCGGCAGCGGCAGGACCGCTTCGAGGAGTGGACCCTGCTGCTGCGGACCCTGCTGTCGCAGCGGCGCACCGACGCCCGCGGTGAGCACTACGCGGCCGTGGACGCCCGCTCGATCCCCGGGCCGGTCACCGGCCGGGTCCCGCTGACGGTGGCCGCGGCCGGGCCGCGGGGGATGCGGTTCGCCGCCCGCACCGGCGACGCCTGGGTCACCTACGGGGCGGGCGAACCCGGCCCGGACGACACCGTCGAGGACGCGATCGCCCGCTTCACCGCCCCCGCCGCCCGGTTCGCCGCCGTGGAGGGCTCGGCGGGGGTGCGCCGGCTGGCCCTGCTGGGCCTGGACGAGCGCGGCGCCTACACCGACTACCCGCGGTTCGCGGCGGCGCTGGCCGGGGCCGGTTTCGACGAGGTCGTCGTGCACTGGCCGCGCCCGGACGGCAGGGGCCTGCCGTCCGGGGCGTTGGAGCAGGTGCTCGGCACCCACCGGTGAGGCTCAGCCGAGGCTGAGCTCCACCGTCGCGAACGAGTGCGCCGGCAGGTCGACCACGAGCGTGGTGCCCTCGCGGCGCGCGCCGTCGAAGGCGACCGGGGCCACGGCCGCGGGGTCCTCGACGGTGTTGTGGGCCTGCAGGGTCGGCGCGGCCAGGAGCCGGGCGGTGCCGACCGCCCAGTCGCGCCCGCGCAGGTCGAGGCGGACCTGCGCCCCGGACTCGACGTCGAGGTTGGTCAGCGACACCAGCGCCGTCCCCTCGCGCGAGCTCACCGACGTCGTCAGGGTCGGGTAGGAGCCCTGCTCACCGGTGTGCGTGGCGTCGCTGGAGGTCACCTGGACGGGGTGGTGCGTGGCGTCCTGGTGACCGGCGTTCATCGCGAACACGTGGTACGTCGGGGTCAGCACCATGCGGGCCCCGTCGGTGAGCACCATCGCCTGCAGCACGTTGACGGTCTGGGCGATGTTCGCCATGACCAGCCGGCGCGCGTTGGCGTGGAACACGTCGAAGTGCAGCCCGGCGACGAGGGCGTCGCGCAGGGTGTTCTGCTGGAACAGGAACCCGGGGTTCGTCCCGGGCTCGACGTCCCACCAGGTGCCCCACTCGTCGCAGACCAGGCCGATCGTCGCGTCCGGGTCGTAGGCGTCCATGACCCGGGAGTGGCCGCGGACGATCTCGTCGATGCGCCACGCGTTGACCATGGTCGCGTGGTAGGCGTCGACGTCGAACTCCGTCGCCGAGCCCTTGTGCTGCCAGTCGTCGCTGGCGTGCGTGTAGTAGTGGAACGACAGCGCCTGCCAGCGCTGGTGGTGCCGTTCCTCGACCGGGCCGCCGAGGGTGCTGATCGACTTCATCAGCGTCTCGGTCCAGTGGTAGTCGTCGCGGTTGGGGCCGGCCGCGATCCGGTACAGCTCGTTGCCGTCGTGGTTGCGGGCGTAGGTCGCGAACTGCGCGGCGAGCTGGGCGTACTGCTCGGCGGTCATGTTCCCGCCGCACCCCCACGCCTCGTTGCCGATGCCCCAGAAGGGGACCTTCCACGGTTCGCTGCGCCCGTGCTCGCGGCGCAGCCGGGACATGGGTGCGTCCCCGGACCGGGTGAGGTACTCCACCCAGTCGCTCATCTCGCGGACGGTCCCGCTGCCGACGTTGCCCGACACGTAGGGCTCGGCGCCCAGGAGGTCGCACAGCTGCATGAACTCGTGGGTGCCGAAGGAGTTGTCCTCGACGACGTCGCCCCAGTGGGTGTTGACCATCGAGGGGCGTTCCTCGCGCGGCCCGACGCCGTTCTCCCAGTGGTACTCGTCGGCGAAGCAGCCCCCCGGCCAGCGCAGGTTGGGGATGCTGATGTCCTTCAGGGCCTGCACGACGTCGTCGCGCACGCCGGCGGTGTTCTGGATGTCGGAGTCCTCCCCGACCCAGAACCCCTCGTAGATGCAGCGGCCGAGGTGCTCGGCGAAGTGGCCGTAGAGGTGCCGGCTGATGGTGGCGCCCGCCACGTCGAGGTCCACGACGCCGGACAGGTGCGGTGCGGTGCTCACAGGTGGATCAGCCCTTCAGACCGGTGCCGGCGACGCCCTCGACGATGCGGCGCTGGAAGACGAGGAACAGGACGACCAGCGGCAGGGCGCCGAGGATCGTGGAGGCTTGGATGTCGGAGAAGCGCTGGCCGAACGAGCCCTGGACGGTGGCCAGACCGACCGGGATCGTCATGAGGTCGGGGTTGGACAGCACGTACAGGGGCAGGATCAGGTTGTTCCAGACGCCCACGAAGGTGACGATCGCCATGGCCGACAGGACCGGGCGCGACAGCGGCATGATGACCGAGCGGTAGATCCGCCAGTTCGAGGCCCCGTCGAGGCGGGCGGCCTCCTCCAGCTCCTTGGGCAGGCCGTCGAAGAACTGCTTGAAGACGAACAGCGCGATGACGCTGGACACCTGGGGGAAGATCACCGCCCAGTAGGTGTTGAGCAGCCCGACGGAGTTCAGCAGCTGGAAGATCGGGATGATCAGCACGTCGGCGGGGACCATGATCCCGGCCAGCAGCAGGACGAAGACGACGTTGCGGCCGCGGAAGCGCATGCGGGAGATCGCGAACGCCGCCATCGAGGCGAAGACCACGACGAGCGCCGCGGACAGCGTCGAGGTGATGAAGCTCGCCAGGTACCAGTTCCACAGGTCGCCCCCGCCCAGCAGCGACGCGTACGACGCCAGCGTCGGGTTGACGTCCTTCAGGATCGCCTGGGTGCCGAGCGCGGAGACGGCGTTGTCGGTGAAGGACGTCTTGATCGCCCACAGGCTCGGGATGAGCCAGATGACGGCGAAGACGGCGAGGACCACCGCGGTGATGCGGTTGAAGTTCTTGCCCCCGTTGGCGCTGACCTTGGCGGTGCGGGCCGGGGCGGCGGCGGAGATCCCGGAGCGGCGGCTGCCGGGGGCGTCGGTGGTCGCCATGTCAGGCTCCCTTCTGCTGGGCGCGCTCGACGAGCTGCCGGATCACGGCGATGGTCACGATGACCACGAAGAGCAGGAACGACGCGGCGGCGGCCGCCCCGATGCGGTAGTCGGTGAAACCGGTCTTGGTGATGAAGACGAGGGCGGTCTCGGTGCTGGTGCCCGGGCCGCCGCCGGTCATGAGGTAGACCTGGTCGAAGATCTTGAGGCTGGCGATGATCTGCAGCAGCAGGACCAGGGTGGTGGTGCGGCTGAGCAGCGGGATCGTCAGGTGGCGGATCTGCTGCCAGGGCGTCGCGCCGTCGATGGCGGCCGCCTCGTACAGCTCGCGGGGGATGTCCTGCAGGCCGGCCAGGTACAGGATGAAGTTGAAGCCGATCGTCCACCAGATCGTGGCGACCGCGATGCCGACCATGGCCAGGCTCGGGGTGCCCAGCACCGGGGTGGGGGCGTCGGCGCCGAACCACTTCTGCACGGTGGCCCACAGGCCGGTGTCGGCGGTGAAGATGAACACCCAGATCAGCGAGATGGCCGCCGAGGGCAGGATGTAGGGGGTGAAGAAGGCCAGCCGCCAGAACGTCGAGCCGCGCGGCATCCGGTTGGCCAGCACCGCGAAGACGAAGGACAGGATCACCAGCGGCGGCACGGTGTAGATCGTGAACTGCAGCGTGTGCCACATCGAGGACCAGAAGTCCTTCGACTGGACCAGCGCCGAGTAGTTCTCCAGGCCGATGAAGTCGCCCAGGCCGGTCTTGACGATGGACGTGTCGAAGAAGCTCGCCACGAACATGTAGATCGACGGGCCGAGCAGGAAGCAGAGGTAGAAGAACCCGAAGGGGGCGATGAACAGCCAGGCGGACCGTTGCGGGCCCCCGACCTGGCCCTGGTCACCGCTCGGGACGGTCGTGACGGCGGGCTGCGCGCCGACGGTGTGTGCGCTCATCGGTCGTTGTCTCCAGGAGCCGGGGAGGTCGGGGCGGTCACAGCGGGTTCGCCGTCTTGGCGTAGTTCTCCAGCGCCGCCCGGATGGAGGCGACGGCGTCCGCGGGCTTCGTGAGGCCCTGCTGGACGAGACCGATGGTCGCTCCCGTGACGGTCTCGAAGTTGGAACCGGACCCCGAGTACCAGGCGGGCGGGTCGTAGGAGGCGTAGGAGGCCGCGTCGGCGTAGTTCGACATCGGCTCCAGCTGCTGGTACTCGCTGCTCTCGAAGATCGGCAGGTAGGTCGGGATGTGCCCGCCCTCGGCCCAGGTCATGCCCTGGTCCAGCAGCGACTTCACGAAGCCCATGGCCCGCTCCAGCTGCGCGTCGTCGCGCTCCATCCTCGGCAGGATGAAGGCGTGCGAGTCGGCGTGCGCGGCAGGCTGGTCGAACAGGGTGGGGAAGGCGGTCATGCCGAAGTTGAGGCCCTCGATGCTCTGGGCGGTGGTGACCTCCCACTCGCCGTTCATGAAGAACGCCGACTTGCCGGTGAACATGAGGGTCTCCGCGCCGGGGGTGTCGACGGTGGCGGGCATGAGGCCCTTCTCGACCCAGCTGCGCATCGTCGCGAGCGTGTCGACCGCCAGCTCGTCGTTCATCGTCACCGACAGGCCCTCGTCGTCGATGAGCGGCGTGTTGCCCTCGCGCTGGCTGTAGACGGTGTTGAAGAAGCGCCAGTTGTTGGAGTCGTCGGCGACCGTCGCCGTCGTGGCCCCGAACCCGCCGGAGGCCTCCTTGCCCGCGGTGAGCGCGGCCTCCCAGGCCTCCAGGCCCTCGATGGGGGCCAGCTCGCCGTCGGGGCCCAGCAGCCCGGCGGCCTGGCAGACGTCGGCGTTGTAGAAGAGCACCCAGGGGTGGGTGTCCATGGGGATCGCGTAGACCTGCCCCTCGAACTTCGAGGCCTCCCAGGCGCGCTCGTTGAAGTCGCTGCTGGAGAGCCCGGCGAGGGCGAGGACGTCGTCGGTGATCGGCTCGAGCAGCCCGGCCGCGGCGAGGTTGGACGCGCGGGTGAGGTGCGCGACGGCGACGTCCGGCGGCTTGTTGCCCAGGGTCGCCAGCGACACCTTCGTGTAGTACGGGTTGCCCCAGGCGAAGGTGGCCGCCTGGAGGGAGCCCGTGCTGCCCTGCTGCTTGCGGTACTCGTCCAGCATGAGCTGCAGGCGGGCGCCGTCGCCGCCGCCGAAGAGGTTCCAGAACGTGACGGTCCCCGGGTTGAGCTGGGTGCCGGCCAGGCCCGCGGCGAGCGGCGAACCGCACCCGGCGGTGCCGGCGACCAGGCCCAGACCACCGGCGGCGAGGCTGCCGCGCAGCAGGGTGCGCCGGCTGAGCGCACTGCGGGTGGGGGGTGTCGGGGGATGACTGTTCACGCGTGTCCGTCCCTGCCGTCGTTGGCGGTCGGTAGCCGCCGGGTCGGCGGCACCGGCTGGCCGAGAACCGCTCTGTCCCGGTCAGTGGGGTGGAACGTAGCACGCGTTTGCAACGCTGCATAGCGGTTCCCGGTCTCGCGCTTGCAACGATGTACGTGCGACGGCAGACTGTCCCGGCACGCACGTCCGTCGACGAGGAGGAGCACGTGCCCGCAACCCCCCGCCCCGAGCACCCCCGCCCCTCGATGGTCCGGGCCGACTGGCTCAACCTCAACGGGACCTGGGAGTTCGAGGTCGACGCCGGCGACTCCGGGCTGGAGCGCGGACTGCGCGACCGCCCCCTGACCGGCACCATCACCGTCCCCTTCGCCCCCGAGTCCACGCTCTCGGGCGTCGGGAACACCGACTTCATGCCCGCGGTCTGGTACCGGCGGCAGCTGAGCGTCCCCGCGGACTGGGCCGGGCGCCGGACCCTGCTGCACTTCGGCGCCGTCGACCACGACGCGACCGTCTGGGTCGACGGGGAGGAGGTCGTCCGCCACCGCGGCGGCTTCACCCCCTTCACCGCCGACCTCGGCCACCGCACCGGCACCGTCACCGTCGTCGTGCGCGCCCGCGACGACCGCCACGGGCCGCAGGCCCGCGGCAAGCAGTCCACCCGGTACGACAACTACGAGTGCCTCTACACCCGCACCACCGGCATCTGGCAGACCGTCTGGGCCGAGCCCGTGCCCGACGTCAGCCTCGGCCGGCCGCGGATCACCCCCGACGTCGCCGGCTCGACGTTCCACCTCGAGCAGCCGCTGCGCCGCAGCCACACCGGCGCCGTCGGCGACCGCGCCGGCTGGACGCTGACCGCGCAGGTGCGCGACGGCGCGGGGGAGGTCGTGAGCGCGACCGTCCGCGCCGACCTCGACCTCTCGCCGCGCCTCGTGCTGCCCGTCCCCGCCGACCGGGTCCGGCTGTGGGGCCCGGAGGACCCCCACCTCTACGACGTCACCGTCACCCTCGCCGACGCCGCCGGCGCCGTCGTGGACACCGTGGAGACCTACGCGGGCCTGCGCTCGGTGAGCATCGACGGCAAGGCCGTCCTGCTCAACGGCCGCCCCGTCTTCCAGCGCCTCGTGCTGGACCAGGGCTACTACCCCGACGGGCTGATGACCGCGCCCACCGACGAGGCGCTGGTGAAGGACATCGAGCTGTCCCTGGAGGCGGGCTTCAACGGGGCCCGCCTGCACCAGAAGGTCTTCGAGGAGCGCTTCCTCTTCCACGCCGACCGCCTCGGCTACCTGTGCTGGGGCGAGTTCGGCGACTGGGGCGCGGCCGAGGAGGGCAGCAGCCACCGCGGGGAGTACCAGCAGCCCACCCCGAACTTCGTCAGCCAGTGGCTCGAGGCGCTGGAGCGCGACTACTCCCACCCCTCGATCGTGGGCTGGTGCGGGCTCAACGAGACCCACCAGCCGCTCACCGACCGCGGCCAGGTGCTCGACGACGCGACCCGGGCGATGTTCCTGGCCGCCAAGGCGATGGACACCTCCCGCCCCGTGCTCGACGCCTCCGGGTACTCCCACCGCGTGCTGGAGACCGACGTGTGGGACTCGCACAACTACACCCAGGACCCGGCGCAGTTCGCCCGCGAGATGGCGGGGCTGGCCGACGGCCGCCCCGACACCAACTTCGCGCACGGGACCACCACCGTGATCTCCCTGCCCTACCAGGGGCAGCCGTGGTTCTGCAGCGAGTTCGGCGGCATCTGGTGGCGCCCCGACGTGGCCGCCAGCGACCCCGACGTCGACCGCGGCGCCGAGTCCTCCTGGGGCTACGGCGAACCCCCGCGCAGCGAGGAGGAGTTCCACCACCGCTTCGAGGGGCTCACGGGCGTCCTGCTCGACGACCCCCTCATGTTCGGCTACTGCTACACCCAGCTCACCGACGTGTTCCAGGAGCAGAACGGCGTCTACTCCTTCGACCGCAGCACCAAGCTCGACGTCGCCCGGGTGCGCGCGGCCCAGCAGCGGCCCGCCGCGATCGAGCAGCGGTAGCCGCGCCCGGCCGGGGGTGCGGCTCGTGGTCCGGCGCCCCGCGCCGGACCGCGAGCGGACCCCCGGCGAGCGCGCACGAGCACGACGGGCCCCGACTCGTCCACGGGTGGCGCCCGGGGGACCCGTGAGGCGGGGGCCACGCCCGCACCCCCCGGCGCCCCGCTGGGAGCAGGACGACCGCGACGCCGCCGACGTCGTGCCCGGGGCCGGGGGTGGTGCCGGGGGTGCTGCCGGGGGTGGTGACCCCGTGGGTCTGACGCCGTCCTCGCGGGTGACGAACCCGACCCCGCAGTGGCACCGCAGCGGCCCGGATCACCGTCCCAGGTCCTCCGACCGGCTCCGTTCGTCACCGTCCGTCACCCAGGCACGGCTGGACGGGTGTCCCCGGGCGGAGGCTGTCGTCACCCCGGCGCCGCGACGATCCCTACTGCGTGACCGTGAAGCGCTCCCGACTCCTGGCCCCCCTGCTGGCGGCCCTCGTCGTGCTGCCCTGCACCGGCGCCGCCGCCCTCGTGAACGCCGCCCCCGCCGCGGCCGCCGCGCAGGTCCTGCAGCCGGTCGTCCCGGCCGCGACCCAGCAGCAGCAGATCCTCGACGGGCTCAACCGCGAGCGCGCGAAGGTCGGCGCCCCGGCCGTCACCCTCGACCCCACCCTGGAGGTCGTCGCCCAGGACTGGGCCGACGTCCTCGGCCAGGGCGACGGGATGAAGCACAACCCGAACCTGGGCACGCTGCTGTCGGACTTCCCGCAGTGGGGCGAGATCGTCGCCACCGCCGACATGGGCAACCCCGACACCAAGGGCCTGGAGAACGGCGACCTCGCCGTCGACACCTGGATGAAGTCGACCCCGCACCGGGCCGTCCTGCAGGACCCCAAGTACACCTCCGTGGGCGTCGGGCTCGTCTACACGACCCTGTGGTCGGGCAACCGCACCGTGTGGCGCTCCTACTGGGTCGCCGACTTCGGGTCCGCGCGGCGCACCCCGCTCGTCGCGCAGAACCCCGACGGCTCGCGCAGCTACGTCGGGATCCCCGTCAAGGGCGCCATCCTGCAGGGCTACACGGCCACCGGCGCCAACGCCGGGTACCTGGGGCTGCCGATGGGCCGCGAGTTCGGCCCGCTGCGCGCCGGCGGGTACGGGCAGCACTTCGGCGGCGGCTCCATCTACTGGAGCGGGACGACGGGGTCGGCCGTCGTGCGCGGCGCGATCCGCGACCGCTGGGCCGCCGCCGGCTGGGAGAACGGCTGGCTGGGGTACCCCACCGGCCAGGAGTTCACCGTCCGCGACGGCGTCGCGCAGCGCTTCCAGGGCGGGATCGTCTACTGGTCGCCCGCCACCGGCGCCCAGGCCCTCGGCGGCGCCGTGCTCGACGCCTACCGCGCGGCCGGGTACGAGAACGGCTCCCTCGGGTTCCCGACCACGACGGCGACCGCGCTGCCGGCCGGTTCCTACGCCCACTTCCAGAACGGCTCGATCTACTCCGGGCCGGGCGGCACGCACGTCGTCGCCGGCGCCGTCCGGTCGGCCTGGGCCGCGCAGGGCTGGGAGGGCGGCGCCCTGGGCTACCCGGCCTCGGACGCGTTCGGCGGGCTCGCCGGCGGCGGGACCGGCCAGCACTTCACCGGCGGCTCGGTGTACTCCTCGCCCGGGGCCGGCACGCACGCCGTGCCCACCGCGGTGCGCCAGGCCTGGTCCGCGCGCGGCTGGGAGACCGGGCCGCTGGGGTACCCCGTCTCGGCCGCCCGCACCTCCGGGGGCGCGCTGGTGCAGGACTTCCAGGGCGGGTCGATCACCGTCCGCGGCGGCACGGCCGAGGTCCGCACGCTGGTGGTGCAGCGCGCCCTGCGCTGACCGCGGCGGCAGACCCAGCCCCGCGAGCTCAAGACCGTGGCCCCCGGCGTCGATGCCGGGAGCCGACCCCTCAGGAGGAACACCGTGTCCGCTGCCCCCGCCCAGACCCGCCCCCGTCGCCCGCTGGCCGACCGGTCCGTGACGTCCAAGATCACCGCCGCGGTACTGGCGGCCTCGGCCGTCGCGGTCGCCGTCGGCGCCGTCGGCGTCGGCGGCATGCAGCGCGCCAGCGCCGAGGTCACCGCGATCGGTGAGCAGCACGTCGCGGGCATGCTCGACATCGCCAGCGCGCGCGGCGCCATCGCCGACCAGTACCGGGCCGAGTTCCTCGCCGGCATCCCCGGCGCCGACGTCCCCGCCTCCGTCGAGCTGGCGCACGAGGCCGACGCCGCCCTCGCCGACGCCCTGGACAGCTACACCGGGCGCGGCCCGGGGGCCGCCGCGGTCGCCGCCGCGGACGACCTGCGCACCGCCTACGCCGACTACGCCGCGCTGCGCGACGTCATCGTCCTGCGGCAGGCGCCGCCGAGCGGGTTCCAGATGCCCGCGGGTGACCAGATCGGCGCACGCTTCGGCGCCGCCGAGGACGGCTTCAACGCCGCCATCGTCACCTTGCAGGAGACCGAGACCGCCCAGGCCACGGCCCGTCAGGCCGCCGCCGAGAGCGCCGTCGCCCGCGCCCGCGCCGTCGTCGTCGCCGTGCTCGTCGGCGGCCTGCTGCTGGCCGGGGTGATCGCCGCCGCCGTGCTGCGGCTGATCCGCCGCCAGCTGACCTCGGTCGCCACCGCCCTGGACGCCGTCGCCGCCGGGGACCTGACCGTCGCCGCCGACGTCCACGCCGCCGACGAGCTCGGCGCCATGGCCGGGGCGGTCAACCGCGCCCGCGACGGCATCGGCTCCGTCGTCACCCGCATGTCGGCGTCGGCGGCGACCCTGGCCGCCTCCTCCCAGCAGCTGACGGCGGTCGCGGGGGAACTGTCGGCCGGGGCGCAGGACTCCTCCGCCCAGGCGCAGGTCGTGTCCGCCGCGACCGAGGAGATCAGCGCGAACATCGGCACCGTGGCCGCGGCCGGGGAGCAGATGACCTCGGCCATCCGCGAGATCGCCACCGCCACCGCCGAGGCGTCCTCCACCGCCAGCACCGCCGTCGCCTCCGCCGACGAGGCCAGCGCCACGATCCAGCGCCTGGGCACGTCCTCGCGCGAGATCGGCGACGTCGTCAAGCTCATCACCTCCATCGCCGAGCAGACGAACCTGCTGGCGCTGAACGCGACCATCGAGGCCGCCCGGGCCGGGGAGATGGGCAAGGGCTTCGCCGTCGTGGCCGGTGAGGTGAAGGAACTGGCGCAGCAGACCGCGCGCGCCACCGAGGAGATCGTCTCGCGGGTGGGGGCCACCCAGACCGACGCCGAGGCCGCCACGGTGGTCATCGGGCAGATCGCCGAGGTCATCGCCCGCATCGACGGTCTGCAGGCCACCATCGCCGCCGCCGTGGAGGAGCAGTCCGCGACGACGTCGGAGATGGTCCGCAACGTCACCGAGGTCTCCACCGGCAGCCAGGAGATCTCGGCGAACATCTCCGGGATCGCCGCGGCCGCCGCGCGCACCACCGACAGCGCCGGCGCCACCGCCGCCGCGGCCGGCGAGGTCTCGCAGGCCGCCGCCGACCTCAACGCCCTCGTCGCGACCTTCCGGGTCTGAGACCGGCCCCGTCCCGGGACGGGCGGGCGGTCCGGCCGGTGGCCCCGGGAACGGCTCGTCACCCGTCGTGGACGGGCCGTCCCGCGCCACCCGGCACGACGACGTGACGCCCCTCGCCGACCACCCGCACGGCGCCGTCGTCCACCGAGACGGCCCGCCCGTCGGCGAGGGCGAACGTGTCCTCCGCGAAGTGCGCGGCCGCCTCCCGCACCGCTCGCTCGCTCGCGGAGGGGAAGTGCGGGGAGTCCAGGTGCGGCTGCACGAGGAAGTCCACCAGGCCCAGGCCCTCGGTGTCCTCGGGGACGCGCTGCACCGAGCGGCTCAGCCGCAGGTGCGGGCCGGTGACCATGCTGCCCGCGCTGATGCCCACGTAGACCCGCTCCAGCAGCAGCTCACCCAGCGCCCGGTCCAGCCCGCTGCGCCGCACCCACCGCAACAGGTGGGTGGTGTCCCCGCCGGTCACCGCCAGCACGTGGGCCTCGTGCAGGCGCGCGGCCCACACCTCCCGGTCCAGCGCGGAGACGTCGACGATGTCGACCTGCGCGAAACCGGCGCGCTGGAAGTTCACGAGGTCGGCGATGAGCCATCCCTTGTCACCCCCGATCACGTTGGCCGCCGTCGGCACGACGGCGACGGTCAGCGAGGACAGGGGGCGGCGCGCCAGGGCCTCCACGGCAGCGCACGACCCGGCGTTCACCAGCCCGGCGGACGTCAGGAGCAACCTCACCCGTCGAGGGTAGTGATCACCGGGGTGCGGCCGGGGACGCCCGTCGGGCAGGCCACCCCCGCAGGTGCCGACCGCGGCCCGGACCTCCCCGTGAGCGGCTCCGCGGGGCGGGGGTTAGCGTCGCGCCCATGGAGCACCGACGCCTCGGACGGTCGGGACTGCGCGTCTCGACGATCACCATGGGAACGATGACGTTCGGCGGGAAGGGGGGTTTCGCCGCCGTCGGGAACACCGACGTCGCCACGGCCCGCCGCCAGGTCGACCTGGCGCTGGACGCCGGCGTGAACCTCTTCGACACCGCCGACATGTACAGCGACGGGCTGAGCGAGGAGATCACCGGCGAGGTCCTGCAGGGCCGCCGCGACGACGTGCTCATCGCGACGAAGGCGCGGATGGTCGTCGGGCCCGGCCCCAACGACGGCGGCGCCTCCCGCTACCACCTCGTGCGCTCGGCCGAGCGCAGCCTGCGCCGGCTGCGCACCGACCACATCGACCTCTACCAGATCCACGAGTGGGACGGGCAGACGCCGCTGGAGGAGACGCTCGAAGCGCTCGACACCCTCGTCCGCTCCGGCAAGGTCCGCTACGTCGGCGTCTCCAACCACACCGGCTGGCAGCTCATGAAGGCGCTCGCCACCTCCGACGCCCACGGCTACCAGCGCTACGTCAGCCAGCAGATCCACTACACGCTGCAGGCCCGCGACGCCGAGTCCGAGCTGATCCCCCTGAGCATCGACCAGGACCTCGGCGTCCTCGTCTGGAGCCCGCTGGCCGGTGGCCTGCTGTCCGGCAAGTACCGCCGCGACGGCAGCGCCCCCGAGGGCTCGCGGCACCTGGGGGACTGGAGCGAACCGCCCGTCCACGACGAGGGGCAGCTGTACGACATCGTCGACGTGCTCGTCGAGGTCGGTGCGGCGCACGGCGTCTCGGCCGCGCAGGTCGCGCTGGCCTGGCTGCTGGGACGGCCCGCGGTGACGTCGCTGGTCATCGGGGCCCGCACCGAGGAGCAGCTGGCCGACAACCTCGCCGCGGCCGACCTCGTGCTGGCCCCGGACGAGCGGGCCCGGCTGGACGCCGTCAGCGCCGTCCCGCTGCGCTACCCGCACTGGCACCAGCTGGCGACCGCCCGCGAGCGCCTGTCGGAGGCGGACCTGAGTCTGCTCGCCCCGCACCTGCCGTCGTAGGATCCTCGACGGTTTCGCACCGCCCAGACCTCGCTGCGCGAACCGCCTCCCGCCGACCGGTGGGGGGTCGGCTGCACGGAGGACGCGACGAGGATGCAGGACGGACCACGCCCGGTGGAGGGCGTGCAGGGGGACGACCCCGAGAGCATGCGGGCCGAGCTGGCGCAGCTGCGCACGGCGCTGACCCGCCGCCCGGTGATCGACATGGCCAAGGGCGCCCTCATGGCGTTGACCCGGTGCGACGAGGACTCGGCCTTCCGGCAGCTGTCGGAGGTGTCGCAGACGCACAACGTCAAGCTGTTCGACCTGGCCACCGCCCTGCTGGCCGACCTGCGGCGCGGCCCCGCCGACGGTGAGGCCGTCGGTGAGGCCGACGCGGAGGTCGACCGCCTGGTGCAGAAGACCTGGACCCGGCTCGGCTGAGCGGGGCCCCCGCCGGTCGGCCCGGCCGGCGGGGGTTCAGCCCAGGAACGTCGAGGGGTCCGGTCCGGTGCGGCGGGGCAGGACGCGCCCGGCGGGCCGGCACCGGCGTTCCAGGTCGGCGATCCGCGCGGCGTTGCGGGCCAGCGCCTGCGACGTGGGGTGGTCGGCCCGGTCGTCGGCCACGAGCCGCCACCGCTCCTCGTAGGCCAGGCGCAGGTCCTCCAGCGGGCGGTCGCGGACGTCGACCGCGACCTCGTCGGTCAGCGGCTGAGCGGGGGACATCACGTGCGTCGTGGCCACGGGGACCTCACCGTCTCGGGGTCCGCGGCTCCGCCCGGACCACGCTGGTTTTCGGGACAGTCCACCACCGCCCGTGGTCGACGGCAACACGGCCGTGTCCGGTCGGTGCGCCGGACGCAGTAGTTTCGGAGCAGCGTCCACGTCCGCCGGCCGTCGGTGGGGGAGCGCAGGAGGAGGAACGGTGTCCCACGCCCCGACCGCGACGAGGCGGCGCGACGGCGAGGGACCGCTCGCCCGGTTGCGCGCCGCGACGGCCCGGGCCCACCACGACCTCGACACCTCCCTGGCCGTCCTGGACCGCCCGTGGGACGCCGGCGGCCACCGCCGCTGGCTGGAGCTGACGTGGGGGCTGCTGGCGCCGCTGGAACGGTCGCTGGCCGCGTGGGCCCGCACCGACCCCGGGGTGCTCGACGTCGCCTCCCGGGCCCGGGCGGACCTGGCCCTGGCCGACCTGCGCGCCCTCGGCGTGCCCGAGGGGGACCTGGCGGCGCTGCCGGAGTGCCCGGGCACCCCGGCCGTCCCGGACCGGGCCGCGGCCGTCGGGGTCTGCTACGTCCTCGACGGCTCCACGCTCGGCGGGCGGCTCATCGCCCGGGCCGTCGTCGCCGCCGGGGTCCCCGCCGAGGCGACGACGTCGCTGACGGGGCGGCCCGGCGCGGGGCGCCGCTGGCGCGACACGGTGGCCGCCGTGGAGGCCGTCGGGGGCCGCGGCGACGGCGAGGACCTGCCGGCGGTGGTGGCCGCCGCGTCGGCGACCTTCGCGGCCTACCGGGACTGGCTGGCCCCGCTGGCGGTGCCGGCGACGGCGGGACCGGCGCGGGGGGTGGGCCGGTGAGCGAGGTCAGCCCGTACGTCCCGGCCTACGGCGAGGTCGACCTGACGAACTGCGACCGCGAACCCATCCACGTGCCCGGTGCCGTCCAGCCGCACGGGTTCCTGCTGGCCGTCGACCGGGCCACCCGCGCCGTCGTCGTCGCCTCGCAGAGCACCGCCACCCACCTCGGCCGCGCCCCCGGGGAGCTGCTGGGCCGCCCGCTGGCCGACGTGCTCGGCGACGGGCTGGCCGCCGACGTCCTCGCCGTCGAGGCCTCCGACGTCCTGTCCGAACCGCTGCGGGCCCGGCTGGACCTCGTCCCCGGCGCCGGCACCGACGTCGACGTCGTCCTGCACCTGTCCGGGGACCGGCTGGTCGTGGAGGTCGAGCCCGTCGGGTCCTCCACCGGGGTCTCGCCCGTGTCGTACCGGTCGGCGCGCGCCGCGGTGTCCCGGTTGTCGGAGACCACGACGCTGGACGAGCTGTGCGGCCGGCTGGCGCAGGAGACCCGCCGCCTGACCGGGTTCGACCGCGTCATGGTCTACCGGTTCGACGCGCAGTGGAACGGCGAGGTCGTCGCCGAGGACCGGCGCGAGGACCTCAACGCGTTCCTCGGGCTGCACTACCCGGCCGGCGACATCCCGGCCCAGGCCCGCCGCCTCTACACGGTGAACTGGACCCGGCTCATCGCCGACGTCTCCTACGCCCCGTCCCCGTTGCACCCGGTGCTGGACCCGGCGACGGGCGCCCCGCTGGACCTGTCGTTCTCGGTGCTGCGCAGCGTGTCCCCGATCCACGTCGAGTACCTGCGGAACATGGGCGTCACGGCCTCCATGTCGGTGTCGCTGGTGCAGGACGGGCAGCTGTGGGGGCTCATCGCGTGCCACCACTACTCCGGTCCGCACCGGCCGTCCCACGACGCCCGCTCGGCCGCGGAGTTCCTCGGGCAGACCGCCTCCCAGCTCATCGCCGGCCGTCAGCGCGCCGACGACCGCGAGGACGCGCTGCGGGCCCAGGACCTGCTGGCCTCGATCGTCGCGGACGTCTCCGGCTCCGGGCGCGACCCGCTGAGCAGCCTGGCCGCCGACGACCGCCTCCTGGACCTGGTGGGGGCCGGCGGCGCGGCCCTGTGGGACGGGTCGCGGCTGCTGACGCTGGGCCGCGTCCCGGGGCGGGCCGCGCTGCAGCAGATCGCGGGGATGCTCGCCCGGCGCGACGGGGCGCCCACGTTCACCGACCACCTGGCCTCGCTGTCGCCGGCCCTGGCCCGTTACGAGCGGGAGGCCGCCGGGGCGCTGCGCGTGGGCCTGGGCGTGGACCGCTGGTTGCTGTGGGTGCGCCCCGAGCAGGAGGAGGTCGTCGACTGGGGCGGCGACCCGCGCAACAAGGAGATCGCCGCCGCCGAGGGACCCGACGTGCGGCTCAGCCCGCGCAAGAGCTTCGAGAAGTGGCGCGAGGTGGTCCGCGGCCGCAGCCTGCCCTGGCAGCGCTGGCACCCCGAGACCGCCGAGCGGCTGCGCAACCAGCTCACGTCGATCGTGCTGGGCCGGGCCCGGGACCAGATCGCGATCGCCGAGTCGCTGCAGCGGGCCGTCGTGCTCGACGAGGCGCCGGAGTTCGACGGGCTGCAGGTGCTGGCCCGGTACCGCCCGGCCGAGGGTTCCCAGCTCGGCGGGGACTGGTGGGACGCCGTGGAGCTGCCCGACGGGCGGGTCGCCGCCGTCGTCGGGGACGTCGCCGGGCACGGGGTGCACGCGGCGGCCGCCATGGCGCAGCTGCGCACGGCGCTGCGCGCCTACCTGCTGGAGGGGCACGGTCCCGCCGCCAGCCTCGACCGGCTCGACCGGCTCGTCGGGACGCTGTTCAGCGGCCACGTGGCGACCGCCGTCATCGTCGTCTTCGACGCCGACCGGCGCACCGCCCGGCTGGCCAGCGCCGGGCACCCGCCGCCGCTGCTGCTCACCGCCGGCGGGTGCGAGCCGCTGGCGGTCGCACCGCGCCCACTGCTGGGCATCGGGGTGGGCCAGGCCACCGACGTCACCGTCGAGGTCCCCGCGGACGGGCTCCTGCTGCTGTACAGCGACGGCCTCGTCGAACGGCGCGGCACCGCGCTGGACGAGACGATCGAGCAGTTGCGGGCCGCCGCGGCGCCCGGGCCCACCGGGTCCGGCCCCGAGGCGCTGGGCGTCTTCGCCGACCACCTCATGACGGTCGTCCCCGGCGCCGAGGGGGACGACACGACGCTGGTGCTGCTGGGGCGCCGGCCGTGAGGGGCGCCCCGCTGGCCGCGGCGTTCCACCGGGAGGTCGTCGCACCGCTGCTGCGCCGCACCTGGGGCGACGTGCCGTTCGTCGCGGGCCGCTTCGGCGCCGGGTCCGACGTCCTGGAGTACGACGACGACGTCTCGACCGACCACGACTGGGGACTGCGCTGCACCCTGCTGGTGGACCGCGACGCCGACCGCGACGCCGACCGCGACGCCGACCGCGACGGCCCGGCCCCCGAGGAGGTCCGCGACCTCCTCGAGCGCGAGCTGCCGCCGGTGTTCACCACCGCCGCCGGGTCCCACCCCGTCCGGTTCGCCACGACGTGGGACCCGCGGGTGCGGCACCGCGTCGAGGTCGCCGACCTCGACGGGTTCGTCCGGTCGCGGCTGGGCGTCGGCCCCCGGGACGGGTTCACCGTCGCCGACTGGCTGTCCTTCACCGGGCAGGCCGTCCTCGAGCTCACCGCCGGGCCGGTGTTCGCCGACCCCGCCGGCCGGTGGGACCGGTTGCGCCGCGCGCTGGCCTGGTACCCCGACGACGTCTGGCGGCACGTCGTGGCCTGCGCCTGGAAGCAGCTGGAGCAGGAGCTGCCGTTCGTCGGGCGCACCGGCGCCCGCGGCGACGACCTCGGCTCCCGGCTGGTGGCCGCCCGGCTGGCCCGGACCGCCACCCACCTCGGGCTGCTCCTGGACCGCGTCTGGGCGCCGTACGCGAAGTGGACCGGCACCGCCTTCGCCGCGTCCCCCGCGGGCCGGGCCGGGCCGCACCTGCACCGCGCGCTGGCCGCCGACCGCTGGCCCGAGCGCGAGGCCGCGCTGTGCGCGGCGCTGGAGGACCTGCTGCTGCGCCAGCGCGAGGTGGGGCTGCCCGCGCCCGGGCCGGCCACCGGTCCCTTCCACGGCCGGCCGTTCCGCGGCGTCACCGAGGGGCTGGCCGAGGCGGTCGCGGCCGGGCTGCGGGGGTTCCCGCCGCTGGGCGTGGGGGCGGCCGACCAGTGGACCGGCGCCGTCGACGTCCTCGTGCGGCCCGGTCTGCGCCGCAGCCTGGTGGGGGCGTCGTGACCGCGCCCGGTGCGCCCACCGCGGCGCAGGCCCTGCTGCTGGGCCGGATGAGCGCCGAGGGCGAGCCCCTGCTGGCGTCGCTGCCCGTCGGCGGCGGCTGGATCGGCGGCGCGGGCGCGCTGGCGGTCGGGCCTGTGCGGCTCTGGCTCGCCCAGCCGCAGCTGGTCGGCGGGCCCTCGACGGCGTCGGTGCCCGTAGGCGACGTCGGGGCCACCTCGCTGCGCCGCCGGCGGTTCGGCGGCCTCGCGGTCGGCCTGCGCCTGGGCGGCCGGGACGTCCTGCTGCCCACCCGCGCCGACGCCGCCGACGTCGAGGCGTTCCTGCGCGCCCTCGACGCCGCCCGCGGGGACGGTCAGCGCACCACGTCGTAGACGAGCTTGACGATGCCGTTGCCGTACGTCTGCGACTCCACCACGGCCAGGCGCTGGGTGTCCTTGTCCGCCCGGCTCCACAGCGTCTTGCCCGCCCCGAGCAGCAGCGGGAACACCAGCAGGTGGTACCGGTCGACCAGGCCCGCGTCGGCCAGGGACCGGGCCAGCGTCGCGCTGCCGTGCACGGCGATCGGCCCGCCCTCGGTCTCCTTCAGCGCGGCGACCTCGTCCAGGGACCGCAGGACCGTCGCGGGCCACCGGTCGTCCTGCCGGGCCAGCGTCGTGGAGACCACGTACCGGGGCATCGCGTTGTACTCCGCGAACTCGTCCATGGTGGGCCACACCGGCGCGAACGCCTCGTAGCTGGTGCGGCCCAGCAGCAGCGCGGTCGTCTCCTCCTGCTCGCGCTGCTTGAGCTCGTAGGCGGCGGGGTCGAACGCGACCTCCCGGAACGTCCAGCCGGAGTTCCGGTACCCCGGTTCCCCGCCCGGCGCCTCCACCACGCCGTCGAGGGAGGTGAAGGCGGTGACGATCAACTGGCGCACGGTGTCCCTTTCCACGTGACGGATCTGCTGCCCGGAGGACCGGGGCCGGCGGGAGAACTGAGCGGTCGGTCAGCGGGGGGCGGTGGAGCCCCGGACGACGAGCTCGGTGGCCAGCTCCACGTGGTGGGAGTCCAGCTGCTCGCCGCCGGCCATCCGCAGCACCGTCCGCAGCGCGACCCGGCCCATCTCCCGCAGCGGCTGGCGCACGGTCGTCAGCGGGGGAGCGGCCATCGCGGCCAGCTCGGTGTCGTCGAAACCCGTCACCGACAGGTCGTCGGGCACCCGCAGCCCGAGGGCGCGGGCCGCCTCCATGACGCCCAGGGCGATGGAGTCGCAGCCGCCGACGACCGCCGTCGGCCGGTCCGGGCCCGACAGCAGCCGCATCCCGAGCCGGCGGCCCGCGTCGTACTGGAAGTTGTCGTTCAGGACGTGCTCGGCGACCGGGGTGAGCCCCGCCGACTCCATGGCCGCGCGGTAGCCGTGCAGGCGGGCCTGGTTGCACTGCGACCCGGGCGGGCCGCCCACCCAGGCGATGTCGCGGTGCCCCTGGGCGAGCAGGTGGTTGGTCGCGCTCATCCCGCCGGTGAAGTTCGTCGACCCCACGCTCGTGACCTCCCGGCGCGGCAGGTTCAGCGGGTCGATGACCACCAGGGGCAGGTTGACCGAGGCCAGCGCGTCGATGTGGGCGCCGGTGAGCTCACCGGTGACGACGATGACCCCCGTGCGCCCGGCCGCGGCCAGGCCCCGCGCCCACGACCGCGGGGGAGTGGTCAGGCGCTGCGAGCGCGGGTCCCGCAGCAGGCCCACCACGACGGAGGCGTCCGCGTCGCCGGCGGCCTCCACGACGCCGTCCACGACCGCCGTCGCGTAGGAGGAGAAGTCGCCGTCGATGAGGAACTCGACCGTGCAGGTCGCCGCGGCGACCCGCCGCGCCGACGGCGGGGAGTAGTCGTGCTGGACCAGCAGCTCCTCGACCAGCGCGCGGGTCTCGGGGGAGACGTCCTCGCGGCCGTTGACCACCTTCGAGACGGTGGCCACCGACACGCCGGCGCTCGCGGCGATGGTGGCCAGGGTGGTCCGGTCCCTGGTCCGGGGTCGAGCGGGGGCGTTCTCCAGCACGGGTCCTCCTCGACTCGTCGTGCGACGACTCTACGGCTCCGCGGCCGGTCGCGCCAGCACCTATCGAAACTTTTCGATGAGCGATCGGCGGGGCAGGTCACTGCGCTGCAACGATTCCTGCGGCCGAACGGAGGAAAGTGGTGGAAGACTTGACCTCGTCGCGAACGTCCTCCTATGGTCCTGGGCAGACGACGCGGTCGAAAGCTTTTCGGCCCCGTTCGCTGCGGCCCCAGCCGGGACCGCGGACGTGGATCAGCCGCAGGGACGCGGCTCGGCACAACGGAGATCACTGTGGATCACAACCGCGCTTCGCGTCGGTCCTTCCTCGCCCTGGCGACCGCGACCCCGCTGGTCGCGACCGTCCTGGCCTCCTGCGGTGACTCGGGTCCCGCGGGGTCGGGCTCGTCCGACGAGGCCACCGACTGGATCCTCACCGGCCAGCCCAAGGAGGGGATCCGCCAGGCCGCCCGCGACGACTGGAACAAGGCGCACGAGGACCAGCAGATCCGGGTCAGCGCGTTCCAGAACGACGCGTACAAGGCCAAGATCAAGACCGCCATCGGCGCCGGCCAGGCCCCCACCATCATCTTCGGCTGGGGCGGCGGCACGCTGCGCAACTACGCCGAGTCCGGCCTGGTCGACGACCTGACCCCGTGGCTGACGGAGAACCCCGAGGTCAAGAACCGCCTCTTCGACGCCGCCTTCGCCGCCGGCACGGTCGAGGACAAGGTCTACGGCCTGCCCACCGAGACCGTGCAGCCGCTCGTCTTCTTCTACAACAAGAAGCTCTTCCAGCAGGTCGGCGCCGAGCCGCCCACCACCTGGGACGAGCTCATGGCCCTGGTGCCCAAGTTCAACGCCGCCGGCATCGCCCCGATCTCCCTGGGCGGGCAGTCGCGCTGGACGAACATGATGTGGCTGGAGATGCTGTTCGACCGCATCGGCGGCCCGGAGCTGTTCGAGTCCATCTACAACGGCACCCCGGCCTGGACCGACCCGGCCGCCATCGACGCCCTCACCAAGGTGCAGGACCTCGTCAAGGCCGACGGCTTCGTCAAGGGGTTCGCCTCGATCACCGCCGACTCCAACGCCGACCAGGCCCTGCTGTACACCGACAAGGCCGCCATGATGCTGCACGGCACCTGGACCTACGGCGGCATGAAGACCGACGGCGGCGACTTCGTCTCCAGCGGAAACCTCGGGTACATGAACTTCCCCGCCGTCACCGGCGGCAAGGGCGACCCGATGAACACCTTCGGCAACCCGGCGCAGTACGTGTCGATCTCCTCCAAGGCCACCCAGGCCCAGAAGGACATCGCGCTGGCCTTCTTCAAGGACGGGCTGCTGCAGGACAAGGAGGCCGAGGCCTACATCACCGAGGCCGGCGAGGTCCCCATCGTCAAGGGCATCGACTCCAAGTTCGCCGGCATGGAGGACGAGGAGTGGCTGAAGTTCACCTACGACCTCGCCACGAACGCGCCGTCCTTCGCGCAGTCCTGGGACCAGGCGCTGTCCCCGACCGAGGCCGAGACCCTGCTGGACAACATCGAGAAGCTCTTCGGGCTCGCGATCACCCCGCAGGAGTTCGCCGCCAACATGAACGCGGCGATCGGCTCGTGAGCACGTCCGTGAGCGCGGCCCCCAGCGCCGCCGGTCGCGGGACCTCGGCGAAGGTCCCGTCGGCGGCGCACACCTCGACGGGCCGTCTGGGCTGGCTGGTGCTGCCGGCACTGCTGATCTTCGTCGCGTTCGCCGTCGTCCCGCTGATCGGGGTGTTCGTCCTCAGCTTCACCTCGTGGGACGGCATCGGGGCCATCTCCTTCACCGGCCTCACCAGCTGGAAGGCCGTGCTCACGGACCCCGGGCTCCCGCACGCGCTGTGGGTCACGTTCCTGGTGATCGTGCTGTCCTGGATCGCCCAGACGCCGCTGTCGATCCTGCTGGGCGTCTTCATCTCCGGGCACCAGAAGTACCGCGCGTTCCTGGCGGTCCTGTTCTTCCTGCCGCTGCTGCTGTCGGCCGCGGCGGTCTCCATCGCCTACAAGGCGCTGCTCGACCCGAACTTCGGCCTGGGCCCGGGCCTGAACCTGGCGATCCTGACCCAGGACTGGCTGGGCCGTGAGGCGCTGGCGATGGGCGTCGTGATCTTCATCATCGCCTGGCAGTGGATCCCGTTCCACTCCCTCATCTACCAGGGTGCGATCCGCCAGATCCCGACCTCGATGTACGAGGCCGCCCAGATCGACGGGGCCGGGCGGGTGCGGCAGTTCTTCTCCATCACGCTGCCGCAGCTGAAGAACACCCTGATCACGTCGTCCACCCTCATGATCGTCGGGTCGCTGACCACGTTCGACCTCATCTTCGTCCTCACCGGCGGCGGTCCGAACGACGCGACCCGCGCCCTGGCCCTGGACATGTACCTGACCGGTTTCCGCGCCAACCAGATGGGCCTGGCCTCGGCCATCGCGGTGATCCTCGTCGTGGTCGGCCTCGTCCTGGCGCAGGTGCTGCAGCGTCTGGGCGGCAAGGAACGCAACTCCCAGCTGGAAGGGGCCTGACCCATGGCCACGCAAGCCGCCGCCCCCCAGCCCGTCAACGGGGTCCGCCCCGGCCGGTCCGACTCCACCGGCTCCCGCCGGGGCTCCACCGAGCGCAAGAACTGGCTCGGCGGTGCCTTCGGCTGGCTCTGGCTCCTCATCGTGATGATCCCGATCTACTGGATCGTCATCACGAGCTTCAAGAGCTCCGCCGGCTACTTCGGCACCAACCCGCTCGTCCCGTCGTCCACCCCGACGCTGGACAACTACAAGCTGGTGCTCGAGAACGACTTCGCGCGCTACTTCATGAACTCCGTGATCGTGACGGTCGGGGCCACGATCCCCGCGGTCCTCGTGTCGTTCATGGCCGCCTTCGCGATCGTCCGCGGCACGGGCCGGTGGCTGCGGACCGTGAACGCCGTGTTCCTCATGGGCCTGGCGATCCCGCTGCAGGCGACGATCATCCCGATCTACCTGATCATCATCCGGACCGGGATGTACAACTCCCTCGGCGCGCTCATCCTGCCCTCGATCGCCTTCGCGATCCCGCTGACGGTCCTCATCCTGTCCAACTTCGTCCGCGACGTGCCCAACGAGCTGTTCGAGGCGATGCGGATGGACGGGTCCAGCGAGTGGGGCACCATGTGGCGCCTGGCGTTCCCGCTGACCCGCCCCGCGCTGGTCACCGTGACCATCTACCAGGGGCTGCAGATCTGGAACGGCTTCCTGCTCCCGCTGATCCTCACCGACCGGGCCGACCTGCGGGTCCTGCCGCTGGCGCTGTGGACCTTCCAGGGGCAGTACAGCGTGAACATCCCGGCGGTGCTGGCCTCGGTCGTCCTGACCACGCTGCCGATCCTCGTGCTCTACGTCGTCGGCCGCCGGCAGCTGCTGTCCGGCCTCACCGCCGGTTTCTCCAAGTGATCGAAAGGGTTCCGCTGTGACTCGCCAGGCGCTCGTCGTCCGCGGTGGTTGGGACGGGCACTCGCCCGTCGAGGCCACCGAGCTGTTCATCCCGCACCTGGAGGCCAACGGCTTCACCGTGCGCGTCGAGGACCTCGGGACCGACTTCGGTCCCTCCTCGACCGCCACGCCGAAGGTCTACACCGACGCCGAGTACCTGGCCACGGTCGACCTCATCGTGCAGTGCAACACCATGAACACCATCGAGAAGGAGGAGTTCGAGGGGCTGCGCACGGCCGTCGAGAACGGCACCGGCTTCGCCGGGTGGCACGGCGGCATCGCCGACTCCTACCGCGCGAACTCCGACTACCTGACCCTGGTCGGCGGGCAGTTCGGCTGCCACCCGGGCAAGCACCCCGACGAGCGCGAGGGCGGCCCGGCCGACAACTACGTGCCGTACCGGGTGAACATGCTCCCGGCGGCGGCCTCGCACCCGATCACCGAGGGCATCGAGGACTTCGACCTGGTCACCGAGCAGTACTGGGTGCTGTCCGACGACTACATCGACGTCCTCGCGACGACGACGCAGGCCGTGCGCGAGTGGGACCCGTGGAACCGCCCGGTGACCTCCCCGGCGATCTGGACGCGGCAGTGGGGCAAGGGGCGCATCTTCGTGGCCACCCCCGGCCACGACCCGGCCACCCTGAAGGACGAGAACGTCAAGACGATCGTGGAGAGGGGTCTGCTGTGGGCAGCCCGATGAAGGTCGGCGTCGTCGGCGCCGGGGTCATCTCGAAGCAGTACTCGGCGTCGCTGCAGCGGCTGCCGCAGCTGCAGATCACCGCGGTCAGCGACTTCGTGCCCGAACGGGCGCAGGCGCTGGCCGACGAGCACGGCGCGCAGGTCCTGCCCCTGGAGCAGCTGCTCGCGTCCCCGGACGTGGACGTGGTGCTGAACCTCACGCTGCCGCGCACGCACGCCGAGGTCGCCCTGGCCGCGCTGGCCGCCGGCAAGCACGTGTACGGCGAGAAGCCGCTGGCCATGACCGTCGCGGAGGGTCGCGACGTGGTGAAGGCCGCGGCCGCGGCGGGCCTGCGGGTCGGCTGCGCACCGGACACCGTGCTCGGCACCGGCATCCAGACCGCCCGCTCCCTGGTGGACGCCGGGCGGATCGGCACGCCGCACTCGGCGACGGCGTTCATGACCACCCCCGGTCACGAGCGCTGGCACCCCCAGCCGGACTTCTACTACCAGCCCGGCGGCGGCCCGCTGCTGGACATGGGGCCGTACTACCTGACCTCCCTGGTGCACCTGCTCGGCCCGGTCACCCGGGTCGTCGGGGCGTCCTCGCGGCCCTCGCAGACCCGGACCATCGGCTCCGGCCCGCGGGCGGGGGAGAGCTTCGGGGTGGACATCGACACCCACATCACCGGGATCCTCGAGCACGCCTCCGGCGCGCTGTCGACGCTCATCATGAGCTTCGACACCTGGGCCGCGCGGCTGCCGCGCATCGAGGTGCACGGCACCGGCGGGTCGATCTCGGTGCCGGACCCGAACACGTTCTCCGGTGCGGTGGAGCTGTTCTCCGCCGCCACGGCCCCGGCCCCGGGCCCGGACGTCGACCCCGCCGCGAACTGGGTCGACGCCGGCGCCACCGCCGGGTTCGTCGAGGCCGGGCGCGGGTACGGGCTGGCGGACCTGGCCCTGGCGGTCGAGGGCGGGCGCGCGCACCGCGCCAACGACGAGGTCGCGCTGCACGTGCTGGACATCATGGAGTCGGTGCAGCGCGCCGCCGACGAGCGCGCGTCGGTGACCCTGACCACCACCTGCGAGCGTCCCGAGGCCATCACGACGGCGGTCGACCTCACCGCCTGAGCCCGGCGCTACGCGTCCGGCAGCAACCGCCGGGCCGACCCCGCGAAGCCGGCCGCGGCGTCCCCGCCCCCAGGGACGCCGCGTACCGGCCGGTGGTGACCCGTTCGAGGAACGCGAACTCCCACACGGCCTGCGGGTCCTGCCCGGTCGCACGGGCGCTGCCGCGGCACCAGCGGCGCAGCACGTCGGCGGGCCGGGCCACGGCGAGCAGGTCCGTCGAGAAGTCCCGCAGGGTGACGCCGACGTCGTACGCCGGGTCCCCGCCGACCCCCTCCGGGTCGATGAACGCCGCCCCCGCCGGGCGTCCCGGCGCGAGCAGGGCGTTCGAGGGTGCGGCGTCGCCGTGCAGCCACCGGGCCCGGCCCGGGGTGAACGCCCGCGAGCGGCGGGCGGCGAACTCCAGGGCCCGGGCCGCCACCGCGTCGGTCGGCCCGTCGAGCAGGCCGGTGAGGAACTCCGCCAGCCCGGCGGCCCGGTCCACCGGGGCCTGCAGCGGCTCGGTCCAGACCAGCGGCAGCAGCCCGGCCAGCAGCCGCGCCTGCCGTGCGGGGGACAGCCCCGCCCGGTCCAGGGACGGGCCGAGCCGTTCGAGGAGCAGGTCGTCCCCGTCGTGGGCCAGGACCCGCACGTACCCGCGCCCGCCCGCCTCCAGCAGCGTGCGGGTGCCGCCGGCGACCTGCGGGCCCGGGACCGGCAGCCGCAGCACCGCGGCGGTGCCGTCGGCCCGCTCGGCGCGCAGCACGCAGGCGGCCGTCCCGCCGCCGAGCGGGCCGCCGACCCGCACCCCCCACCGCGCGGCGAGCCCGGCGACCCGGTCGTCCAGACGCCCCAGCCGGTCCCGGCCGCCGTCGGCGCGCAGGGCCTTCGCGACGACGACGGCGGGCAGGTCCGCGCGGGGGGTCAGGCGCCGTCCAGGCACAGGCAGAACAGGTGCCCCGCCGGGTCGGCGTACACCCGCCACGAGGGGTGCTCCGCCTCGTCCTCGACGAGCCGGCCCCCGAGCTCGAGCACCCGGGGCTGCGTGCTCTCCCAGTCGGCGACGTGGAAGTCGAGGTGCACCTGCTGCGGCACGTCCCCGGACGGCCACGTCGGCGCGACGTGGCCGGGGGCGAGCTGGAAGGCCAGGTGCAGCTCCGAGGAACCGTCGCGCACGTTCACCCACTCGTCGTCGGAGGTGGCCGCGTCGACCTCCCAGCCCAGCAGGGCGGCGTAGAAGGCGGCGAGGCCGCGGGGGTCGGGGGTGTCCAGGGCGACCGTCGTGAACCGGACTCCGGTGTGCTCAGCCATGGTCCGAGCCTGCTCCCGGCGTGCCACGCTGTCCACGGTTCCCGGCCGGGACCTCACACCCGGTGCCCCCGGGACGTTGGCAGGGTGTGGGAGAGACGGTGGAACCCTTCGAGCGGGTCGTCCAGGAGCACGGGCGGGTCGTCCTGCGGGTCTGTCGCGCCGTCGTCGGCGCCGACGCCGCGCAGGACGCGTGGTCGGAGACGTTCCTGGCGGCGCTGATCGCCTACCCGCGGCTGCGGCCGGGCAGCGACGTGCGCGCCTGGCTCGTCACCATCGCCCACCGCAAGGCCGTCGACCTGCTGCGGGCGCAGGCCCGCCGCCCCGTCCCGGTGGCCGAACCGCCGCCGGTGACGACCGGCGAGCACCCCGGCGACGGGCGCGACCACGTGTGGGCGGCGGTCGCCGCGCTGCCCGAGAAGCAACGCCTGTGCGTGGCCTACCACCACGTCGCCGGACTGCCCCACGCCGAGGTCGCCGCCCTCGTGGGGGGCACCGCGGCCGCCGCCCGCCCGGCGGCGGCCGACGGCATCGCGACCCTGCGACGCACCTGGAAGGACGCATCGTGAACGACGCCCCCCGTCCCCCCGCCCCCGCCCCCGACGTCGTCGACCTGCACGACCTCGGGATCGAGCCCGCCGACAGCCCCCTGGAGGAGCACCTGCGCGGCCACCTGCACGCCGTCCTGGAGCGGCGGGCCGCGCAGGCCGGTGTCCTGGACGTCGCCTACCGCACCGTCGACTCCCCGCTGGGCTCCCTCCTGCTCGCCGCGACCGAGGTCGGCGTGGTCCGCATCGCCTTCGAGCGGCAGGACCACGACGCGGCCCTGGACGAGCTGGCGCGGGTGGTCAGCCCACGGGTGCTGCGGGCCCCGGCCCGGCTCGACGGGACGGCCCGCGAGCTGGAGGAGTACTTCGAGGGCCACCGCACCGGTTTCGACGTCCCGGTGGACCTCACCCTCGCCGGGGGGTTCCGGCTCGCCGTGCTGGACGTGCTGCGCCGCATCGGGTTCGGCGCCACCCTCAGCTACGCCGGGGTCGCCGAGCGGGCGGGCAGCCCGCGGGCCGTGCGGGCCGTGGGCACCGCCTGCGCCCGCAACCCGGTGCCGCTGGTCGTGCCCTGCCACCGCGTCGTGCGCAGCGACGGCAGCGTCGGGGAGTACGCCGGGGGCCCGCAGGCCAAGCGGTTGTTGCTCGCCCTGGAACGAGGCGCCAAGGTGGGGGGGTGAACCGCCTGGACGTCCTCACCCTCGCCGTCCCCGACGTCGACGTCGCCCGCCGGTTCTACCTCGACGGCCTCGGGCTCGAACCGCTGCTGGACCTGCCCGGAGAGATCGTGTTCCTCCAGCTCAACCACGGGCTGACCGTGGCGCTGTGGTCCGCCGACCGGCTCGCGCAGGACGTGGGCGTCGACCCGGCGTCCGTCGTGCCCGGCCAGGGCTTCACCCTGGCCCGCAACACGGCGTCCGAGGGCGAGGTCGACGCGTTGACCGCTCGGGCCGAGGCCGCGGGGGCGCAGGTGCTGCGGCCTCCCCGGCGCGCCGCGTTCGGCGGCTACCACTCCTACGTGCAGGACCCCTCGGGGGTGCGGTGGGAGATCGCCCACAACCCGGGCCTGGTGGTCGGCGCCGACGGGACCGTCCACCTGCAGGAGATCGCGTGAGGTGGGTCGTCCTGCTGCGCGGGGTGAACGTCAACGGCGTCAGCATCCGCTCCGCCCCGTTGTCGGCGTGCCTGCAGCGGGCGGGCTTCACCGGGGTCCGGTCGGTCCTGGCCAGCGGCAACGTCACGGTCGAGGCCCCGGACGACCTGACGGCGCAGGACGTGCGGGCGCGCGCTGAGGCCGCGCTGCGCGAGGGTTTCGGGTACGACGCGTGGGTCGTCGTGCTCACCCCCGCCCGGCTGGCCGAGATCGCCGCGGCGTACCCGTTCGCGCGCGACGACGAGCACTGGCAGCCGTACTGCGTGTTCACCTCCGACCCCGGCCGGCTGGCGGAGCTGGCCGGGAGCCACGTCCCGAACGCGGTGGAGACGGTGCAGCCGGGCGGGGACGTCCTGTACTGGCGCTGCCCGAAGGGGGCGAGCACCGACACCCCGTTCGCGAAGCTGTCCGCCGCCGCGCGCTGGAAACCGTTCACGACCACCCGCAACCTGCGCACGGTGGACCGGCTCCTCGCCGTCGCGGGCGAGGGCTGACGTGGTCACCGTCGACCCCGACGACCCGTACGCCGGGTTGCGCAACGAGACCCCCACCGAGCGGCTGGACCGGAACTGGGTGGAACTCCTGCAGGAACTGCGCGTCATGCAGACCGGGGTGCAGCTGCTCGCCGGTTTCCTGATGACCCTGCCGTTCCAGTCGCGGTTCGAGTCCCTCGACCGCTACCAGGAGAACGTGTACGTCGTCGTCCTGCTGCTCGCGGTGAGCGCCGTGGTCCTGTTCATCACCCCCGTGGGGTACCACCGGGCCCTGTTCCAGCAGCGGTCCAAGGCGCGGCTGGTGGTGGCCGGGTCGCGGTTCGCGAAGGCGGGCCTGGCGACGGTGGGGTTCGTCGTCTCCGGCGGGGTCCTGCTCGTCGTCGACGTCGTCGGCGGCCGCGTCGCGGGCTGGGTCGCGGGCGGTGCGGTCGCCACCCTCATGGCCGTCTGCTGGTACGGGCTGCCCCGCCGGGCGCTGCGGCAGGTCCGGGCCGGGCGCCGGGACGCCGAACGGCGCGAGGACCGCTGAGGGGCGGTCAGGACCGGACGTCCTGCCGGGCGGCCGTCGCCGCGGGGGCCGGCAGCAGGCGGCGCTGCACGCGCGCGCTCAGCGCCTCCAGCGGCCCGGCCCGGCCGGCGCGGGCCACCGCGTGCGCGAACGCCACCACGCACCCGGCGACGAGGACGAACACGACGGCCGTGACCGCGGCCCGGTGCTCCACACCGGAACGGGTCGCCAGCCCCAGGCCCCAGCCGTAGCACAGCGCCCCGGCCAGCAGGTTCTGCAACACGTAGCAGGACAGGGCGGTGCGGCCGACCTCGGCCAGCCGTCGGCCCAGCCACCGCGGCCGGGAACCGGTGTGGGCCTGCACGACGAGGGCCAGGACCCCCAGGGCCACGAGCACCGCCGACCCGTACCGCGTCAGGAGCACCCCGAACCCCCCGCCCAGGGCGAGGAACACCGCCTCCAGGACGAGGCCCAGCACGCCCAGGCCCATCAGCCCGCGGCGCAACCGGACCCGGTCGGGGTCCAGCAGCCCGCACCGGACGAGTTCGGCGCCCAGCACGAACGAGGCCGTCGACAGCAGCAGCAGGCCCACGGGTTCGGCGCGGAACACCGCGAGGTTGTCCAGGCGGAACAGCACCAGGTCCGTGAACGACCCGTCGGCGTACGGGGTCCGCAGGTCCGCACCCGTCCCGGCGCCCAGCGGCGCCCGGTTCAGCACCAGGACCAGGGCGGTCAGCGCGACGGCGTGGACGGTGAGGAGCACCACGAGCGTCCGCCGGCGGCCGCGGTCGGACCAGGTCAGGACCGGAGCCGCGAGCAGCGCGGCGACGGCGTACCCCATCAGGACGTCGAACTCGGCGATGAGCAGGAAGTGCACGCCGGCCTCGGCGAACAGCACGCCCGCCCGCACCCGGTGCGTCCGGTTCCAGGACACCCCGCGCCGGGCCGCCGAGCGGCGCTGCAGTTCCAGCCCCACCCCGAACAGCAGGCTGAGCAGCGCCAGCGACTTGCCCAGCGGGAGCGCCTGCGCCAGCGCCGACCCGATCCCGCCGGCCAGCGGGCTCAGCACGGTGCCGAGCAGACCGTCGGGGTGCGTGAACACCCACACGTTCGTCGCGAAGGTCCCCAGGATCGCCAGGCCCCGGGCGATGTCGAGCGATGCGTCACGTCCTGTCACCCGGCCAGCGTGCCGCCGGGCGGTCACCTCCCGCGTCGGCCGGAGGAGGACGACCGGCCTACTCCGGAGGGAGTACGCGCCGGCGCACGGCGCGAGCCGCGGCGCCCACCGTCTCCCGCACCCCCTCCACGACGATCCCGCGCGCCGCGGGGTCCCCGCGCAGCTGCGACTTCGCGGTCGCGACGAGCTGGTCGAGGGTGACGTGCGGCGGGATCATCGGGACGTCGGGGTCGACGACGGCGTCCAGCACGAAGGGGCGGCGCGCCGCGAACGCCTCGTCGAGGACGTCGTCGAGGTCCTCCGGGCCGGCGACCCGACGCCCGGCCAGGCCCAGCAGCCCGGCCCACCCGGCGTACGGCACGTCGGGGACGTCCATCGCCGCGTCGAACGGCACCTCGCCCTGCATCGCGCGGGCCTCCCACGCCACGAACGACAGCTGGCGGTTGTTCAGGACCACCACGACGAACCGGGGGTCGGCCCACGTCCGCCACCGCTGGGCGACCGTCACCAGTTCGGACAGCCCGTTCATCTGCATCGCCCCGTCACCGATCAGCGCCAGGACGGGCCGGTCGGGGTGGGCCTGCTTGGCGGCCAGCGCGTACGGCAGGCCGCCGCCCATCGACAGCAGGGTCCCCGACAGCGAGGCCGTCATCCCGGGCCGCAGGTCCAGGTCGCGGGCGAACCAGCTCGTCGCGGTGCCGCAGTCGACGGCGACCTGGTGGTCGTCGGCGAGGCGGCCGGACAGCCCGCGGACCACGAGCTCGGGGTTCAGCGGGTCCGCCTCCGCCTGGACCCGCTCGGCGCTCCAGGCGTCCCACGCGGAGTTCCAGCGGGCGATGTCGCGCCGCCAGCCGGGGTCGGGTTCGGCGCCCTCGAGCAGCGGCAGCAGCGCCTGCAGGGTCAGCCGCGCGTCCCCCACGAGGTTCACCTCCGTGGGGTACCGCAGACCGCAGCGGGTGCCGTCGACGTCGATCTGCACGGCGCGGGCCGCACCGGGCGGCGGGTAGTACTCCGAGTACGGCATCGTCGTCCCGACCAGCAGCAGGGTGTCGCACTGCTGCATGAGGTCGTAGCTGGGGCGGGTGCCGAGCAGGCCGATGGCCCCGGTCACCCAGTCGAGCCGGTCGTCCAGGACCGCCTTGCCCAGCAGCGCCTTCGCGACGCCCGCGCCGAGGGCGTCGGCGACGGCGGTCAGTTCCGCGGTGGCGCCCAGGGCCCCGGCCCCGGCCAGGACCGCGACCTTGCGCCCCGAGCGCAGGACCTCGGCGGCCTGGGCCAGCGCCTCCGGGCGCGGGACCCCGGGCAGGGACCCGGGCACGGCGGAGGTGTGGGTGAAACCGTGCCCGTGCGGGACCTGCGTCACGGCGTCGGCGTCCTGCACGTCGCTGGGCAGCACCACGGCCGTCACGGTGCGCCGCTCGGTCGCCGTCCGCGCCGCGCGGTCCACCGCGTGCTGGACCTGGGTGGGGTCGGTGACCTGGAACACGAACTCCCCGGCGACGTCGCCGTACAGCCGGACGAGGTCGAGTTCCTGGTAGTAGCCCGTCCCCAGCGCGTTCGTCGCGGTCTGACCCAGCAGCGCCACCACCGGGACGTGGTCGAGCTTGGCGTCGTACAGGCCGTTCAGGACGTGGACGGCCCCGGGGCCGGAGGTCACCACGGCCACGCCCAGCGGGGACCCGCCGAACTTCACGTCGGCGGTGGCGGCGAACCCCGCGGTCTCCTCGTGCCGGACCTGGACGAACTCCGCCTCACCGGCCTCGACGGCCCGCCCGATCGCGGAGATCACCCCGCCGATGCCGTCACCGGGGTAGCCGTAGAAGCGCCGGGCGCCCCACTGCGCCAGACGCGCGACGACGTGGTCACCGACCGTGGGGGAACTCATGCCCCCAGCGTCGGTGCCACGTCGTCGTCGTGCACCCGGGAACGTCCCGGGTCCTGCGGGTCAGTCGGTGGGCATCCGGGTGTGGTGCTGCTCACCCAGCGGCTGGTCGCCGCTGCCGCTGCCGTTGAACTTGTCCTTCACCGAACCGGCCACCGAACCGGCGGCGGCGCCGACCTTCTCCTGCGCCACCGACCCGGCCTGCCTGGCCACGTCCCCGGCCTTGTCCTGCAGGTCGACGACCTTCTCCTGCACCTTCGGGTTGCCCCACAGGCGGCCCACCGAGCTGCTGATCTGGTCGTAGCGCTCGCGCCCGGCGCGCGCGCCCAGCACGTAACCCGCCCCGGCCGCGGCCAGCAGCAGAACCTTGCCCATCATGGACTTCCTCCTCCGCTTCGGGTTCTCGCTCTGCGTCAACTGTGGCAGCGCGGGCCCGCGGGCGCTCGTCAGGGACGGCGCCGCAGGGCGCCCACCAGCGCCTCGACGTCCTCGCCGGTGGTGTCGAGGTGGCCGCTGACGCGCAGCGCCGGGACGGTCATCTCACCGGGCGCGCGCTCGACGCCCGCGCAGGTGGTGACGATGCCGTCGGCGGCGATGAGGTCGGCGCGCAGCGCGGCGACGTCCACGGGTCCGCGGGGGCGCAGGGTGACGATCGCGCTGGGTTCGTCCAGCGGTTCGACGACGTCCCAGGACCCGGCGAGCGCGGCGGCCAGCCGGTGGCGGGTCGCGGACCCGACGGTGGCGAGCCCGGCGCGCACGGCCGCCGGACCGAGCTCGACGTGCTGGGCCAGGGCGGCCGCGAACCCCAGGCGCCCGGCGATCGTCGCCTCGGCCTGCTCCAGGCCGGTGACCCGCCCGGCGAGCTCCCCGCGGACGGCGACGAACCCGACGCCGCGGGGCCCGGCCAGCCACTTGCGGGAGGTCCCGTAGACGACGTCGGCGTCGCGGGCCGTGGTCGTGTCGAGGTGGCCGAACGCCTGCGCGGCGTCGACGACGACGGGCACCTGCGCCGCGCGGCAGACGGCGACGACCTCGGCCAGCGGCTGCACGGTGCCCACGTGCGAGCCCAGGGCGGTCAGGTGCACCAGGTCGGGCCGCTGCCGGGCCAGGGAGTCGGCGAACGCCTGCGGGTCCCAGCGGTGCGGGCCGTCGACGGCGGTGGTGCCGATGCCGAGCTGCCGCACGACCGCCAGGTTGGGCCCGTACTCGCCCCGGGGGTGGGTCAGCGCGACCGGCAGGTCGCCGGGCCAGCGCAGCAGGACCTGGCGCAGGGCGTCCTCGGCGCTGTGGACGAAGGCGACGAGGCCCTCCCCGGCGCTCCAGCCCAGCAGGGCGCGGACCCGCTCGCGGGCTGCGGCCAGCACCTCCTGCGCCGCGGCGGCGGCCAGGTACCCGCCCTGCTCGGCCTCGGCCCGCAGGTGGGCGGCGACGGCGTCCAGCACGGCCCAGCTGCTGCGGCCGGCGGCGGCGGAGTCCAGGTGCACCAGGGCGCGCGGGGGACGGGTGCGGCGCCAGGTGGCGCCGAGGTCACCGGCGAGGGGACCGGCGGGGACGGTGGTGGGGTCGCTCACGCCCCGATCCTCGCCGACCGGCCGGCGGGAGCGGTCAGTGCCCGGCGGGGGCGGTGGCCGTGGCGGGCAGGGCGACCCGGCGGGCGCGGTGGCGCAGGCGGGCCACGACGCCGGCCGACCACGCGGCGGCGAGCGCCACCGCGAGCGCCGCGCGCCCGTACCGGGACTCGGTCACCGCCACGACGGCGACCACGAGCAGGGCCAGGCTGACGACGACGTCGGCCACGGCCACCCAGCTGCGTCTCCTCGACCCGCTGTCCATCGCCCCACTGTAACCCTGTTTTCGGTGGACCGAACTTCGAACCGCGCAGGGGCGGCGACATCGGTCGCACCGGGCGGGGGTGGCAAGCTGAGGGCGTGCCCCGCGCCTCGACGACCGCAGCGGCCACCCCGGCCGCGGAGGACTGCCTGAAGACCGTGTACGCGGCGGGGGAGTGGTCCGACGCGAAGATCACCCTCTCGATGCTCGCCTCGAGCATGGGGGTGTCCGCGTCCACCGCCTCCGAGGCCGTCCGCAAGCTCACCGACGCCGGGCTGCTGCGGCACGAGCGCTACGGCGGGGTGGAGCTGACCGACGACGGCCGCACCCGCGCGCTGGCCGTGGTGCGCCGGCACCGGCTGCTGGAGACGTTCCTCGTCGAGGAGCTCGGGTACTCCTGGGACGAGGTCCACGAGGAGGCCGAGGTGCTCGAGCACGTCGTGTCCGACCGCATGCTGGACCGGCTCGACGCCCGGCTCGGGCGTCCCGAGCGCGACCCGCACGGGGACCCGATCCCGCGCGCCGACGGCACCGTCCCGCAGCCCGGCGCCCACAGCCTGGCCGACGTCCCCGAGGGCGGGGTGGGCGTCGTGGCCCGCATCTCCGACGCCGACGCCGACGTCCTGCGCTACTTCGCCGACCTCGGCATCGGTCTGGACGTGCGGCTGGAAGTGGTGCAGCGCAGGGGGTTCGCCGGGACCACGGTGGTCCGCCTCGGCGGTGGGCGGGAGGTCGACCTCGGTGACCCCGCGGTCGCGGCCATCTGGGTCCTGCCGGTGCGGGAGGAGGCGTGAGCATCACGTACGACAGCCACGGCCGTCCGCAGGCCGAGAAGACCCGCGACGTGACGGTCGTCGGCAGCGTCAACGCCGACCTGGCGATCCGCCTGGCGCAGCTGCCGCCGGCGGGCCAGACCGTGCGCGGCTCCGACGCCGAGCGGGGCCTGGGGGGCAAGGGGGCCAACCAGGCCGTCGCGGCCGCCCGCCTGGGCCGCTCGGTGGCCATGGTCGGCGCGGTCGGCGACGACGACGAGGGCCGCGGGCTGCGGGCCCACCTGGCGGCCGAGGGCGTCGACGTCGAGCACGTCGCGGCCCTGGACGTGCCCACCGGCGTCGCGGTCGTCCTCGTCCACGACGGGGAGTCGACGATCGTCCTGAGCCCGGGCGCCAACGACCACGTCGACGACGCCCGGGTGCGCGCGGCGGCGGGCACCGTCGCCTCGGCCCGGGCGGTGCTGCTGCAGTGCGAGGTGCCCGACGAGGCGCTGCTCGCCGCGGCCTCGCTGTGCACGGGCCTGCTGGTCCTGAACCCGGCCCCGGCGCGGGCGCTGCCGCCGCAGCTGCTGACCCGCGTGGACCTGCTGGTGCCGAACGCGGGGGAGCTGGCGGTGCTGGCCGGGGGTGAGGTGGCCACCGACGTGGACGGCCTGGTCGCCCAGGCGCGGGCGGTGCGGCCCTCGGGCACGACCGTCGTGACGCGCGGGGAGCGGGGGGCGCTCGTGGTGACGCCGGGCGGCCACGCCGAGGTCGCGGCGGTCCCGGCGCGGCTGGTGGACGCCACGGCGGCCGGGGACAGCTTCGTCGCGGCGCTCGTGGACGGCCTGCTCGACGGGCTCGGCCTGGTGGAGGCGGCGCGGTGGGCGGCCCGGGTGGCCGCGGTCGTGGTGAGCCGTCCTGGTGCGTCCGCCTCGGTTCCGCGCAAGGCTGAGGTCCCCCAGGAGCGCTGACGCTCCTCAGCAGCAGGAGGTCCGTGGTGAGCGTCGGGTGGGGTTTCGTCGGTACCGGGGGGATCGCCGACACGGTGGCCCGGGCGCTGGAGCTGGCGCCGGGGGGCCGGCTGGTGGCGGTGGCCTCGCGGGAGGTGGACCGGGCGGCGCGGTTCGCCGCCGACCACGCCGCCGGGGCCAGCCCGTACGGCGACGTCCAGGAGATGCTGGCCGACCCGGCGGTGGACGCGGTGTACGTGGCGACCACGCACCCGCAGCACCACGCGCCGGCCAGGCAGGCGCTGCTGGCGGGCAAGGCGGTGCTGGTGGAGAAGCCGATGACGGTCAGCCTGGCCGCGACGCGGGACCTGCTGGACACGGCGCAGCAGCGCGGCGTCTTCTGCATGGAGGCGTACTGGACGCGGTTCCTGCCCGGGACGGTGGCCCTGCTGGAGCTGATCGAGTCCGGCGCGGTCGGCCGGGTCCGCGGGCTGCACGCCGACTTCGGCTTCCCGGCGCCGCCGTCGCTGACGCGCTTCCACGACCCGGCGATCGGGGGCGGGTCGCTGTTCGACCTCGGCCCGTACCCGGTGGGGCTGGCGCTGACGCTGTTCGGGACGCCGGCCCGGGTCCGGGTCGCGGGGGTCCTGGCGGAGTCGGGGGTCGACGAGCAGGTGGCGCTGGCGCTGGACTGGCCCTCGGGGGCGAGCGCGGCGCTGTCGACGACGATGGTCGCGCGGACGCCGTCGCGGGCGTGGATCGAGGCGAGCGAGGCGTGGGTCGAGGTGGCCTCGTCGCTGCCGTCGGCGCCGGGCTTCACCGTCCACCGGCCGGCGGCCGGCGGCGGTGAGGAGGTCACCGTGCACGACCACGCCGTCGCCGACGGCCACCGGTTCATGCTCGAGCACGTGCACGAGTGCCTGGCCGCGGGCCGCACCAGCAGCCCGCTGGTGACCCCGCGCTTCTCGCTGGACCTGGCGGCGGTCTTCGAGACGGCCGTGGAGGCGCTGGGGATCACCCGCGCGGCGGAGGTGATCGCCGCCGGTTAGCGTCGGGGCCATGCCGTTGACCGGAGAGTACGAACCGAGCCCCGAAGCGTGGGTCCGCGACCAGGTGGAGCAGTACGAGTCCTCGGGCGGGACGGAGGGCACCGAGCTGCGGGGGATGCCCGTGGTCGTCCTGACGACGAAGGGCGCGAAGTCGGGCAAGCTGCGCAAGCAGCCGCTGATGCGCGTCGAGCACGAGGGCGTCTACGCGGTGGTCGCGTCGCTGGGCGGGGCGCCGAAGCACCCCGTCTGGTACTTCAACGTGAAGGCGCACCCGCTGGTGGAGCTGCAGGACGGGCCGGTGAAGCGCGACTACACGGCCCGCGAGGTCACCGGCGCGGAGCGGGAGCAGTGGTGGGAGCGGGCCGTCGCGGCCTACCCGGACTACGCCGACTACCAGCGCAAGACCGACCGGGTCATCCCGGTGTTCGTCCTGGAGGCCGCCTCGTCGGAGGGCTGAGCGCGAGGCCGACACGCCGGTGACCTGCGCGTTCACGACTCACCCGGACGGTCGTTAGGCCGTCCGGGTGACTTCGGCTCAGATCATGGCCGCCCCTGCCTAACACTGGGAGTCACACAGAGAACACTCTGGGCAATCAGCAGCGGGTGGACAGGAGACGACGATGCGACTTGGAACGGTGACCTCGGCCCCGGCGGTGCGCACCGCGTCCCGCGTCGACGGCCTCAGCGGCACCGAGGCGGTCACCCCGGTGCGCAGGATCACCCCGGAGTGGATCGACGAGGACCCGCTCGACGAGCTGACCCAGTCCGACCGGGCCCTGCTCGGCCACCTCTACGACCTCGGGGACCTCGAGGTCGGCGCCGCCCCCGTCGCCTCCCTGGCCCGCGAGATCAACCGCGAGCGCGCCAGCGGCATGGTCTCCGAGCAGCGCGACCTCACCGCCGAGGACCTGCGCCGCATGATCGGCCGGCTCACCTTCACCGCCAAGGAACCGGTGCCCGTGGAGGTCCAGCTGCGGCTCATGGTCATGCTCAACGGCTCCACCCAGGGACGTCTGGACGTCGTCCTCTGAGGCTCTGACCCCGGGGCTCTGACATCGTGACGGGCGTGCGCCTCTTCCTCGTCCGTCACGGCCAGACCCGCTCCAACGTCGAGCACCTCCTCGACACCGCCGTCCCCGGCGCCGACCTCAGCGACCTCGGGCGCGAGCAGGCCGACGCGCTCGTGCCGACGCTGGGGGGCCAGGGCATCGGGGCCCTGACCGCCTCCACGCTCGTCCGCACCCAGCAGACCGCCGCCCCGCTGGCCGCCCACCTCGGCCTCGACGTCGCGGTCGCCGACGGGCTGCGCGAGATCGAGGCCGGCGACCTGGAGATGCGCGGCGACGAGGCCTCCGTCGTCCGCTACCTCGACGTCGTGTCCGCCTGGCTGCGCGGTGAGCTCGACGTCGCCGAACCCGGCGCCGAGGACGGCACCGCCTTCTTCGCCCGCTACGACGGCGCCGTCGCCGACGCGGTCGCCGCGGCCCGCGCCGCCGGCGTCGGCACCCTCGCCCTCGTCAGCCACGGCGCCGCCATCCGCACCTGGGCCGGGACCCGCGTGCGCAACCTGTCCGCCGAGTACGTCATCGCCACCGGCCTGGCCAACACCGGGATCGTCGAGCTCGTCGGCGACCCCGAGTCCGGCTGGACGTGCGTCAGCTGGATGGGCGCCGTCGTCGACGCCGAGCAGGCCGAGGTCGCCGGGCAGGGCCCGGCGGCCGAACCGGGGACGGTGTTCTGAGCGTGGCGTACCCGGCGCTGCTGGGACGCGCACGGGCGCTCGCGGCCGGGCCGCGGCGCGTCCTCGGCCTCGTCGGCGCCCCCGGCGCGGGCAAGTCGACCCTCGCCGCACGGCTCGTGGCCGACCTCGGCCCCGAGGTCGCCGTCCTGGTGCCCATGGACGGGTTCCACCTCGCCGACGTCGTCCTGGGCGCCCTGGGCCGCCGCGACCGCAAGGGCGCCCCCGACACCTTCGACGCGGGCGGCTACGTCGCGCTGCTGCGGCGGCTGCGGTCGCAGGAGGAGGACGTCGTGTACGCCCCGCAGTTCCGCCGGGACCTGGAGGAACCCGTCGGGTCCGCGCTGCCCGTGCCGCGCGAGGTGCCGCTGGTCGTCACCGAGGGCAACTACCTGCTGCTGCGGGAGGGCCCGTGGGCGGCGCTGGAGGGGCTCCTCGACGAGTGCTGGTACCTGCGCCCGGACGAGGCGGTGCGGCACGACCGGCTCATCGCCCGCCACGAGGCCTTCGGCAAGGACCCCGCCGCCGCCCGCGCGTGGGCGCTGGGCAGCGACGAGGCGAACGCCGCCGTGATCGCCGCGAGCGCCTCCCGCGCCGACCTCGTCCTCGACGCCGCCGACCTCACCGGCTGAGGTCGGGCCGCCGAACCTCTGGCGCGACTGTGCGGATCCTGAGAAGGTTCCGCCCATGCGAGGTCGCAGCGTTGCCGCCCTGGTCTTCTCCACCGTCCTGACCACCGGACTCACCACGGGGCTCGCCGGCCCCGCCCACGCCCGGACCACCGATGAACCCGTCCCCACCGACCGCACCCCCGTCGCCACCGGCTTCGGCGGGGCCGTCTCCAGCGTCGACCCCGACGCCACCGCCATCGGCCTGGACGTCCTGCGCCGCGGCGGCAACGCCGTCGACGCCGCCGTCGCCACCGCCGCCGCGCTCGGCGTCACCGAGCCCTACTCCGCCGGCGTCGGCGGCGGCGGGTTCCTCGTCAGCTACGACGCCACCACCCAGCGGGTCACCACGATCGACGGCCGCGAGACCGCGCCCGCCGCGATGACCCCCGACGCCTTCCTCGGCCCCGACGGCACCCCCCGCCCGTTCCCCGAGCTCGTGAACTCGACCCTGTCCGTCGGCGTCCCGGGCACCCCCGCGACCTGGGAGCGGGCGCTCGCCGAGCAGGGCACGATGACGCTCACGCAGGCGCTGTCGGGCGCCCGGTCGCTGGCCGAGCGGGGTTTCGTCGTCGACGAGGAGTTCCGCGAGCAGACCGTCGACAACGCCGAGCGGTTCCGGGACTTCTCCTCCACCGCGCAGCTGTTCCTGCCCGGCGGCGACGCCCCCGCGGTCGGGTCGGTGTTCCGCAACCCCGACCTCGCCCGGACCTACCAGCTCCTCGGCGAGCAGGGCGCCGGCGCGTTCTACGGCGGTGAGCTCGGCCGCGCCGTCGTCGACACCGTCGCCGCCCCGCCCGTCGCCGACGGGGTGAGCCGCGAGGTCCTGCGCGGGCGGATGACCCTCGACGACCTGCTGGCCTACCGCGCACCGGACCGCGAACCCACCCGCGTCGTCCACGACAGCGCCTCGGGCACCGTCGAGGTCTACGGGATGGGCGCCCCCAGCAGCGGCGGCACCACCGTCGGGGAGGCCCTCAACGTCCTCGACGCCCTCGACTCCCGCCTCGGCCCCACCACCGACCCCGTCGTCTCCGAGCACCGCAAGCTCGAAGCGGCCGCCCTCGCGTTCGCCGACCGCAACCGGTTCGTCGGCGACCCCGACGTCCAGGACGTCCCGCAGCAGCGGCTGCTGTCGCCGGAGTTCGCCGCCCAGCGCGCCTGCCCGGTCCGCGACGACGCCGTCCTGCCGCGTCCGGTCGCCCCCGAGACCGGCTGCGACGCGACGGGTGAGACCGACCCCGAACCCTACGAGGGGCAGTCCACCACGCACCTGGTGACCGCCGACGCCGCCGGGAACGTCGTCTCCTACACCCTCACCATCGAGCAGACCGGCGGATCCGGCATCGTCGTCCCGGGCCGGGGTTTCCTGCTGAACAACGAGCTCACCGACTTCAACGCCGCCCCCGCCGTCGCCGGGCAGCCCGACCCGAACCTGCCCGGCCCCGGCAAGCGCCCCCGCTCCTCGATGTCGCCGACCATCGTGCTCGCCGACGGCCGCCCCCTGCTGGCCGCCGGGTCCCCCGGCGGGGCCACGATCATCGGCACCACCCTGGGGATCCTCGTCGACCGCCTCGACCGCGGCGTGCCGCTGCCCGAGGCCGTCGCCGCGCCCCGCGTCTCGGAGCAGAACGGGACCGCCACCTCCGCCGAGACCGCCTACGTCGAGTCCGCGCGGGGCCAGGCGCTGGCCGCGCTCGGCCACGTGTTCCGGCCCGTGGAGGAGATCGGGGCGGCGGCCGCGCTGGAGTTCCTGCCCGACGGGCGGGTGCAGGCCGTGGCCGAACCCGTGCGGCGCGGCGGCGGGGCCGCCGGGGTCGTCCACCCCGCGCCCTGACCCGTCCCGACGCGGCCCGGACCGGTCGGGGCGGTCTTCACAGGACCCGACCGGTCCGGGTGCAACGGACGGCGCCGCCCGTGCGTCGAACCCGTGGAAGAGCAGGACGCACGACACCGGAGGCCGGACCGCCATGAACCGCCGCACGACGCTCGCCCTGACCGCAGTGGCCGCTCCCGCCCTCGCCCTGGGCCTGGCCGCCTCGACCGCGAACGCCGGCACCGCGCCCGGGGCCGACCCCGCGACGGTCCAGGGGATCACCTCGGCCGTCACCGCCAGCCCGGCGACGGCCGCCGTCCCCGCCACCGCGTACGCCGTCACCGACGTCCGGGTGGCCGGGGACGTGGCCGCCGCCACCCTCGAACCGGCCGACCCGGCCGCCCTCGACCCCGCCACCGCCGTCCTGCGCTCCGAGGGCGGGACCTGGACCGTCGTCGACCTCGGCACCGCCGGCGTCGGCTGCGACCTGCTCACCCCGGCCCAGCAGGCCGAACTCGCCCTGACCTGCTGACGGGACCCGCTGACGGGACCCGCTGACGGGACGGCACGGGGCGGGCCGGGCGGCAGCCGGTAGCGTCGGCGCGTGTTCTCCCGCGCGACCCCCGCCCGCTGGCGCACCCGGCTCGCGGAGATCGTCGCCGGTGAAGCCCCCGCCCCCGAACCCGTCGGCGAGGGTGGCCTGACGCAGACCGAGGCCCTCGAAGCGCTCGAGGCCCTGGCCCGGATGGCCGAGGCCCTGCTGTCCGCGGGGGCCTCGGCCGCCGACGTGACCGCCCTGACGCTGCGGGCCGCCGCCGGCGCCGGGCTGCTGCACACCCAGGTCGACATCAACTACACCGCCGTCCTCGTCTCCACCGCCGGCGCCGACCGCCTCCCCCTCACCTCCGTGCGCGTCGTCAAGGTGCGGACCAGCGACTACACCCGGCTCGCGGGGCTCTACGACCTCGCCCACGCCGCCGGCGACGGCCTGCCCCCCGCCGAGATCGACACCCGGCTGCGGCGGCTGCTGTCCCAGCGCCGCCCCTACCGGCCGTGGATCTCCGCCGCCGGTGGCGTCGGCCTGGCCGCCTCGGTGGCCGTCACCCTCGGCGGCACCCTCGCCGTCGCCGTGGCCGCCGCCCTCGTCACCTGCCTGCTGCAGGTCGTGCTGTCCTCGCTCAACCGCCGCGGGCTGCCCGCCTTCTTCCAGCAGGTCGCCGGGGCCGCGATCGCCACCGCCTGCGCCCTGGCCCTGCTCGTCACCGGCCCCCACCTGCCGCCGTGGATCGGCGACCTGCCACCCTCCCTCGTCGTCGGGTCCGGCATCGTCGCGCTGCTCGCCGGGCTCTCCCTGGTCGGCTCCGCCGAGGACGCGATCTCCGGGTTCTACGTCACCGCCGGCGCCCGCGCCTTCGAGACCGTCCTGCTCACCACCGGCCTCGTCCTCGGCATCGCCGGGGTCCTCGACCTGGGCCAGCGCGCCGGCATCACCCTCTCCCTCAGCTTCTCGCCCGGGCAGCCGTACCCGCTGCCCGTCCAGGTCCTCGCCGGGGCCGTCGCCGCCTCGACCTGGGCGGTCTCCGGCTACGCCGGGTCCCGCGCGGTGCTGCTCGCCGGCCTCGCCGGCGCCACCGCCACCGCCACCGCCGGGGTCTGCACGCAGCTGGGCCTGGGACCGGCCGCCTCCGCCGGCGCCGCCGCCCTGCTCGTGGGGTTCCTCGCCGAGGGCACCGCCTGGCGCTGGAGGGTGCCCGGTCTCGTCGTGTCCGTCTGCGGCATCGTCCCGCTGCTGCCCGGGCTGGCCATCTACCGGGCGATCTTCTCCCTCGTCGGCGGCGGCACCTCCGCCGGGCTCGCCCAGCTCGTCACCGCCTTCGGGACCGCGCTGGCGCTGGCCGCCGGGGTCACCCTGGGGGAGTTCTGCTCCCAGCCGCTGCGCCGGGAGTTCGACCGCATCGAGCAGCGGGTGCGGCGCCGCTCCCTCAACCGGCAGTTCTGAGGGCGACCGCCCGCCGCGCGGTCGTGTCGCAGCGGTCGGGTAGGAAGGGGACCGTGCTCCACGTCCACCGCTCCGAGAGCGCGACCGCTCTCGTCGCCGGCCTCGCCGACGTCCTGCGCCGGCCCGCCGCCGGCGCCGACCCGTTCGCCCCCGACGTCCTGGCCGTCGGGGCCCGCGGGACCGAGCGGTGGATCGCGCAACGGCTCTCGCACCACCTCGGCGCCGGGCCCGGCGGCCACGACGGGATCTGCGCGCGCGTCGACTTCCCCTCCCCGGCGCAGCTGCTGGACGGCGTGGTGGCCGACGTCCTGGCCCGGACCCGCCCCGAGGTGGCCGACGCCGTCGCGCGGTGGGCCCCGGACGCGCTGACGTGGCACGTCCTGGAGGTCCTCGACGCGATCGCCCCCGCCGACGGCTCCGCCCCCGACCCGCGCCCGGAGTTCGCCGTCCTGCGCCACCACCTGCGCGCCGTCCCGGGCGAGGACGTCCCCCGCGTGCGGCGGACCGCGGCCGCGTCCCGGCTCGCGGGCCTGTTCGCCCGCTACGGAGCGGCCCGCCCGGCGCTGCTGGCCGACTGGGCCGCCGGCGGCCGCGACGTCCCCGACGACCTGCGCTGGCAGCCGGAGGTGTTCCGCGCCGTCCGCGAGCACGTCGGGCTGCCCGCCCCCGCCGAGCTGCTCGACGGGGTCTGCTCGGCGCTGCGGGCCGACCCGTCCCTGACGGGCCTGGGCGAGCGGTTCGGCGTGTTCGTCGTGACCCGCCTGGCCCACGCCCGGCTGCGCGTGCTGGCCGCCCTCGCCGAGCACCGCGAGGTGCACCTGTTCGTCCAGCACCCCAGCCCGGCGCTGTGGGCGCGGGCCACCGCCCCCGACGGGCTGCGTCGCGCCCCGCACGCCGAGCGCGCCCAGGCCGAGGTGCGGCACCCGCTGCTGCTGTCCCTCTCGCGCGACGTGCGGGAGCTGCAGGCGCGGCTGCTGGAGGCCGCGCCGGGCTTCGTGGACGTCCACCACCCCGCCCCCGCCCCGCCGCGCACCCTCCTGGGCCGGTTGCAGGACGCCCTGGCCCGCGACGAGCCGCCCGCCCCGGCCCCCCTGCCGCAGGACGACACCTCCGTCCAGGTCCACTCCTGCCACGGCCGCGCCCGCCAGGTCGAGGTGCTGCGCGAGGTCGTCCTGGGCCTGCTCGACGCCGACCCGGCGCTGCAACCGCGCGACGTGCTCGTCCTGTGCCCCGACGTGGAGACCTACGCCCCCCTCGTGCAGGCCGTCTTCTCCACCGACTCCCACCCCGGCGGGGGCCTGCGCGTCTCCGTCGCCGACCGCTCGGCCCTGCAGACGAACCCGCTGCTCGGGCTGGCCGCCCGGGTCCTGGTCCTGGCCCAGAGCCGGCTGACCGCCAGCGAGGTCCTCGACCTCGCCGCGACCGGCGCGGTCCGGCGCCGGTTCGGCCTGGAGGAGGAGGACCTCGAGCAGCTGCGCGAGTGGACCGTCGACGCCGGGGTGCACTGGGGGCTGTCGGCCGAGCACCGCTCCGCGTGGGCGCTGGGGCAGGTCGCGCAGGGGTCCTGGCGCGCCGGGCTGGACCGCCTCCTCGTCGGGGTCGCCGTCGGCGGCGCCGGCGAGGACCACCTCGTCGGCGCCCCCGGTGCCCAGGTGGTCCCGCTGGCCGACGTGGAGTCCTCCCGCGTCGACCTCGCCGGCCGCTTCGCCGAGCTCCTCGACCGCCTCGACGCGACCGTGGCCCGGCTCACCGGGCGCCGCAGCGTCGCCGCGTGGTGCGAGGTGCTGCTCGACGGCGTCCTCGACCTCGCCGACACCACGCCCGACACCACCTGGCAGGTCACCCAGCTGCGCCGCGAGCTGGGCGCCGTCGCCACCGACGCCGCGCGCGCCGGGACCGCCGAGGTCGGCCTCGCCGACGTCTGCGCCCTCGTCGCCGAGCGGTTCGCCGGCCGGCCCCAGCGCGCGAACTTCCGCACCGGGGCCCTGACCGTCTGCACCCTCACCCCGATGCGCTCGGTCCCGCACCGCGTCGTCTGCCTGCTCGGCATGGACGACGGCGCGTTCCCGCGCGTCACCGCCCCCGACGCCGACGACGTCCTGGCCCGCGACCCCCACCTGGGCGACCGCGACCCCCGCAGCGAGGACCGCCAGGTGCTGCTCGACGCGATCTGCTCCGCGCGCGACACCCTCGTGGTCACCTACAGCGGCCGGGACGTCCGCACCGGCGCCGAGCTGCCCCCGGCCGTCCCGGTGGGCGAGGTCCTCGACAGCCTCGAGGCCGCGCACCCCGGCGCGCGCGGGCGCGTCGTCGTGCAGCACCCGCTGCAGCCCACCGACCCCAAGAACTTCACCCCCGGCGCGCTGGGGCGCCCCGGCCCGTTCAGCTACGACACCAGCGCCCACGCCGGGGCCCGCACCGGCACCGCCGAACCCACCGCCCCGCCGCCGTTCCTGCCCGCCGGGCTGCCGCCCGCCCCCGCCGCCGACCTCGACCTGGACCAGCTCGTGCAGTTCTTCCAGCACCCCGCGAAGGGTTTCCTGCGGCAGCGGCTCGACGTCGCCACCGCCACCCGCGAGGAGGAACCGGCCGACGCCCTGCCCGTCGAGCTGGACGCCCTGCGCACGTGGGCGGTGGGGGACCGGGCCCTGACCGCGCGGCTGCGCGGCACCCCGCCCGCCGACATCACCCGGCTCGAGGCCGCCCGCGGCGACCTGCCGCCGGGGCCGCTGGGGGACCGCGTGCTGCGCGGGATCGGCCCCGTGGTCGACCGCATCGCCACCGTCGCCGCGGAGTTCGACCCCGCCGCGGGCGACCCGGTGCCCCGGTCCGTCGACGTCGAGCTCGACCTCGACGTCCCCGGCTCCGGGCAGGTCCGGCTCACCGGGAACGTGCGCGGCGTGCGGCCCGTCCGGCCCGGCGGCCGCGCCACCGGTGAGGTCGCCGTCACCACCACCTACTCCCGGGTCAAGGCCAAGCAGACCGTGCGGGCCTGGATCGAGCTGCTCGCCCTGTCCGCCGCCCACCCCGGCACGCCGTTCCGCGCCGTCGTCGTGGGCCGCGGCGCGCAGGGCACCGTCGCGGTGGTGACCCTGGGCCCCGTCCCCGCCGACCTGGCCCGCGGCACCCTCACCGACCTGCTGGAGCTGCGGTCCCACGGCCTGCGGACCCCCCTGCCGCTGCCGGTGGAGACCGCCATGGCCTACGCCGTCGCCGCCTGGGGGGGCCGCCCGGCCCCCGCCTGCCGCCGCGCCGCCGCGCAGGCGTGGGTCTCGGGCTGGTCCTTCCCCAAGGAGGACGCCGACGAGGAGAACGTGACGGTCTGGGGCGCCGGGGCCGGCCTGGACACCCTGCTGGACTGGGCGCCGCCGCCGGGCTGGCCACCGGCCGCCCCGGCGACCTTCGACGCCGCCGTGCAGCGGCTGTGGGAACCGCTGCTGGGCGCCTACCGGGTGGAGGAGCGGTGAGCGCGCCCACGTTCGACCTGACCGGGCCCCTGCCCACCGGCACCACCGTCCTGGAGGCCAGCGCCGGGACCGGCAAGACGTACACCATCGCCGGGCTCGTCACCCGGTTCGTCGCCGAGGGCCGCGCCGCCGTCGACGAGCTGCTCGTCGTCACCTTCGGCCGCGCCGCGACCGCCGAGCTGCGCGACCGCGTCCGCGAGCGCCTCGTCAGCACCCGCGACGCCCTGGCCGACCCCGCGGCCGCCCGCACCAGCTCCGACGCCGTCGTGCGCCACCTCGCCGCGGCCGACGTGGAGCGCCGCCGCGCCCGCCTGAGCGCCGCCCTCGCCGGGTTCGACGCCGCCACCGTCGCGACCATCCACGAGTTCTGCCGGCAGGTCCTCACCAGCCTCGGCACGGCCGCCGACGTGGACCCCACGGCCACCCTCGTCGAGGACGTCGACGACCTCGTGGAGGAGGTCTGCGACGACCTGTACGTGCGGTTCGCCGTCCACGCCGGCGTCCCGCCCTTCGGCCGCGACGTGGCCCTGCGCATCGCCCGCGAGGCCGTCGCCCGCCCCGACGCCCGCATCGCCCCGCCGGGCACCACGCCGAACACCCCCGAGGACCTGCGCGTCCGGTTCGCGCAGGGCGTCCGGCGCGAGGTCGCCGCCCGCAAGCGCTCGCGCCGCGTCATGGGCTTCGACGACCTGCTGATCCGCCTGCGCGACGCCCTCACCGACGGGACCGCCGGGCCGACGGCCTGCGAACGCCTGCGGCGCAGGTACTCCGTCGTCCTCGTCGACGAGTTCCAGGACACCGACGCCGTGCAGTGGGACGTCCTGCGCACCGCCTTCCACGGCCAGGACCGCCCGCTGGTCCTCATCGGCGACCCCAAGCAGGCGATCTACGCCTTCCGCGGCGCCGACGTGAACTCCTACCTCGACGCCGTGGCCGTCGCGGGCACCACCGCGACCCTGGGCACGAACTTCCGCAGCGACCCCGCCGTCCTGGACGGGACGGCGCAGCTGCTGCGGGGCGCCGCCCTGGGCGACGAGGGGATCGTCGTCCACCCCGTGCGGGCCCACCACCCCCGGCCCGCGCTCGTCGGTCCCGACGGGGCGGGCGACCCGACGCCCGTGCGGTTGCGGGTCCTGCGCCGCGACGGGCTGCCGGTGACCGCCCGCACCGGCGTCCCCGCCGTCGCCGACGTGCGCGCCGCCGTCGCGCGCGACACCGCCGCCGAGGTCGTCTCCGTCCTCGGCCAGGGGCTGCGGGTCCGCCCCCACCGCGGGGGGCCCGAGCGCGACCTCGCGGCCGGGGACGTCGCCGTCCTCGTCCGCACCGGCGCGCAGGCCGTCCTCGTCCAGGAGGAGCTGCGCCGCCGCAACGTGCCGTGCGTCCTGTCCCGCGGGCCCAGCGTCTTCGCCACCCCCGCCGCCCGGGAGTGGCTGTGGCTGCTGGAGGCCGTCGAGCAGCCGCACCGCGCGCCCCGCGTGCGCCGCGCGGCCCTGACCAGCTTCGTGGGCCGCACCACCACCGACCTCGACGCCGGCGGGGACCACGCGACCGACGACCTGTCCGTCCAGCTGCGCGAGTGGGGTGCCCTGCTGGCCGAGCGCGGGGTCGCGGCGACGTTCGCCGCGCTGGCCGAGCAGCACCGGCTGGCCGCCCGCCTGCTGGCCGTCGACGGCGGCGAGCGCCGCCTGACCGACCTGCGGCACATCGCCGAGGTCCTGCACGGCGAGTCCGCGCTCAACCCCGGCGGCGGGGTGTCCAGCCTGCTGTCGTGGCTGCGGGGCCGCGTCGAGGAGGCCGCCGGCGACAACGACCGGGAACGCTCCCGCCGCCTGGACACCGACCGCGCCGCCGTGCAGATCGCGACCGTCCACACCAGCAAGGGCCTGGAGTTCGAGGTCGTCTGCGTCCCCTACGGCTGGGACTGCCCCGGCGGGGGGTCCCAGGACCGGCTGCCCGTCGCGCACGTCCCCGACGGGGACGGCCCGGCGACGCGGGCCCTGCACGTGGGCGGGCCCGCCGCCCCCGGCTACGACGCGCACTGCCGCGCCGCCGACACCGAGGACCTCGGGGAGGAGCTGCGGCTGCTGTACGTCGCGCTGACCCGCGCGGTGTCCCGGCTCGTCGTGTGGTGGGCCCCCGCCACCAACACCCAGCGCGGCGCGCTGCACCGGCTGCTGCTCACCGACGACCCCCGCCGCATCCCCGAGAAGCTGCCGCTGCCCACCGACGACGCCCTGCGCGCCGTCCTCGCCGCCCGGTTCCCCGCCGGCGGCCCGGTGGCCGTCGAGGACGTCCCCCTCACCGCGCCGCTGCGCCGGCGGCCCACCCCGGCGGTGACGGCCACCGACCTGCGGGTCGCGCGGTTCGGCGCCACCGTCGACGGCGACTGGCGGCGCACCTCCTACTCCGGCCTGACCCGCGGCGTCCACGACACCGCCGGGCCCGGCCGCGCCGTCCTGTCCGAACCGGAGGTCGAGGCCACCACCGACGAGGCCGACGCCGAGGTGGGCGGCCCCGTGGAAGCCCCCGACCCGCACGGCTGGCGGCAGGTCCCCTCACCGCTGTCCGACCTGCCCGCCGGGACCGGTTTCGGGACCCTCGTGCACGCCGTCCTGGAGGGTTTCGACCCGGCCGTCCCCGACCGCCCCGCCCACCTCGCGGCCCTGGCCCGCGACCAGTTCGCCCCCGCGCTGGCCGAACCCCTCGCCGCCGCGCTGGACCCCGTGCTGCGCACCCCGCTGGGTCCGCTGGCCTCCGGCCGCAGCCTGCAGGACTTCGCCGTCGGCGACCGGCTCGCCGAGCTCGACTTCGAGCTGCCGCTCGCCGGCGGTGACGACGCCGGCCCGGGCGGCTCCCGCCTCGGCGACCTCGCCGCGCTGCTGCGCACCCACCTCGGCCCCGCCGACCCGGTGCACCGCTACGCCGACCTCCTGGAGGACCCCGCCCTGGCCGCCGAGGGCCTGCGCGGGTACCTCACCGGCTCCATCGACGCCGTCCTGCGCGACGGCGACCGGTTCCTCGTCGTGGACTACAAGACGAACCGGCTCGCCGGGCCGGGCGAGCCGCTGACGGCCTGGCACTACCGCCGCGAGGCGCTCGACGAGGCCGTCCTCGCCGCGCACTACCCGCTGCAGGCGCTGCTGTACTCCGTCGCCCTGCACCGGTTCCTGCGCTGGCGCGCGCCCGGGTACGACCCGGCCACCCACCTCGGCGGCAGCCTCTACCTGTTCCTGCGCGGCATGTGCGGGCCCGGCACCGCTCCCGGCCCCGACGGCGTCCCGCCCGGGGTCTGGTCCTGGGCGCCACCGGCCGCCCTGGTCGTCGCCGTGTCCGAACTGCTCGCCGGGAGGAACGCGTGAGCCTGCCCGAACCCGCCCCCGAGGTGGACCGCTCGGCCACCGTGGCCCGCACCGCGACCGGGCTGCTGCGCGAGGTCAACGAGCTCGGCCTGCTGCACGCCGCCGACGTCCACGTGGCCCGCCGGCTCGGTGCCGTCGCCGGCGAGCAGGACCAGACCGTGCTGCTGGCCGTGGCGCTCGCGGTGCGCGCCGTCCGGCACGGGTCGGTGGTGCTGGAGCTGTCCCGGGTCGAGGAGCTGGTGCCCGAGGACGCCGACGACTCCGGTGCGGTGGAACCGGTCCCGGTCCGCTGGCCGGACCCGGGAGCCTGGCTGGAGGCGTTGCGCCGCAGCCCGTTGACGGTTGAGCACCCGCCCGGCACCGTCGAGGAGGACCGGTCCGCGCCGCTGCACCTGGTGGGCGACCGGTTGTGGCTGGACCGGTACTGGCGCCAGGAGCTGGCCGTCGCCCGGGACCTGCGCGCCCGCAGCACCGCCGTCGCGGCGTTCGACCCCGACGCGGCCGCGGCGGTCCTGGACCGGTTGTGGCCCGGGGACGGCCTGCCCGGCGGGGCCGACGACCAGCGCGCCGCGGCCGCGGTGTGCCTGGCCCACGGGGTGTCGGTGCTGGCCGGGGGCCCGGGGACGGGCAAGACGACGACGGTCGCGCGGCTGCTGGCGGCCGTGCGCGCCCTGTCCGGCGGGACCGTGCGCGTCGCGCTGGCCGCCCCCACCGGCAAGGCCGCGGCCCGCCTCACCGAGGCCGTCGTGGAGGCCGCGGCCACCGGCGTGTTCACCGACACCGAGCGGGACTTCCTGCGCGGGGTCAGCGCCTCGACGCTGCACCGCCTGCTCGGCATCCGGCCGGGGTCGGTGCGGGCCCGCTTCGACGCCGGGCACCGCCTCCCGCACGACGTCGTCATCGTCGACGAGGCGTCGATGGTGGGGCTGGGCGTGATGGCCCGGCTGCTGGCCGCGCTGCGCCCCGGGGCCCGGCTGATCCTGGTCGGGGACCCGCAGCAGCTGGCCTCGGTGGAGGTCGGCAACGTGCTCGCCGACCTGACCGCCGACCCGACCGCCAACCCGACCGCCGACCCGACCGCCGACCTGATCGCGGGCCGGGCCAGGACGCCGCACGGCGTCTCGCACCTGACGCGCACCCACCGGTTCGCCTCCGGCGGCGGGATCGCCGCCATCGCCCAGGCCGTGCGCGACGCCCGCGCCGAGGAGGTCGTGGACCTGCTGCGGGCCGGGGGACCGGACGTGGAGTTCCTGGAGGTGCCCGACGCCGAGGTGGTCTCCGGCGCGGCCCTGGACGTCGTGCGCGCCGACGTCCTCGAGCGCTCGCGAGCCGTGGTGGAGGCTGCCGTCGCCGGGGACGCCGACGCGGCCCTCGCCGCCCTCGACACCCACCGGCTGCTGTGCGCGCACCGGCGCGGGACGCGCGGGGTCTCGCACTGGGGGGCGCTGGCGCACCGGTGGGCCGTCGAGGAGCTCGGGGTGGTGCCCCGCACCGACGGGCGCTACGTCGGCCTGCCGGTGATCGTGACCGCCAACGACCCCGGCACCGGCGTCTTCAACGGCGACACCGGGGTGGTGCTGGACGACGGCGGGATCCTCGTCGCGGCGATCGCCCGCGGCCCGGGGCCGCTGCGGGTGCCGCTGGCCCGGCTGGCGGCGTTCGAGCCGGTGCACGCGATGACGGTGCACCGCAGCCAGGGGTCGCAGTTCGAGACCGTCACGGTGCTCGCCGCACCGGAGCGGTCCCCGCTGGCGACGCGGGAGATGTTCTACACGGCGCTGACGCGGGCCCGCAGCCGCGTGCGGGTCGTGGGGTCGGCCGCGGCCGTCGCCGCCGCGGTCAACCGGCCGCTGGCCCGGGCGACGGGCCTGGCCGACCGGCTGCAGGACCGGTGAGGTCCCGGCCGATCCGGTCGACGAGGGTGGCGAGGTCGCCGCTGCGCGGCGGGGGAGCGGACCGGGCGGCGGCGGCGTAGGCGGCGGGGTCCTTGCCGCCTGGGACCGACCCGGTGCGCCGCAACGCCTCGGTGAACCCCGGCCAGCTCTCCAGGGCCGCTTCGAGGTCGCCGGCCAGGACGTGCACCGGGACGTCGGTCAGCGCGTCGCGGACCCGGCGGGTGCCGTGGTGGGCGCGGTGGTGGTCGTCGTCGCCGTCGAGGACGACCGCGACGACGTCGACGCCGAGGGCGCGGGCCACCGCCACGGCCAGCGGGAACACGTGCTTGCCGCCGACCGCGAGGACGGGGGCGTCCAGGAGCGCCCCGAACACCGCGACGTCGGTGGCGCCCTCGACGAGGACGACCCGCGGGTACGTCAGCGCCGACGCGAAACCCGCCGGCAGCGCGGTGTGCGCCAGCCGGCGGGCTCGGTTCGTGCTGATCCCCAGGGAGGCGGCGACGCGCGCCACCGCCTCCTCGGGGATCACGGCTCGGGAGGTCAGCCGACCTTCGGCTTCTCCTCGGCCTTGGGGTAGATGTCCGTGTTCTGCGCCGGGGTGATGAGCGCGTCCTCCGGACGGGTCTGGTTCAGCGCGACGGCCTGCGGGGGCAGGATCGCGTGCAGCGCCCAGTCGGTGAGCACGCGGATGCGGTTGCTCATCGCGGGCAGCGCGTACAGGTGGTAACCGCGCGCGACGATCTTGGCGGGCAGGCCCGTCATCTCGATGCCCAGCGGCTTGGCGACGGCGGTGCCGCCCCCGAGGTCGGCCACCAGGCCGAGGTCCTTGTGGACGTAGTCGGCGGCCTGGCCGATCCCGAAGGACGCGGCGATGTTCTTGCCGGCCTGGGTGCCCTGGCGCTGGGCGTGCTGCGCGGTGGGCGGGGTGATCGGCTGCGGGCCGTCGGCCGGCTTCGGCTTGGCGAGGTCCGGGACCGCGGCGGCGTCCCCGGCGGCCCAGACGTCGTCGGCACCGGCGACGCGGAACTTGGCGTCCACGACGAGGCGACCGCGGTCCAGCGGCAGGCCCAGCGTGCCCATGAGCGGGTTCGCCATGATGCCCGCGCCCCAGATGAGGGTGCGCGAGGGCACCGGGGTGCCGTCGGTGAGGTTGATGACGTTGCCCTCGACGCTGGCCACGGAGACCCCGAGGCGCACGTCGATGCCGCGGCCCTTGAGGGCCGAGAGGGCGTACTGGCCCAGGCGCGGCCCGAGCTCGGGCAGCACCGCGGGGGCGACGTCGATGAGCAGCCACCGCACGTCGCGCACGTCGATGTTCGACCAGCGGTCGGCGACGCGGGACAGCCAGCGGTGGGTCTGGGCGACGATCTCGGTGCCGGTGTACCCGGCGCCGACCGCCACGACCGTCATGCGCTCGGCGCGCTCGGCGTCGAAGCGCGGGTCGTCGGGCAGGCCGTCGGCCTCGTCGAGCTGGGAGATCAGGTGGTCGCGCACGAACGCGGCCTCGGTGATCGTCTTGACGCCGCGGGCGTTCTCGGACACGCCCGGGATCGGGAACCGGCGGGTCACCGCGCCGGGGGCCAGCAGCAGCTTGTCGTAGGAGAGCACCTGGGTGCCCTCGCCGACGACGCCGCGCTCGCTCTTGGAGATGGTGATCGTCTTGGCCTCGGGGTCGACCGAGGTGGTGTGCCCCACGACGAGCTTGTGGCGGGGCAGCGCCTGCCGCAGCGAGACCGCGACGTGGCGGGGCTCGATGACGGACGCGGTGACGTCCGGCAGCAGGGGGCTGTAGGTGAGGTGGTCAGTCGGGCTGACGATCACCAGCTCCGCCGTGGAGGCCGGAAGGAGCTTCTCGAGCTTCTTGCCGGCGTAGAGGCCGGTGAAGCCACCCCCGACGATGACGACTCGCTGTCGATCGACCATGTGGCACCTCTTGTCTGTGGCTCGCCGGGACGTGGTTCCCGCTTCGGTCCACGATTCTCGCACTCGCGACCGCGACCGTTCACGCGGGTGCGCGCTGCGGGCCGTCCGCGGGGTGTGGACGGGCCGTGATCAGGCCGTCGGCGCGCGGTGACGGTGGTCACCGGCCGTCGGCGGCCGCCTCCAGCTCGGCGACGACCAGGCGCCGCATCCCGAGCATGGCGGTCGTCGCCCGCTGCGCCCGGTCGGGGTCGGGGTCGGCCAGCAGCTCGTGCAGCCGCCGCGGCACGACCTGCCAGGACACGCCCCACGGGTCCTTCAGCCAGCCGCAGCGGCCCTCGGCCCCACCGCCGTCGATCAGCCCGTCCCACAGCCGGTCCACCTCGGCCTGGTCCTCGCAGGCGACCTGGATCGAGAAGGCCTCCGACTGCGGGTAGGACGGGCCGCCGTTGAGGATCGCGTACTCGCGGCCGTCGAGGGTGAACGACACCGTCAGCGGGCCCCCGCCCGGGCCGCCGGGGCTGGTGGAGGTGATCCGGGAGTTCGGGAACAGCGAGACGTAGCGCTGCGCCGCGCTCAGGCCGTCGTCGTCGAACCACAGGCAGGGCACGGTGGTGCTCACGCCGTCGTCACCTCCCGCTCGACCGGTGCTCTCACCGGGCACTCTCGCAGGTGGTCGTCCACCACGCCACAGGCCTGCATGGCCGCGTACGCGGTGGTGGGGCCGACGAAGCGGAAGCCCCGGCGCTTGAGCGCCGCCGCCAGCGCCGCCGACTCCGGCGTCGAGGCCGGCACGTCCGCGGCCGTCTCGGGGGCCGGGCGCGGGCCCGGGGCGGCGGACCACACCAGGTCCGACAGGCTCTCGCCGGCGGCCCGCAGCGCCAGCACGGCGCGGGCGTTGGTGATCGCCGCGGCCACCTTGAGCCGGTTGCGGATGATCCCGGGGTCGGCCAGCAGCCGCGCCACGTCCGCCTCGCCGTAGGCGGCGACGACCTCGGGGTCGAAGCCGTCGAAGGCGGCCCGCAGCGTCTCGCGCCGGCGCAGGACCGTGATCCAGCTCAGCCCCGACTGGAACGCCTCCAGGCTGATCCGCTCGTACAGGGCGCGGTCGCCGCGCACGGGCCGGCCCCACTCCTCGTCGTGGTAGCGGGCGTACAGCGCGTCACCGGTGCCGAAGCAGCGGAAGGGTTCGTCGGCGGGCACGGGGGTCACGCTGGCAGAGACCTGCGACACGGGCTCGGTACTGTCCCCCGGGTGACGATCCTGGTGCTGAACGGACCCAACCTCGGCCGCCTCGGCAAGCGCCAGCCGGAGGTCTACGGGACCACCACGCTGGCCGACGTCGACGCCCGCCTGCAGCGGCTGGCCGCCGGGCTCGGGGTGCGGGTGGAGCTGCGCCAGACCGACGCCGAGCACGAGATGCTCGCCTGGGTCCACGCCGCCGCCGACGCGGCGGACCCCGTCGTCCTGAACCCCGGCGGGTGGACGCACACCTCGGTGGCGCTGCGCGACGCCTGCGCGGAACTGACGGCCGGCCTGGTGGAGGTGCACCTGTCCAACGTGCACGCGCGCGAGGACTTCCGCCGGCACTCGCACGTCACGCCGGTGGCCACCGGCGTGATCGCGGGCCTGGGCGTCGAGGGCTACGAGCTCGCCGTCCGCTTCCTGGCCGCCCGTGTCGGATCCGGCGCGTAGGCTCGCGCCGGAGTCGTAGGGCGATCAGCTGGGAGCAATCGTGGTCGAGCACATGAAGTGGTGGGGCTGGGGCGTCGAGGGCGTCGCGTTCCACCACGAGGACAAGCCCAACCTGGCGCCGTTCGCGCTGCGGATGGCCGGCATCGACTTCAACGCCCCGCCGGTCACGGTCCCGGACCTGTCCGAGCTGCACGTCCCGGCGTCGCAGGCGCCCGCCGCGCTGCGCGAGGCGTTCGTCGGGGCGCTGGGCGCCGAGCACGTCCACGACGACGACCTCGACCGCGTCGTCCACACCTACGGCAAGTCGATGCGCGACCTCGTCCGCATCCGCCGCGGCGACTTCGGCCGGCTGCCCGACCTCGTGCTCTACCCGGGCACCGAGGCCGAGGTCGAGGCCGCCCTGCGCATCGCCCTGGAGGCCGACGCCGTCCTGATCCCCTTCGGCGGCGGGTCCAACATCGTCGGCTCCCTGGAGGCCCCGCGCGACGAGACGCGCCCGGTGGTCTCCCTCGACCTGGGCCGCATGCGCGCGGTCCTCTCACTCGACGAGACCGCGCAGACGGCGCGGATCCAGGCCGGGGCCCTCGGCCCGGACCTGGAGGCGCAGCTGAACGCGCGCGGCTGGACGATCGGGCACTTCCCCGACAGCTTCAAGCACTCCACCCTCGGCGGCTGGATCGCCACCCGGTCCTCGGGCATGCAGTCCGACCGCTTCGGCGACATCGCCGACATCACCCGCGCCGTGCGCGTCGTGACGCCCAAGGGGCTCGTGGCCACCGCCGAGGTGCCCGTGCAGTCGGCCGGCCCGAGCGTGCGCGAGATGGTCCTGGGCAGCGAGGGCCGGCTCGGGATCATCACCGAGGCCACCGTCCAGGTGCACCGGACGGCCGAGGAGCGGGTCATCCTGGCCTACTTCTTCCCCGACTACGGCAGCGGCCTGAAGGCGATGCACGACATCGCCGCCTCCGACGCCGCACCCAGCATCACCCGCGTCTCGGACGAGATGGAGACGCAGTTCACCCTCGCGACCTCCAAGAAGGGCAGCACCCTCGGGCAGCTGCTCAACAAGGGCGTCCAGCTGTACGCCAGCAAGCGCAAGGGCTTCGACCTGTCGAAGATGTGCCTGTCGTTCATCGGGTTCGAGGGCTCGGCGCTGCACGTGCGGCGCAACAAGCAGCTCGTCGGCGAGATCGTCAAGAAGCACGGCGGCTTCGGCGTCGGCTCGGGGCCGGGCACGCTGTACGACCAGAAGAAGTTCGACACCCCCTACATCCGCGACTTCATCCTCGACCGCGGCGCCTACGGCGACGTGTCCGAGACGTCCTCGTCCTGGACGACGCTGAAGACGCTGCACGACAACGTCGTGGCCGCCGCCAACAAGGCGTTCGCCGAGGTCGGCATCAAGGGGTTCGTCTTCTGCCACCTCTCGCACAGCTACCACTCCGGGGCGTGCCAGTACTTCACCTTCGCCTTCCAGCCGCCCACGGACCGCGACGGCCTGGAGGCGTACGACACGATCAAGGGCGCCATCCAGCAGGCGTTCATCGACAACGGCGGGACGCTGTCGCACCACCACGCCGTCGGCCGCGAGCACAAGCGGTGGGTCACCGACGACCTGTCCCCGGCGGGGGCCGAGATCGTCGGCGCGCTGTTCGCCGGGGTCGACCCCGGCCGCAACCTCAACCCGGGCGCCATCCTCGACTGAGCCACCCGGGGGGCGTTCGGTCCCGTGATCGACCGATGACCGGTAGTGTCCGCGCCAGGCTAGACGGGGGGACACCGTGGGAGAACCGGTCGATCACGGCGCCGGCCGGGGCGAGGACGGGCGGACCGCCCGGGCCGCCCGCGTGCTCGCCGTCCTGCGCGACCTGTGGGGGGACGAACCTCCCCCCGGGCAGGACCCCGAGCTCGCCTGGCTGGTCGACGCCCTCGCGGTCGACGACGCGCACGGGCGGGAGAACGGCTACGTGGTGCGCGGCGACGCCATCACCGTGACGTCGCTGGCGCACTGGCTCACGTCCCCGCAGTTCCCCGACGAGCAGACCGGTGCCTGGCAGTGGGACAGCGCCACCGGCCGCGTCCAGCTCGACGAGCTGGCCAGCCGCGTCCTCGGCGTGGGCCGCGGGCCGGTCGGCTTCGAGCGCCTCGCGCTCGACGTGCACCCGGGCGACCGCGCCCAGGTCGAGCAGGCGGTGCGACGGGCCGCGACGACCGGCGAACCCTTCCGCGTCACCTTCCGCGGCCGCTCCCCGCAGGGGGAGTGGCTGTGGCGCACCAGCGCGGGCCGGCGCGTCTCGGCCACCGGGGCCGGCGTCGTCCTCGTCGGGTTCGTCACCGTCCACCAGCAGGTCCTGCCCGTGGAGTGAGCGGGCCGGCTCAGGCCACCAGCAGGTCCGCCCACACCGTCTTGCCGTCACCGCGGGGGGCCACCCACCACCGGTGGGCGACCATCTGCACGATGCCCATCCCGCGCCCCCCGGTCGCGTCCTCACCCGGGTCGCGCGGCTGCGGCTGACGGGTCGACCCGTCCTCCACCCCCACGCACAGCACCGCGCCCGCGACGTCGTGGCGCAACGTCAGCGCCGCGGGGGACCCGGTGTGCAGGACCGCGTTCGTCACCAGTTCGCTGACCACGAGCTCGGCCTCGTCGGCCGCGCCCACCAGCGCCCACTCGGCCAGCGTCGCGCGCAGGTAGTCGCGCGCCACCCGCACCGCGCGGGTGTCGGGGGGCAGCACCAGCCGGGCCTCGCGGGTGTCCGGGTCGGGCCCGGAGTAGTCCACGACGAGCAGCGCCGCGTCGTCGTTCCCGGCCCGCTGCGCCGGGGCCAGCACCCGGTCCGCGATCGCGTCCGCCGGCTCGGCCGCCGTCGCGGACAGCGCCCGCTCCAGGGTCTGCTCCCCGCCGTCGGTCGTGCGGGGCCACTCCACGACGCCGTCGGTGTAGAGCAGCAGCCGGCTGCGGCCGACCAGCCGGTGCCGGGCCTCGGTGAACACCGCGTCGGTCGCGACGCCCAGCGGGGGACCGGGGTCGACCGCCAGCGCGCGGACCGGGCCGGGCGCGAAGACCAGCGGCGCCGGGTGCCCGGCGCTGGCGACCGCGACCTCCCCGGTGTCCTCGTCCAGGGCCACCAGGCAGCACGTCGCGAACAGGTCCCCCTCGAAGGCGTGCACGAGCCGGTTGGCGCGCTCCAGGACCGCCGACGGCTCGTGGCCCTCGGTGACGTAGGCCCGCACCGCCGTCCGGACCCGCCCCATGAACGCCGCCGCCTCCGCGTCGTGCCCCTGCACGTCGCCCATGGCCAGGACGAAGGCGTGCTCGGTGCGGATCGCGTCGAAGAAGTCCCCACCCACCCGGGCGCCGTCGGTCCCGGGCAGGTACCGCGACGTCACCCGCACCCGGTCGCTGCTCGGCAGCCGGTGCGGCAGCAGCGAGTCCTGCAGGGCGTGCGCGGTCTCGGCGGTCGCCCGCGCCCGGATGAGCTCCTGCTCGTGGGCGGCCACCAGCCGGGCCCGGCGCTCGCGGTCGAAGATGGAGACGACCAGCGTCGCGAGGTCGGCCAGGTCGGCGCGCTGGGTCTCGGTCAGCTCCTTGGGGGCGGAGTCGTCGAAGACGCACAGCGTGCCGAGGGCGAGGTGGTCGGGGGTCAGCAGGGGCGCGGCGGCGTAGCTGCGGATGGTGCCCAGGGTGCCGTCGACCCAGGGGTTGGCGACCCAGCGGACGTCCCGCTGGGCGTCGGGGGCGTGGACGAGGCCGCCCATGCCCAGGGCGTAGTGGCACATCGAGTCGGTGCGGGCGCCGATCCCGCGCTCGAAGCCCTCGGCGGCCAGCTGCCGCTGGTACTGCTCGTCGATGATGTTGACGACGGCGTTGGGCAGCCCGGTCAGGCGGGTGGCGAGCCGGACGATGGCCTGCAGCTCCGGCGGCGGGGGCGCCGAGACGTCGACGTAGTCGCGCAGGGCGGCCAGCCGGGCGGCTTCGTCCGGTGCGGTTCGTCCGCTCGGGGGGACCACCTCGCTGGTCCCTGCCGAGGTGGCAGCGTTCACAGCCCTACGTTACTCCTCGATCACACAGAGTGTTCTAGAAAGCGCGGGGTCACGCTCCGCGCGTGGGGTGGCGCCGGGCGGCACCCGACGGCATCCGGTTCCACACCGTGCTCACCAGCCCGCGGGGCAGCACGTCCAGGACGGTCGAGACCGCCTTCCATCGCTTCGTCGGCACGCTCACCGCCCGGCCGGCGAACAGGTCCTCCAGCGAGGCGTCCACGACGTCGTCGATGTCCAGCCAGATCCGGCTCGACAGCGCCGAGCTGCCGCCGGACCTCATCCCCGACCGGGCGTGGAACTCGGTGCGCACGTACCCCGGTTCGACGACGGTGGCCCGCACGCCCGTGCCGCGCAGCTCCCCGGCCAGCGTCTCGGTCAGGACGATGACGTACGCCTTGGCCGCGGAGTAGTGCCCGCCGCCGGGCACCAGCCCGGCCACCGACCCGACGTTGAGGACCCACCCGCGCCCGCGCGGGACCATCGCCCCCACCGCGGCCCGCGACAGCACCATGACCGCCCGGCACAGCACGTCGAACATCCGCTCGTGGTCGGCCGGGTCGCCGTCGAAGAAGCGCTGCCGCAGCCCGAACCCGGCGTTGTTGACCAGCAGGTCCACCGGCGCGGCGGTGCTGCCCACGCGCTCGGCGACCCGGCCCAGGGCGGCGCGGTCGGACAGGTCGGCGACGAGCACCTCGACCTCCACCCCGAAGTCCGCGCGCAGGGTCGCGGCCGTGCTCGCCAGGCGGTCGGCGTCGCGGGCCACGATCACCAGGTCGAACCCGCGTCCGGCCAGCGAGCGCGCGTAGGCCGCCCCCAGGCCGGCGGTGGCCCCCGTGACGAGGGCGGTCGGACGGGAGGACGGGACGCTGGTCACGAGGGGCGAGCCTAGTGAGTCCCGGCCCCGACCGGTCGGCGCGCCGCCCAGGACCGCTGGGCGAGCAGGCACACCAGCGCCGCCGCCACGACGGCCGAGGCCGCCACGGTCAGCGCGAGGCGGGCCCCGGCGGCGTCCAGCAGGACCCCCGCGACGGCGTTGCCGACCGCGGCGCCGGCCGTGATGGCCGTCGACAGCCAGGCCTGCGCCTCGCCCAGCCGGTGGGCCGGCGCGAGCCGGTCGACCAGCGACTGGGCGGCGATGAGGTTGGGCGAGACGAACAGCCCCGTGCCGAACAGGGCGACCACCAGGACGGCCAGCGGGACGCCCTCCCCGGCCGCCGCGGCGACCGCGAACATCAGCAGCCCGAACAGCGTCAGCGTCACCAGCAGCCGTCGCCGGTCCGGGCTGCGCCAGTCGCGGCTGCCGTAGAGCAGGCCGCCCAGGGCCGAGCCGCCGGCGATGGGCGCGAAGAGCGCCCCGAGCCGGTCGGCGGAGCCCAGCAGGTGCTCGGCCAGGCCGACCAGCGAGACGTCGAGGACGCCGAAGCCGATGCTCATCACGGCCATCACCACCAGCAGCAGGACGAAGCCGGGGCTGTGCAGCAGCGCAGAGCCCGCCCCGGGGGCGTGCCCGGCCGCCTCCTGCCGCGGGACGTGCGCCGCGCCGGGGGAGCGGGCGTAGACGAGGGTCCCGCCGACGAGCAGGGCGACCGTGACGAGCAGCGGCAGCGGGACGAACCCGAACAGCACGAGCACGCTCAGCAGCAGCGGACCGCCGACGAAGATCGACTCCACGGCGACCGCGTCCAGCGCGAAGCCGCGCCGCCGCCGCTGCTCGTCGGGCACCACGACGCGCCAGGTCGAGCGCATCGCCGGGCTCAGCGGCGGGAAGGTCGCCCCGGCCAGCAGGGCCAGGACCGGCAGGACCGCCGCGGGGACCGCGGTCCAGACGGTGGCCCCGGTCAGCACCAGCAGCAGGAAGCCGCTCAGGCTCGCCGAGGGCACCAGCACGCGGGGCTGCCCGAGGCGGTCCATCGCGCGGCCCCACAGCGGGGAGCCGACGGCCAGGCCCACGGCGAACAGGCCGGTGACGATGCCGCCGAGGGTGTAGTTGTCCCGGGCGGTGCGCACCAGCAGGACCAGCCCCAGCGGGGCGGTCGCGATCGGGATGCGGGCCACCACCGAGGACACGAACGGCCTCGCCACCAACGGATCGCGCAGCAGCGCGAAGTACCCCGACATGCCCACCGGTTCCTCGTCGTCGACCGCTGCCGTGCGATCGTTCCCAGTTCTCCCGGGGAAGCTTGTCAGACGGGCCAGATCCGCGCGCAGTGACCTCCGGCACCGCGTGCCGTTTCGAGGGCCGCGAGCGCCTGCCGGTGGGCCTCGGCCCCGGTGAGCGCCCGCTGCGGGGCCAGGCTGGCGCCGATGCTCACCGACATCGAGGGGTGGTCGTCGACGGCGATCTCCACGGCCATCAGCAGCGCGTCGGCGACCCGTTCGACCACGCCCTCGCTGCCGGCGCGGGGCAGGCCGGTGAGCAGCACCGCGAACAGGTCCGGGGCCAGCGGCAGCCAGCGGTCCACCGAGCGCACCGCCCGGCGCATGCGGCGCACGACGGCGTCGCGGCCCCCGCGCCGGCAGGTGCCGTCGACGCCCACGAGCAGCAGGCCGGTGCCGGTCCCGGTCCGCCGGTCGCCCTCGAGGGCGTCGGCGACGAGGTCGGTCAGGTCGACCGTGCGCGCCGGGGCGGGCGGTTCGGGGCGGTGCGGGGGGCGCTCGCCGGTGAGGACGTCCTCGACGAGGTCGGCCACGAGGTCGGGGTCGTGGCTGACGACGAGGGTGCGCTCGCCGGAGCCGGCCCCGGGGCGGGCCAGGACGACCGAGGCGGTGCGGGCGGACAGGACGGCCAGGCCGTGCCCGTCGAGGTCGCGGTGGGCGCGGACGGCGACCGGGCCGAGGTCGGCGGCGTGCCGGCGGGCGCCGGCGCCGCCCAGGGAGACCAGGACGGTGGGGTCGGGCTCGTGCCGGGCGCGCAGCCGCAGGTGCGTCAGGGCCTGCTCGGCGGCGTCGGCGCCGGCGGGCCGGGCGGCCGCGGCGAGCCGGTCGGCCGGGGTGGGCCGGTCGGTGGTGGTGACGGGCAGCGGGCCGGTGGTGGGTACGGGCAGCGCGGTGAGCACGTCCTCGGGCCGGGCGGCGCGGGCCACGGCCCAGCCCTGGACGAGGTCGGCGCCCAGCGCCACGGCGCGGGCGTGGTCGCCGGCGTCCTCGACGGACTGGGCCAGGACGCGCGCGCCGGTGCGGGCGGCGTGCGCGCCGACGAGGGCGCTGACGGTGGCGACCTCCTCGGCGGTGCGCCGGGCCAGCAGCCGCAGGTCCAGCTTGACGACGTCGGGGCGCAGCACGGGCAGCAGGGCCAGGACGCCGAGGTCGGCGCCGACGCCGTCGAGGGCGACGCCCCAGCCGGCGGCGCGGGCGCGGCGGGCCAGGCGCAGGCCGGCGCCGGGGTGGGTGAGCAGGCTGCGGGCGTGGACGTCGACGACGACCGGGACACCCGGCGCGTCGAGGCCGGGCGCGTCGAGGCCGGGTGCGCCGGCGGGCGGCAGGCCCTCCAGGGAGGAGTTGAGGAACAGCGTCCAGGGGGCGGCCAGCCCGAGGGAAGTGGCGTCGCGCAGGGCGGTGCGGTGCGCGGCGAGGTCCAGCTCGGCCACGCGGCCGGCGACGGCCGCGGCGCGGAAGAGGTGGGCGGGGGTGGACAGGCCGGAGTCCGCGGGGCCGCGGACGTAGGCCTCCAGGGCGACGGGACGACCGGTGGCGGCCTCGTGCACGGGCTGGAAGACGGTGCGCAGGGTCCCCTCGCGCAGGATCGCGTCCAGCTCGGACGGGGTGGGCGCAGGGCGCGGCCCCGGGGCGGTCGGGGTGCTCAGCGCGGTCATGGTCGCGTCATCGGCAGGTCGGGCCGCGACCTTGAGCCGTCCGGGTGAACGACTACGGAGGGTGAGGACTCGGCGGGTGGGGGCCGGGGAGCGATCGTTCGACATGGTCGAACGGGTGGCGTTGACGCGCGGGAACCTCCCTCCTACCTTCACGACCACGGCGCAAACGCCGTGAAACTCGACTCAACGTGGAGTTCCCCATGTCCCACAGCAGGTCCTCGGCGGCGGCCCCCGCCCGCCCCGTGCCCCGCACCCCCACCCTCACCGGCGAACTGCTCGCGGAGTTCGCCGGCACCGCCATCCTCATCCTGTTCGGCGTGGGCGTCGTCGCCCAGGTCGTCGCCGGGCAGAACGGCGACAACGACTCCATCCACTGGGCCTGGGGCCTCGGGGTCACCTTCGGCATCTACGTCGCCGGCCGTACCACCGGCGCGCACCTGAACCCCGCGGTGACCATCGCCCTGGCCGTCTTCCAGGGCTTCTCGTGGAAGAAGGTGCTGCCGTACTCGGTGGCCCAGTTCCTCGGCGCCTTCGTCGCGGCCCTCATCGTCCGCTGGGTCTACGCCGGCCCCATCGACGGGGTCGACCCCGGCCACACGTACGACACCCAGGGCATCTTCTCCACCCTCCCGGGCACCAACGTCACCATCGGCGGCGCGTTCCTCGACCAGGTCGTCGGGACCGCCATCCTGGTGTTCCTCATCTTCGCCGTCTCCCAGGCCAAGGCCATGCCGCCGGCGGCCAACCTCGCCCCCCTCATCGTCGGCCTCATCGTCGTCGCCATCGGGTTCGCGTGGGGCAGCAACGCCGGTTACGCCATCAACCCGGCCCGCGACTTCGGTCCCCGGCTGGCGTCGTTCCTCACCGGGTACGACACGGCCATGCGCGAACCGGGCGGCTCGTTCTACTTCTGGGTCCCGATCGTGGCCCCGGTCATCGGCGGCCTCATCGGCGGCGCCCTCTACAAGGTGCTCGTCGAACGCCACCTGCCCGACCAGGACGCCGCGGAGCCCGAGGGCCGCGTCCACACCGACGACTGACACTCGACGAAGAGAGACGGACCAGACATGAGCGACACCCCCGCCCCCCAGTACGTCGGCGCCGTCGACCAGGGCACCACCTCCAGCCGTTTCATGGTCTTCGACCACAGCGGCAACGAGGTCGCCAAGTACCAGCTCGAGCACACCCAGATCATGCCGAAGCCGGGCTGGGTGGAGCACGACCCGATCGAGATCTGGGAACGCACCAGCTCGGTCATCCAGTCCGGTCTGCGCCAGGCCAACCTGACGGCCAAGGACCTCGCCGCCCTGGGCATCACCAACCAGCGCGAGACCGCCGTCGTCTGGAACAAGAACACCGGGCGCCCGTACTACAACGCGATCGTGTGGCAGGACACCCGCACCGACCGCCTCGCCTCCGCGCTCGACCGCGACGAGCGCGGCCAGACGATCCGGCAGAAGACCGGCCTGCCCCCGGCCCCGTACTTCTCCGGCGGCAAGATCCAGTGGATCCTCGAGAACGTCGAGGGGGTGCGCGAGGCCGCCGAGGCCGGTGACGCCATCTTCGGCAACACCGACGCGTGGCTCGTCTGGAACCTCACCGGCGGACCCCGCGGTGGCGTCCACGTCACCGACGTCACCAACGCCAGCCGCACCATGCTCATGGACCTCGAGACCCTGCAGTGGGACGACGAGCTGCTGGAGATCTTCGGGATCCCGCGCGCGATGCTCCCCGAGATCAAGCCGTCCTCCTACACCCAGGGCTACGGCACGACCCTGCCGACGGGCCCGCTGGGCGGCGAGGTCAAGCTCACCGGCATCCTCGGCGACCAGCAGGCCGCCATGGTCGGCCAGGTCTGCTTCGACCCGGGCATGGCCAAGAACACCTACGGCACCGGCAACTTCATGCTGCTGAACACCGGTGAGGAACTGGTCCGCTCCAAGGCCGGCCTGCTGACGACGGTCTGCTACCAGTTCAACGACGACAAGCCCGTCTACGCCCTCGAGGGTTCCATCGCCGTCACCGGGTCGGCCGTGCAGTGGCTGCGCGACCAGCTCGGCATCATCTCCGGCGCGGCGGAGTCGGAGTCGCTGGCCCGCCAGGTGCAGGACTCCGGCGGCTGCTACTTCGTGCCGGCGTTCTCGGGCCTGTTCGCCCCGTACTGGCGTTCCGACGCCCGCGGCGCCATCGTGGGGCTGTCCCGGTACAACACCAACGCCCACATCGCCCGCGCCACCCTGGAGGCGATCTGCTACCAGAGCCGCGACGTCACCGAGGCCATGTCGGCCGACTCCGGTGTCGCGGTCGAGGTGCTGAAGGTCGACGGCGGGATCACCGCGAACACCCTCTGCATGCAGCTGCAGGCCGACGTCCTCGGCGTCCCCGTCTCCAAGCCCGTCGTGGCCGAGACGACGGCGCTGGGGGCCGCGTACGCGGCCGGTCTGGCCGTCGGGTTCTGGAAGAACCTCGACGAGCTGCGGGAGAACTGGAACGAGGGGGCCCGCTGGGAGCCCTCGTGGAACGACGAGCAGCGCGCCGACGGCTACGCCGGGTGGAAGAAGGCCGTGCAGCGCACCCTCGACTGGGTGGACGTCGACTGATCCCGGTCGAGCGCACCACCCCCTGAACGGGGGGGGGGGGGGGGGGGGGGGGGGGGGGGGGGGGGGGGGGAGGGGACCGCGGCCGCCCGCGCGGCGGGGGCGGCCGGTG